>NZ_JBKFDK010000001.1:0-446552 GCF_046452435.1 Motilimonas thetidivivens
ATCTAACCAACCCTCAACAAAGTGCTTACGCTGACCTACAAAGCGGCGCAAAAAGATGGTCAAGACCTCGCTAAATTTGGCCCCCATGATCTGCGCCGCACCGCCAGTACCTTATTGCACGAGGCGGGTTACAACACTGACTGGATTGAAAAATGCCTAGCCCATGAACAAAAGGGCGTCAGGGCAGTGTATAACAAGGCCGAATACCGCGAGCAACGCAGCGCAATGCTGCAAGACTGGGCTGATATGATTGATGAGTGGAACGCATATAAATAGGCCCTATTGGCTTGAAATGCATGATGCTAGGGCAGTGGGGAACATAATTCCTTAGGCCCTATATTTAATTGCTAAATATTGTTGTTTAATTTGCTAATAAATTCCATCAGTTCATTCATTCTTGTTGATGGAGACTCTGAACTGGTTTTTTTACAATAGCTACCTAGCTTGTTAGCGTTATTTAAAGCCACTGGCAAATGCTCTATGGTTTGTTCAAATGCATCTGAACTACTTTTCTTGTAAGAGTCCATGATTTTTATTAAATCTGCTACAACTTGATTTGCTGCGGATTTACTTTGATTATCGCTATAGAGTTTTGTTGTGTATGTAAAGTGAAGAATCAACCAAATTTCAAAACAAGGTACACTTGTTATGGCTTTAAATACAATCTCACCTAGTGAACGATTTATGGCATTTATTTTATCTATTGCATTGTAGTATTTTGCATGATTATCTTTATCGAAAACGCAAAATACTTGCTCAAAATCGGGCTTATGAGAGGACTTTTCATTGTTATATCGTTTTTCTGCTTCTAGAACTATGCTCATTGGATCTTGTCCCAATCCTACGATGCAAAAGTTAGCACTAGAAAGCCTAAAGTGTTTAACTGCTTTTGTTAGGTAGTAATAGCCGGAAACAGTATCTTCGCAGACAATAAGAAACTTAGGGTAAGGTTCTTTTTTATTATGTTCTCTTTTTTTTAATTTATTCGCTCTGGCTTTTATTTTATGGAAAAGATCATCACTACCCACTTAACATTCCTCCCAAAAAATGAAAGGTAAAGCACCGTAAGAACCAGTGAGGTACCTCTCTTCTAAATTCTCATAACCTTTTCTAACTTTAAACTCGCTAAGTGAATACAACTCACTCTTGTTATTTGTCTTTTGTACAAACCAGATTTGATCTCTTCTGAAAACAGATTGGTTCAGAATAGAGGTTTCATGCGTGGTAAAAATCAATTGAGCATTGTTTGGGTTAGACTTCTGACAATGAAAAAGTTGAACCATATGCTTAACTAATAGTGGATGCAAGTTGGAATTTAATTCATCTACAAAAAGCGTTTTTCCACACTTTAAAGCGTCTAGCCAAGGTCCAGCGAAAGAAAAAAAGCGGTTTGTTCCATCTGACTCTTCATCCATTTCAAAAGTAACTGGATTTCCATCCTCATCATTTCGAACAAATTTAGTTTCGTAAAGAACTTCACCACTAAGCTTTTCAGCAATCTGTTCTTTTAATTCAGAGGGCATTTCGTCAGGCAATTTGTCAATATGAAACTCTTCTGTTTTTACCTGAATATCATCAACTACAATATCAACATTTCTTAGTAGTTGAATAATCTTTTCTTTTTCATTCTTTCTTTCACATTGCTCCGATGTATAACTAACATCCCAGCCCTCAATGCCTGCAATTGCAATTTTACTGATAAACCAATCAAAAACCACCTTCAGTTGTGAGCTATTTAGCTGTACTGAAGTGGATAAAAATAACGAGTTATCTTTTGTTGAGTTTACCCATGTTTGCTTTTCACCTGTGAAATTGCGACCAAATTCCCATTCGTAATTACTACCGTTCCAAGCTCGCAAAAACCATTTCTGAGGTTTTTTTTTGGGGTATGCGAAAAGGTACTCTGTTAAAATGCGTGATTGGTCATAAGAAAATCCGTAAACGAACCTGATATTATTTGCAATAAATTCAACTTCTAATTCTGTTGGACTGTTTTTATTTTTTTGAGATAGCTTATATGGGCGATAAGGAAGCTTTTTATCGATTTGCCATTGAGCTGATTTAGCAACAATATTTCTCATTGTTGCTAATGCTGAGATAAGGTTGCTTTTGCCACTAGCATTCGCCCCATAGATAGCTGAAGTATGCAGCAATTTTTGGCTGTCGCTTTCATTAGCCCATTCAAACGTGTTTGTGTCAGATTTTTCAGTGTATGAACCTGGCTCCATGTCTAAGACTTGTTTTGAGCAGATAGACATATAGTTCTCTACTGCTAGCCGAATGATCATTTACGCTACTCCATTATTATTGATGAAACGGAACAATAATTGCACCTGCATGTAAAAAAGTCCATTAAATCGACAAATAATGTTAAAAGTGAGGGGGTAGCGGCATTGTTTAGTCTTTTTTCTATAAAGTAGATATGCGCTTTCTGCTGTGTCACCGCTCGTTTACGCAGCACTAGCATTTTTTTTGTCGGCTGTTAGGCGTTGGTCAACCATATTGCGGGCTAGGTTGGCTAGTTCACTAACAAAACTGTCATGAGCGACTCAAAAATTTTAGCGGCTAAAATTTTTAGCCACCCCTAATCATCTAACCTAAACGTTTTACTTACCGCCGCCAAGGATCGCGAAACGCCTTGGTGAGTGTAGTTCTTGCCAAAAATCACCGTTAGCTTCTCGGCTATTTCTCGTTGTGTTAGACGTCGTTTCCGCAGCACTAGCATTCATTTTTTGTCGACTTTTAGGCGTTGGCCAAGCATATTGCGGGCTAGGTTGGCTAGTTCACTAACAAAGCTGTCATGAGCGCCTCAAAAATTTTAGCGGCTAAAATTTTTAGCTCTCCCTAGTCGTCCAACCGAAACGCTTTACTTACCGCAGCCAAGGATCGCGAAACGCCTTGGTGAGTGAAGTTCTTACCGTAAATTGCCGTTAGTTCTTCTGCTATCTTTCGCTGAGTTAGCCCTCGTTTACGCAGCACTAGCATTCTTTTCTTGTCGTCTGTTAGGCGTTGGTCAACCATGTATCGGGCTAGGTTGCGTAGTTCGCTGATGTTATCTGGCCTTAGTGCATTTGCGGTATCTGTCATCTCATTTGAGAGCTTATCGAACAAGTCGAGTTTTTCATCATCCCAAATATGCGGATTTGGAAAGTTGGCATTAACTAAATCCCACAACGCATCAACTTGTTCTGGCTTAAGTGCTTTATCTTTTAGGTAGTGATAAAAATACTCATCGATTAGAGCATCGCCTGAATTTGCATGGTATTGGTTTGGTTGGGCTATTTGCCAACGTAGCCTCGATACTTCTATCTCAAATTGCTCAGCGGTGCGTTTGGCTTTTTTGTACTGCGAATTCCATTTGCCGTCATGGTTCATTGGCCTGTGGTTAGGGCAGTAGGTGTGGCTAAGATCGGGACGTTTTTTTGTATTTTGCGGTATGTCTGGATGATCATTCTTTATTTCATCTTCTAGGTAGTGTTGTTGCGCCCATGCTGTTATGAAGGTGGTAAATTCAGTTTGATTACCACAAAATGCACATAACCCTTCTGGTCTTTCTGTGTTGATGGCAACGCCTGAGGTTAGCTTTGATCTCTGCGGTCTTTTTCCATCGCAACGGGTGCAGAAGTGTTTAAGGGCTTCGTGTGTTGCAATAAATTGCTTGTCTTGTTTGGTATATTCGCACTGGTTTATGAATCTGCCCAAGTGAGCTGTAATCAAGTCCACGGTTTTGCGAAACCCAACTGCTTTTACAATATCGCTGAGGTTTATGTTAGGCAGTGATACCGGCGTTTGGGCCATGTAATGCGCTGGAAGTTTAGCCATAAACGTTGCTATAGCAGGATCGATGATTTCTTTTACTAACCGCACCAAGTTTTTTGTGTTCGATGCTTCTGAATATTTGTGCCATGACTCCCTAAATGCGGCTATCGCAGCTGCTACAGATGGGTCGCAGCCTTTCCATATCGATATGTAAAACGGCCCTAAGCGTTCGCGTATTTTTTCTTCGGTTTCAATTTTTGCTTCAACTCTTTTCACATTCATAAAAATCGTCCAAAGGATATGCCGTATTGACTGGCAATAACTGAGATTATCTAGCAAATGCAACTGATGAGGATGTGTGATGAAACCAATAATTTCAAGCAAAACATTGATTAACAGAAGGACGTTGCTTGCTATGATCCCTTTGTCTGATCGAACCATCTACAACCTGGAGCTGCGCGGTGAGTTTCCTCGTCGTATTGTGTTGACCTGCCGTAATGTGGCTTGGGATTTAGCTGAAGTAGAGCAGTGGATTGAAAAGCGAAAATCAGCCTCAATCCAAGCGATCCGCCCAGGCAATATGATTTCTGGGAAGTGGTAATTATGGCCCTTGATTTGTTGCAGGCGTTTCAGCAACGGCCGCCTGAGATTGATTATGTATTGCCAAATATGGTGGCGGGTACAGTTGGGGCAATTGTGTCGCCAGGTGGCGCGGGTAAGTCTATGTTTGCATTGCAACTGGCTGCGCAAATTGCCGGAGGGCCAGATCTGCTTGGTTTGGGGGAGCTAACCAAGGGGCCTACGGTTTTTCTGCCCGCTGAAGACCCGCCCGTTGCCATTTATCATCGCTTGCATGCGCTTGGTGCCATGCTGACTGGCGATCAACATCGTAGGATTGCCGCAGGGTTATTGATTGAGCCTTTGATTGGTCGGTGCCCAGATATTATGTCGATGGCTTGGTTTGATGGCATTAAGCAAGTTGCTGAGGGTAAGCGCTTGATGTTCTTAGATACATTACGGCGTTTTCACATTGAAGACGAAAATGCCAGCGGCCCGATGGCGCAAGTGATTGGCCGGATGGAAACCATAGCAGCTGAGACGGGCTGCTCGATTGTTTTTTTGCATCACTCGAATAAAGGGGCCGTGTCGATGGGAGCTGGCGATCAGCAGCAAGCGAGTCGGGGTAGCAGTGTGTTGGTTGATAACATTCGTTGGCAAGCTTACTTATCGAGTATGACCTTAGCTGAATCTGAGCAATGGGGCGTCTGTGAGGCTCGTAGAGGCTTTTTCGTGCGCTTTGGTATAAGCAAGGCTAACTATGGCGCTCCGTTCCCTGAGCGTTGGCTGAGGCGTCATGAGGGCGGGGTGTTAAAACCTGCCGTACTAGAGCGAAAGATACAAAAACCACCCGTTAAGCTAAAAGCGGCGGCTTGGGGCGACGATGACTGGTAATAAGGTGGCACCAACCAGTACGGCATTACAAGCGCGCTTAAGACTTTATCAACCTACGCAGCGGCCCTGTGAACGCCAAGGTCATTGGATGGAAACCAGCTTTGGTCGCTGTAAAGTAACGGGCAGGCTTGGCCAGCGCCATGCCGATGTGATTGAGGGAATGCTTTACGTTGCTGAAAAAAAGCGTGATGTATCCGATGGCGGGGTTGAGCTTTTGGTTGATCCAGCTAAGTTGCGCCGAGTGCTTTCTGATAACCAATACAGCATGGCACAGCTTGAGAAGCTGTTAACCGAACTAAGGGCTGCAACCATTAGCATCGAAGTCACCCAGTTTGATTTTCCGATCATCGGGGGCTTGATTGATCATGTTATTCCATCGCCTATGACGCGCTATGACCCTTTAAAGCAGGGTGAGCGTAATCTGTGGCGGGTGAGGCTAGGAAAAGCTCTTGTAATGCTGCTGGAGCACGATTTTTCGTTACATTACCCGCCCACCGCAATTGCTCGTCTGAATTACGGCATCAGTCAGGCGGTGGCTCGCCATGTGTTAAGCCATAAGAATGCGCCATTGGGAGGCTGGTATTTAGATACGCTGATTGGTGCCGTCTGTGGTGAGGGATTAAGTAGCCAAACTTTGCGAGATAGACGAAGACGGCTAAAAAAAGATGCGAGTGGATTGCAGATACTTGGTATCGAAATAACCCCTGATAATAAAGTAAAGCGTGGCACACCCGCCCGATAGCGTGGCACACCCGCCCGATGGCGTGGCACACCCGCCCGGTAGCGTGGCACACCCGCCCGATATTTTGCCCTTTTAGCAGGATATTCAGGATCTATCAGGATCTTCAGGCGGCGTTACCGCCTGCTTTATACTTTGAGGTATAAAGCTTTTGGTTTTGTATTGGCCTGCGGCTAATGGTTTAACGCCATGATTTAGGATACGCGTTACATTGGCTCTATTCGCATCATCATTGGCCCGAGAGTTCAAAACAGATCATCGCTGTTTGGGTTTGGATTGAAGCTAAAGTTTTTTGGTTTTGCGGTGGCTAAAGCCTTGTTATCACTTGAAGCATCTGACTTGTTCTGGCGTGTTGCTTTAGTGGCTTTATCTTGGTGTTTTATATGAACGTTCACATATTTGCAGAAGGTTTGATAGGTGCATTGGATGAGATCCGTTGCCGTTAAATGGCTATGTATGTCTTTGCAGGAAAAGCCATTGTCGAGTGCATTGGCAATATCGTCCTTGAGGGTTAAGAAAATCCTTTTGTGATCACCTTTTTGATGACCGGTATCTTTACGTTTTTGTTCAAGCCATTCATTTAACCGCTCAGTAAACTTCGACATACTTTTCACCTTACTTTTGTTTATCGATACGAGACTTTTGCTGATTTCAGCAATGCTTTAACGTAGTTATGTCATTGCCGTGTCATAACTTAGGTTACTTTTGCAGTATTTTTGTTTATTTCTTTAAAATCAACATGGTGAGATATCTACTTACGCTTTAATTACGCGAAAATTACGCTTTTTGTTCCGAGGAATTACGGTTTATTCTACGCCGATTTCTGGGCAGGATAGGTGAAGTAGGCCCACAAATAAATTTGTTGTACCTCTTCACATTTTTGCTTATTCGCACCAAGGTGCTCAACGAAATCCTGCTCTGCGAGGCTAAATATCGCTACCGCGATCCCCAACCACTATGCCACTACAACCAATGCTAAATGGCACATGAAGGGGCTAAGTACAGCCGAATAGGGGAGGGGGGAGATAGATTTTCTTTATGGCGTTAAAACGCTTTTGGCTTTTAAACATGCTTTGGTTTGGTTGTAGCAAAGAGTGATGATGTTTGAGCGCAAGCTACTTTATCCAAGTCATTCTAGCGCTAAATAACTGTTTACCTTAGATAAAAATGATGTGATTATCGAGGGGGATGTTTTATATGACGTTTTGGATTGTTTTATTCAACCATTCGGGGATGTAAGAAGCTGTTATATTCACAACCTAGCTTCGTCCCATAAGGGTAGTTATGAGTATAGGGAAAGAAGGTGCTTTCATATATGCTGATGAGTCAGGGCACTCAGGCAAAGAGATCTTTAATGAGAAGTCACCTATTTATTATCAAGGTGCGGTAATCTCCATAGGTGAAATAGAAACTAAAGTAGCACCAATAATTCAAAAGTATTGCACTGAGAATGGACTAGATAGATTGCATGGATATGAACTTGGAGAAGAGAGAGTAAATAGCCTTTGCTTAGAGCTACTAGAAGCCCTAGATGGCACACAGTGGAAGTTTCATTACACGATTCTTCAAAAAAGATATATTGCACCTACAAAATTTGTAGATACAGTATTTGATTGTTGGGACAACCCCGCAGTACATCCATTTTGGTATACGACCGAACTATTCAGACATACATTATGTGTATTAATAGACGACATGATGGAAGAAGGTCTAGATGTTGAGTTTTGGAATTATTACTTAATAGACGATCTAGATGGTCTTATCAAGATTTGCAAAGTCTTGCTGGAAAAGGCACCATATATTTACGATAAAAGAGCATGTGAAGTTGTCACAGCAGGGCTAAGTTACGCGATAGAAAACCCTGATATTTTCACACTTGTATCAGCCAAAGGTAAAAGTGCTTATAAAAAACAAACTCCAAATATAATTGCCTTTTCTAGCTTATTAACCGCAACACATAGATTTTGTAAAGAATATGGAGTTTCAGTTTCAGAGCTTGTTCATGATCAAAGTGACGAATTCAAAGGTACAATGCGAGAGTATCACCGTATGTTTTTCGGTGTTGATTTTGAAGAAGATAAATTTGGTGGCATCCCTCAATTTAAACAGGTCGAATACGACTTAGGTGAATTCAAATTAGAGTCTTCAAAAAAGTCATATGGCTTACAGGTAGCAGATCTTTTCTTATGGTTAATTCAACGAGACATTACAGATAAAAACCTTGCAGAAACTAAAGCTAAGATATTGAATAACTCTGATGATTTTGTTATTTCAAGAGCAATGTCATTAGCAATTATTGAAGCTCGTTACTTTCAATTAATGCAGGAAGAGCTAACTCCTGAGATGATCGAGGCAGGTAAAAAACTAAACAAAAAAATTGAAGTTAATCAAAAATCTGCAATGGAAAAGTGAATATAACAAACAAATCAATGGGAAACAAAAAACTTGGCTTTCCTCCCTTTGGTCGTCAATTCTAGCCAAGTTTTCTTAACCCGTTATTTAGGCGCTAGCCTTAAAAGGAGTCTCCGTTGATACAGCTATCGGATATCATCAAACTAGATAAGCCAGGCCAATATAAGCTTCATTTAGCATGCCGCAACGAAGATTGGGTTAGTCCACTTGATGAATATGTGTCAGATCAGACTAACTGGCTTGGCTGGAATGAGTGGAGAGGAAATAGAAACGACTGGACGCGAGAATTTATTTTTTCGTTAATGGAGTTTTACCCAAGACCGGACTCATGGCTGTTTGGTGGTGTATTTAGGGTTCTGGAACGGCATGAAGATAAATATGTTCTGGAAGAAATCGAGGAATATAAGAAATTTGTTGGTCGTGTAATTCTTTCGTTTCACAGATATCAAGGAATGAGAGGAAGAGCATATTATCTAGAGAATTACATTAATGAATTCAAGGTTGTCGAGATTCTTCCTTCCCCATACAGCGGTGAAAGTTTCCCCGGTTTCGAACAGATTTGCCATGACTTTAGTGTGCTAGAACCAATATTCCATTCTGAAAGGTCTGATTGGAAAGCTGCTTTATCGAGCGTAAAAGGTGTTTATGTAATAACAGACAAACATAATGGGAAGCAGTATGTTGGCTCCGCCTATGGTGATATGGGCGTTTGGTCAAGGTGGTCTTGCTATATTGGCACGGGGCACGGATGGAATGATGAATTAACGAAATTAATCAATGAAAAATCTATTGAATACGCTCGTGAAAACTTCAGGCTTTCATTAGTTGAAACCATGTCCATGTCAGTAGCAGATGAAACAGTTATATCGAGGGAGTCCCATTGGAAAAACGTGCTATTGAGCAGAGTACATGGCTACAATAAAAATTAGGTTAACAATTACATGTACTCGGGCAGCAAAAAGAGGCGCGGCTTCCGCTACGGGTAATCCTCCCACTTATAACTGCATCTTTTAGTAGAATTTAAGCTGCAATCTTCAGGGGTGGATGATCTCTATTCGCTGTGTGTGACCGTTCATGCGCCAAGCGTTAGCAGGCTGGTAAACATGAAAACTAATTTAGAATTGTTGCCTAAATTTTTCGGCTATTAAACCCAAGTTATGCATGATTGTTCGATTACGGGCTTGCTCATGAGCGTCAGGCGCAAGGATGGCGATTAACAGAAAACAGTTAACATCATTCCATCCTTGACAATACACTAAGTGCTTATCACTCGTTTGGTAAAATTGGATAGAACTTAAGAATGGCGCATCACTAGCAGCTAAGTGGATGTGTTTAACTTCTTCCGACTTCAAGATCGGTAATGTATTGGGGTGATCATAAGCTTCATCTCGACCAAAAAAATCTGGTTTTTGACCTGTCTCTTTATAGTGTCTAAAGTCTTTAGTTAAAGATTGAAGCTCATTTTCAGTAAGTGAATCAATTAAGATCTTATGTTTAAAAACACGAATATTTAATGACTTACTCACTCTTGAAACTCACCCAAAACACTCTCATCAAGCTCTGTTAATGCTTGAGCATTCAGATGAGCAATGGCTTCTAAGCGAGCGCTCATTGGCCTAAATGATGAAACAGAGTTAGTATTCTTGCTTTCTAAAGCTTTCATCAGGCCTTCAAAAAAAGCCGCGCTCATCATATAACCAGCTGGCTCATTGTTCGATAAAACCACGACAGGCTCCCCTGATAAGCAATCTTTAAAATGCTTTCTAGCTTCGCTTGATGACACGGCTTTTTCTGCATAGATTGTACTTGTTTTCATGATACACCTGAGTACTTAATTGTGTACTTAATATTGTATATTCCCATTGCATGTTTGTACAGAATCAAGTTATTTGAAGTGTTCGATGTTAACCGCGCCTATGGAGATTAAGCGCCGCATAACTGAAAATGTGTGATTAAGTTAAAATAATCACCAAATTTTCTAAGCATGGTACAAATCATGGTTTTGGATATCAGGCTTTATTTAACTCGCTGAATTTAAAGGGGTTAAGGTGCTGGTTGATAATAGAGTGGGAATAATCCTTCCGTTGAGAATCGTCTAGCAAGTACTGGCACAAACAAGCAATAAACTAAACTTAAGTCCGCGTAACTGCGGACTTTTTTTGTGGTAATTGATCTTGCAGTAAGAGCCGAGCTTGCTCGGCGAATAGCTCCGCCGATTCCCTGAGCTCAGGTCCCACAACAAATACGAATCAACCCAAGTGCAGGAACGAGCACCCTTGAGTGTTGTTTACCCTATAATCACACAAAATTAAGAGCCCTTGTCGCATCACATTATTAGTCGTCGTTGTGTCAGGTTTTTGTATCGGATCGTGAGCTTGTACGGTAATCAACTGTTTACCTAAGATAAAAATGATGTGAATATCGAGGGTATGTTTATCCCCAATTATGGGCTCTAATAAGCTGTTTTATGCTCAAGGTAGAGTATGAGTCGTAGATATTTAACACTTCAAGAAGCTGAGTCCTCGCTAAATAGGGGGAAAACCGTAGAGGTATTTCTTGGCTCTTTTGCCCATGATTCTGCGAAATGTATTCGCTGGGTATCCTTTTCTAAAAGTGCTTCTGGCATTACTGGCTCGTTATGGGAAGCTTTCGATCAAGGCACCATAGATTATCTAGATGTTTATACATTTGATCCTCTATCTGGAGAATACGATGAGCCAACAAAGTTAGTGACAGCTGAAAATCTAAAGTCAGCTGCATTAGCATTAAAAGTAGATAATTTTAATTTTGTTAATCAAGGTATGGTACAAGATGAATATGCGGACTACCTGTCATCGAGCATTTAATTCCGCGCTACAAAATCACCACAAATGCGAGTGTTAAGTTTCTTGGAGTGTTATGAGTGAAGTCGTAGAAATAGTGGACTTAGGCTTTTCAGTTGCGGACGGTGAAGACATCAAATTTGGATTTGATGGCTCAGATCTAGTTCTGGAATTCATTGATTGGAGAGAACAACACATTTCTATCAAATGCGAGAATACATTAGGCTTCAAGTTTCAAAACGCAAAGTATCAACTATCTGATAGTGAAAGATTTGATTCTTGCCATATTGTTTATGATTCTGAGTGGGTAAAAGAGCATTTTACGCAAGGTGAGGCATGGAATGATGAAAGTTGGCATCATTACAAATTTAATTTTAATGCCGCTGGGGTAGTCGAGGTTTTATGCTCAAGGCTAACCAAAATGTAACCAATGGTTGCAACGGAATCGAGCAGTCTATTTTTGGCCAAAAACGACCAAAAATTGTCAGTTTTACTCACAGATGAGCCAGGGAAGACGCACGTTAGAGAGAGCATGAATAATTTCGCAAAATGGAAAGAGGAATTACTATTTGTTGGAAATATTGTCCAAGATTCAGATGATTCCGTAAGTTGCGGTGAATCAGAGTTGCGCTTCAATCGATATATTGAAATGCTTGATTCACTATCTGGCAATGAAGGTAGTGAATATGCACTGGCAATTTTTCAGTCCATACAGGCTGTTGATGATTATGGAGCATACCAAACAGCAGGTAAAGTAGCGTGGAAGTTTGGAGAAGAAGCCTTTTGTGCATCTCTATTACATGAGCTACCTCGACTCATACAAGATCTTCCCGATTGGGCTGGTGACTTCTTGGTTGCAATTGCCAATGGTCAAGATACTGAATATCAATCAACAATTAACTTATTCAATAAGTTATTTGCTTCCATACCAAAAGATGATCAAGCTATGATTTATGCATATATCGCAAGTGAGGAAAAATCTGGTTGGCTTAGCAACCGAGTAGGAGTATTGGGAAATGCCTAGCATGGATCTGTTGCTGAGTGCGGTGTTACAAGTCTTAACTATTGAGCCATGATCGAAATTGAATTTGAAGAACCAAAACTAGACGCATGCGAGTGTTGTGGGAATGCCACTACACGCTTAACCCGCTTCGTATACCAAGATGGTGATGCTTTCGCTGTTTATTATGTTCTATTCACTGATGGCCATGAGGATAAAGTTGCTTACTCCTTAATTGGTTTGGGTGAGTGGGGCGAGAATGGTTTACCTGAGATGCGTACAGCGTTTGCTGTCAACATCTGGGATAATGATGACAATTGGGCTGTAACTGTCATTGATAAAGATGAATCGCCTTGGAGTCATGTAGAGTTCCTTGGCAAAATAGTTAACCGCGAAGAGGCTCTTCAGCACCCTTGGATTAAAGATGTTTATCACATTACGGATCATATTGTTACTAAAGATAGACCTGTAATTGAGTTTTTTACATGCACTAACTTGTAACAAGCGACTGCGTCGGGCAAACCTCCTCTGTCACTTTTAGTGAACGGATCCATAAATTGAACAGGCAGACACGTTTATCCGTGAAAATTATTGCACCTCAATCGCAGTATGACTGCTGCGTCTAGCCAAATTCATATTTACTCCACCTTGAACTGCGACATGGTTTGTTTTAGCGCGCTGGATAGAGTGGCTAACTGAACACTCATTTGTTGCGCTTGGCTGACGGTGTCAACGGAGTCGAGACAAGCGCTTTGCATGCGTTGGGTGCTTTGCTGTACATCTTGGGTGACGCGCGTTTGTTGCTGTGAAAGGGTGACGATATGCTCGATCATCGCATATAAGCTGGCGATGGAGGTGAAAATACCGGCTTGTAATTCATCGGCTTGATTAAGTTGCGTTATGCCTTCATGAGCACATTGCGCGGTGGATTTCATTTCCTCAACCAGAGTCTGAACTTGGTGTTGTAAGGCATTGATACTTTGCTGTATTTCAAGGGTTGAGCTTTGGGTGCGGCTGGCTAGGGTTCTTACTTCATCGGCGACGACGGCAAAGCCGCGACCACTTTCACCTGCTCGGGCCGCTTCAATAGCGGCGTTAAGTGCTAATAAGTTGGTTTGTTCGGCAATGCCTTGGATCACATCGATCACATTCCCTATCTGGTTACTTAATTGTTCAAATTGGCCGACATTTTGGTTGGAGGCATTAACTCGTTCGACCAATTGCTCAATCAAAGCTTTAACTTGTTGTGAGGTTGCGCTGTTTTGTTCGCTGTCTAGTTTTACTTGGTCGATGCTGTGCATCACGGCTTCTACTTGGCTGTTTTCCTGCGCGATGGTGTCGACGACTTGGGTCATGGCATGGGTGACGTTGTCGACTTCTTGACGCTGGTGGGTAAGGGCGGTTAATGCTTGCTCTGATTTTGCTTCCATGGCCTGGCTTTGGGCTGATGTTTGGTCGGCCGCGTGATTGGCTTCTGTGATTAAGTTGCGCGTTTTGAGCAAGAAGGCATTAATGCTATCGGCCATTTTGCCTATCTCATCTTTTGATTGCACCGGAATGCGTTGGGTGAGATCGCCCCCTGCACTGGCTAAGTTCACTAAGGATTGAGTCAGTTGGTTGATTTTTTTAAGTATTCGATTGCCAAGAATAACGCCGAGCGCAATCAACAGGACGAGCGAGGAAATGAGCAGGATTAACCATAAGTCGTTAACTAAGTCTTGGCTGTTGGTGAACACGGCTTGCTGAATGTTGTTAGCCGTTGTTTTGTTGCCTTGGGCGATTAAATCTAACGATTGTGTTAGCGCTTGCTTACTTTGTGCTGCTTGTTGGTCAATGGCTTGGCTGACTTGTTGACTGCTGTTTTGGGTAAGTTGGTCAAATTGGTTGGTTAATGCTTGTTTGATGCTAACCAGTTCAGAGGTGTCTACCGCCATCACGAGCTTACCTATCACTGAGCCCTTAGGGTTTATGTCCATGGTGACGATGTAAACTTGCTTGTCTAGGGTGGCGGCATCGATCAGCTTATCCATTTTTCGCTTGCCTTTACCTTGTTTTATCAAGCTTTGCACCTTAGCGGAGCTGCGATCAATATGCCGAGTTAAGTACTTGCCATCCGCATCATAAAAAACCGCAAACAATACCTTAGGATTTTGATGGGCGGCGATAATGAGTTCGGTTAACCGGGGTACGTCTTTGTCCCAAATTAACGGAGGCGCGACTGCCACGAGTAGTTGAGCTTGCGCTTTTGCACTTTGGATTTCATTGCTGGTAATGCGCTGCTCGGTTTCTTGTTGCGCTTGATCAAAGCCGTGGGAGAGGCTTTTGGCGACGGTTTGCTGGCTTAGTTGAGTACTTTGCGCCATGGCATCGCTAATCAGTTGCTGTGCTTTAGCTAGGGTGTCTCGTGTTGCTGTATCTCCATTGTTAAATTCGATGTTTAGATTTTCGACTAAGTTTTCAATACTGCCTTTAGTTGCACTGACTGTGATAAGGGTTTGCAGTGCGACAACGACAAGTACGGCAAGCATCACTTGCAGCAACAAAGATTGTTGGATTTTTACCACCATGACACACCCAATTTTTTAACTGCACTTATTCGAGTTTAGCAATTCCTGCCTAGTCGTTATCAACTCTATGTTATTTTTGCATTTGCTTCTTCAGGGGGGGAAGGGCTCTTGTGTGACCAAAGTGCTTGCGCCATAATCGCCCCGCTTGAGGAGTGTTTATGACTGAAAACGATGAAAAATGGATGCGTTATGCGCTGGCATTAGCCGATAAAGCGCAAGCCATTGGCGAAGTGCCTGTGGGTGCAGTGCTGGTGCGGGGGGATGAGATTGTCGGTGAAGGGTGGAATCAATCCATCAGCCAGCACGATCCATGTGCCCATGCTGAAATTATTGCGCTGCGCCAAGCAGGCCAAAAACTAAACAACTACCGTTTATTGGATACGACTTTGTACGTTACGTTAGAGCCTTGCCCGATGTGCGCAGGCGCTATGGTACATGCTCGAGTGGGGCGTTTGGTTTATGGTGCGCCGGACGCAAAAACGGGGGCCGCTAGTAGCGTGTTTAATTTGGTCGCCAATCCCCAATTAAATCACAGTTTAGCGATGACGCCTGATGTATTAGCCGATGAGTGTAGCGAAAAAATCAGTGCGTTTTTTCGCCATCGCAGAGCCGAGAAAAAAGCCATCAAGCAAGCCTTAAAACAAGCGGCTGAAGCAGAGCAAAAGCCGCAAGATTAAGGTGCTGATAATCGAGGTGCTAAGGTGTCGGCAATGCTGTTTCAGCTTTATCAAGCTGGCTCTCTTGGTTTGAGTCACTGCTTTGTTCAACGCTAACAGCTGAAGATGGTGGTGTTTCGCTCGTTTTCGGACTCACTTCAACTGGCTCACTGCTCGGCTGCGTTGTGGCAGCGGGTGAAATGGGCTCAATTGATACGTCAGTTGGCGCCGAGGTATCCTCGATTGTGTCGGTAGCCACTGCTGCTGATTCTGCATTGCTCTCTTCTAGGGTGAGCATTTCCTGTTTGGCTTGCTCACGAACCAACCAAGTTAGACTTTCTTGATATTGGCGAATGTTGTTGACGTAATGACGCGCTTCACCGCCTCGTGCATAACCGTAACGTGTGCGTTGGTGCCATTGCTTACGTTGCAGTAGCGGCAGTACGTCTTTCACATCGGTCCAGCTGTCTTGATCTTTACCTATGGCTCGGGTTAATCGCCTCGCATCCATTAAGTGGCCAAACCCTAGGTTGTAAGCGGCCAAGGCAAACCAAATTTTCTCTTCTTGATGGACACTGTCAGGAATTAGCCCCAGTAAATAAGTTAAATATTGAGCGCCGCCACGAATGCTTTGCTCGGGATCTAAGCGGTTGTCTACGCCAATAAATTTGGCCGTATCATTGGTTAACATCATCATGCCGCGTACCCCAGTGGGGCTTCGAGCATCTGGCTGCCAATGGCTTTCTTGATAACTTATTGCCGCTAACATGATCCAATCAAATTGGTCGGTTTGGTATTTTTCAAACAGCGATTGGTATTTAGGCAGCACGGTTTCGGCGCGCTGTAAAAAACTACGGGTGTCGACAAAGTCGAATTTTTCAATGTGGCCAAAGTAACGTTCAACCATTTTGCTAATATGGCCTTTGTGGTGATGCTGGCCGATAAACTCAATTAACACCGAATAAAGGCTATCATCGATGCTTTTGTTGAGCATCCAAGCAACAGGAAGCTGATTCTCTAGGGTGAAGCCTTCAGTTAAAATAGGGTAATAACGCTGTGCTCTGGCTAAAACCTTGTCATCAACCATGGCATAAACGGCTTCCTCATTGGCCACCATGCGCAAAATCTCAACCGGGTCTTCGTCATCAATGGCAATCCATTCTAAGGTAGGGTATTGCACTTTTTTGTTTCGCAATAACTCTTCAGGGCCAGAATCTTTTAACACCAAGATAGGATCGTTTATCTCAGAAAAGTCTTTCGGTTTCGGGTTGCCTTGGCGATACACCAAGGTACGAGAGACATTGTATAAAGGTGGGGCACTACGATATTTTTCGGCGCGCTCTGGGGTTAGGGTTAAACCCGCCGCAATAAAGTCGATATTACCTTGGTCTAGCTCATTAAATAGCTCAGTTAATGAATAGGCGGGCGACATATCTAAGCGTACACCAAGGTAGCTAGCAAGCTCGCTGGCCAACTCATAATCCATCCCAGACAAGGTATCACCGTCATAAGCATAGCTTACAGGGGTGTTTAAGGTGCCAACACGCAGTACGCCACGTTGCTGAATTTGCTGTAGCTGGCTGTAATCACGAAGCGGCTCACAGGCGCTCAGCACTAGACCAAATACAACAAGCAATAAGGGATAGATAAAATGGTGCTTCAAACTTACATACTGCCTTAGGTTTAAAAATCTTTGTCTTTATACCAGCAATGCCAAGGTGAGTCATCAGAATCAAAATAAAGCTTTGAAGCTGGCCTAATCTTATTTGCCGTATAGCCTTGGCGGCACCTTTTCTCTATAATACGCGCGATTCAAACCCCACCCACAAATTAAGAGTGAGAGCTGTTGATGGAAATTTTGCGAGGTGCACCCGCACTGTCTGATTTCAGAGTGAACCAGTTGTTGAAAAACTGCCGTGATTCACAACTGCCTGTGACCGATATTTACGCTGAATTCATGCACTTTGCCGATGTGTCGGCATCATTAACTGAAGCTGAGTTGTCGGTTTTAGCAAAATTATTAACTTACGGACCGAGTATTCCTGAGCACGAGCCAAAGGGGCAATTGATTTTAATCACCCCACGTCCGGGTACGATTTCACCTTGGTCGTCAAAAGCAACCGACATCGCCAAAAACTGTGGCCTAACTAAGGTTAAACGTTTAGAGCGCGGTGTTGCTTACTATGTTGAAGGCGAAGTATCGGCGCAGCAGCTGAAGCAAGTGGCTGATTTACTGCACGACCGTATGATGGAAACCGTGTTCTCTGAGCTGGCTCAAGCAGACAAATTATTTGCCCATGCCGAGCCGGGCGAAATGTCCAGTGTTGACATATTATCGGGTGGCCGCCAAGCGCTAGAGCAAGCCAACGTTGAGCTAGGCTTAGCATTAGCCGAAGACGAAATTGACTACTTAGTGGATAACTTCACTAAGCTGCAACGTAATCCAAACGACATCGAGCTGATGATGTTTGCTCAAGCAAACTCCGAGCACTGTCGTCATAAGATCTTTAATGCAGACTGGACAATAGATGGCGTTGAACAGCCTAAATCTTTGTTCAAGATGATTAAAAACACCTTCGAAAATCACAGCGACAACGTACTTTCAGCATACAAAGACAACGCAGCTGTGATGGTGGGCTCTAAAGCGGGTCGTTTCTTCCCTGATATCGACAATCGCGAATATAACTACCATCAAGAAAACATTCACATTTTGATGAAGGTTGAAACTCACAACCACCCAACTGCTATTTCTCCTTGGCCGGGTGCGGCAACAGGCAGTGGCGGCGAAATCCGTGACGAAGGTGCAACGGGCGTGGGCTCTAAGCCAAAAGCGGGTCTGGTGGGCTTTAGCGTATCTAACCTACGCATTCCGGGTTTTGAGCAGCCTTGGGAAACCGACTTTGGTAAACCGGGTCGTATCGTTTCTGCATTAGATATTATGCTAGAAGGCCCATTAGGCGGCGCGGCGTTTAACAACGAATTCGGTCGTCCAAATATCTTAGGTTACTTCCGTACCTACGAAGAGCAAGTTAACAGCCACAACGGTCTAGAAGTGCGTGGTTACCACAAGCCAATTATGTTGGCGGGTGGTTTAGGTAACATTCGTGAAGAGCACGTTGAGAAAAAAGACATTCCAGTGGGCGCTAAGCTAGTCGTGTTGGGCGGCCCGGCGATGAATATCGGTCTGGGCGGCGGCGCGGCATCGTCAATGGACTCTGGCCAATCGGCTGAAGATTTAGATTTTGCTTCGGTACAACGTGAAAACCCAGAGATGGAGCGTCGTTGTCAAGAAGTGATCGACCGCTGTTGGCAAATGGGTGACAACAACCCAATTCAATTTATCCACGATGTGGGCGCGGGCGGTCTATCGAATGCAATGCCTGAGTTAGTCAATGACGGCGGCCGTGGCGGTAAGTTTAACTTACGTGCTATCCCTAATGATGAACCAAGCATGGCACCACACGCTATTTGGTGTAACGAGTCGCAAGAGCGTTATGTATTAGCGATCAAACCTGAAAACATGGCGGTGTTTGAAGCCATTTGTAAACGTGAGCGTGCTCCGTTTGCGGTATTAGGTGAAGCCACCGAAGAGCGTCACTTAACCTTAACGGATTCTCACTTTGACAATAAGCCAATCGATCTGCCGATGGATGTATTACTTGGCAAGCCGCCAAAAATGCACCGTGACGTCAGCTCGCTAAAAGCGCAAGGTGAAGCGATTGATGTTTCAGGTATTACCCTAAAAGATGCGGCGCATCGTTTACTGCGTTTACCTGCGATTGCAGAAAAAACCTTCCTTATTACTATTGGCGACCGCACCGTAACCGGTTTAGTGGCGCGCGACCAAATGGTTGGCCCATGGCAAATCCCAGTGGCGAACTGTGCGGTAACCGCAAGTAGCTATGACACCTACACGGGTGAAGCCATGTCGATTGGCGAGCGTACGCCAGTCGCACTACTTAACTTTGGTGCTTCTGCGCGTTTAGCGGTAGCAGAATCCATTACTAACATTGCGGCAACCAATATCGGTGAACTTAATCGTTTGAAATTATCTGCTAACTGGATGGCTGCTGCAGGTCACCCAGGTGAAGACGCAGGTCTTTACGAAGCGGTGAAAGCGGTAGGTGAAGAGCTTTGTCCTGAGCTGGATATTACTATCCCTGTGGGTAAAGACTCGATGTCGATGAAGACCAAATGGCAACAAGACGGTGAAGCCAAAGAAGTGACTTCGCCATTGTCATTGGTGATCACGGCGTTTGCCCGCGTTGAAGATATTCGCGATACCGTGACGCCGCAGCTGCGCACCGACCAAGGTGACAGTGAGCTGATCTTAATCGACCTAGGCGCAGGTAAAAACCGTCTTGGTGCTTCGTCACTGGCGCAAGTTTACAAGCAACTGGGTAATGACGTCCCTGACGTTGATAGCCCAGCACTATTAAAAGGCTTCTTCGATGCGATTCAAGCCCTAGTGGTTGATAAGAAATTACTGGCTTACCATGACCGCAGTGACGGTGGTTTATTCACCACGGTAGTGGAAATGGCATTTGCTGGCCATGTGGGTGTTGATGTTGCGCTAGATGCGCTAGGCAGCGATGACTTAGCCGTGCTTTACAGCGAAGAGCTAGGTGCGGTAATCCAAGTACGTAGCGCCGATAAAGAAGCGGTATTGAATACCCTAGCGGGCCACGGCCTAGCGGCGAACAGCCATGTGATTGGTACATTAAATAGTGACGACGTGGTGCGCTTTACCCGTAATGGCGAAGCGGTATTAGCCGAGTCTCGTAACGAGCTACGTACTATTTGGGCTGAAACCACGTACCAAATGCAAGCGATGCGTGATAACCCTGAGTGTGCTCAGCAAGAGTTTGATGCTAAAACCGATGCCGCCGATCCGGGTCTATCGGTTAAGTTAAGCTTTGATATCAACGAAGATATTGCTGCGCCTTATATTGCTAAAGGTGTTGCGCCGCAAATGGCAATTTTGCGTGAACAAGGCGTTAACTCTCACCTAGAAATGGCAGCGGCATTTGACCGTGCTGGTTTCTCGGCGATTGACGTGCACATGAGCGATATTTTATCGGGTGAAGTTAGCCTAGATAAATTTGCCGGCCTAGTGGCGTGTGGCGGTTTCTCATACGGTGACGTACTCGGTGCGGGTGAAGGTTGGGCTAAGTCTATTTTGTTCAACGAGCGTGCGCGTGACCAATTCCAAACCTTCTTTAGCCGCAACGATAGCTTTGCCCTAGGTGTGTGTAACGGCTGTCAAATGTTGTCAAACCTGAAAGAGCTTATTCCAGGCTCTGAACTATGGCCACGTTTTGTACGCAACAACTCAGAGCGTTTTGAAGCCCGCTTTAGCCTAGTAGAAGTACAAGAGTCGGCGTCTATCTTTATGCAAGGTATGGCTGGCTCACGTATGCCTATCGCGGTTTCTCATGGTGAAGGCCGTGTGGAAGTAGCGGGTGCTGACGCACTAGCGGCGATTGAGCAATCTGGTACGGTCGCACTGCGTTTTATTGACAACTATGGTCAAGCCACGCAGCAATATCCGGCTAACCCGAATGGATCGCCAAACGGTATTACTGGTTTAACTACGCAAGATGGCCGCGTCACTATCATGATGCCACACCCTGAGCGTGTGTTTAGAGCGGTGGCAAACTCTTGGCATCCAGATGATTGGAGCGAGGATAGCCCATGGATGCGTATGTTTAGAAACGCACGGGTTAATCTAGGTTAATCTCAAATTGAAAGCCGAAGTCAGCGACTTCGGCTTTTTTATTATCCATAATTTGAACTCGATCTCAGTTTTTTCAATCTAGATATTTATTTGAGACCTGTCTAAACCCATATCTTTCATAATCTGTTTGTTAGATGAGGGCTTGATAAATGTGCAATTGTGTACAGTGAATACTTAACACTGCCCCCCTTTTTCTATATTTATTTTAGGCAGGTTTTAGTTTGCCTAGGTTAGTCAGTTACTTACTCAGACAATGACAAGGTGTATAAGCATAAAAAATGCCTACTGCTGAGCGTCGGTAACTCACTAATTTTTGTAATTTTGTTTGTGCATTAAAGCCAAGAAACGTTTGCTTAAACGGTGAGTCCAATGGGGTAACCATATAGGTTAACTGCCAAAAGATAAGTCGGTAGGGTGATCGCGTGGTTTTAATTGCCTTTTTATCACAGGGTGGTTTGCTTGAGTCCAATTAACGTCCTTTATTATGGTGACAATTTGCCCTTGGCACAGCAATTTGCTGAAACCATGTTTAATGATTCGGCGGTTTGCGTATCGAATGTCACTCAAGAATTGGATTTTGCAGAAGTACTGCAGCAATCTTGGGATTTAGTCATTTTCCAAGATGCGCCGACGGATGCACAATCTAATTTACTGCATGATCTCGCGCCTAACGTTAATACCATCAGTTTCGCAGCTCAGCCCGTTGCGTTAAATAGTTCGACGTTAACGGCACAAAATGCCGATTTGAAAAGGCAATTGGTCGAGCTTAAATCACTGCTACGCACCACAGTGAATACCATCCCTGATTTAATTTTCTTTAAAGACCCACAAAGCCGCTTTAAAGGTTGTAACCAAGCGTTTGAAGTGTTTGCGGGCCAACCCGCCAGTGCGATCCTTGGCCATACAGATGATGATTTTTTTGAACCTAACCAAGCCTTGATGTGCCAAGAGCAGGATAAGTATGTCGTTGAGTCGGGTAATATGCTGACTTCAGAAGAGATTTTGACTTATCACAACGGCGAACAGCACCTAATCGATATGTTTAAGGTGCCATTTTATGATGATAATGGGCAAGTCCTCGGCTTGGTGGGGATTGGCCGTGATATTACCGAAAAACGTAAAGCGGAAAAGCGCTTAAAACGTGCTGCTATTGTTTTTGAGAATACCCAAGAGGGGATTTTAATCACGGATAGCAAAGGGATTATTTTGTCGGTAAACCCTGCGTTTAGTTTAATCACAGGCTACAGTGAGGATGAAGCATTAGGTAGCACACCAGCCTTGCTTAAGTCTGACAAGCACGACGAAGCATTTTATCAGTCTTTTTGGCACCAGCTTCATTCGGTGGGCAATTGGCACGGTGAAATTATTAACCAGCGCAAGAATGGCGAATACTATCATCAGTGGCTGAACATTAGCTCGATTAAAGATAAGAACAACTCGGTGACTAACTATGTCGCGACGTTTTCCGATCTAAGTAAATTGAAAGAATCTGAAGAGAAGCTGCAATACATTAAATATCATGACAGCTTAACGGGTTTAGGTAACCGTTTGTTTTTTGTTCATCGTTTAGAAGATAGCGTACAAAGAGCAAGGCGCAATGGTCATGGTTTTGCGGTTATGCACATTGATTTAGACCGCTTTAGCCGAATTAATAAGAACCTAGGCCATAGTTTTGGTGACCGTGTATTAAAAGAAGTCGCCAATAAGCTACAAGAATTATTCTCGGAAAAAGATGTGATTGCGCGGTTTGGCAGTGATGAATACGCCATCATGATCGATGAAATGATTTACGAGCAAGATGCCGCTGCGGCAGCTAAACGTTTGGCTAGAGCACTGTCTTGTGGTCTAGTGGTCGATTCCGAAATGGTTTATCTGAACGTTAATATCGGTATTAGTTTGTATCCTGATGATGGCGAAACCGTTGACTCTTTGCTATCCAATGCCGAAGCGGCGTTATTGCGTGTGAAACAAGACCGCAGCAACTATTACGAGTTTTATACCGAGGAACTGACATTAGCCGCACAGCGTCAATTTTCACTTGAAACTGAGCTTAGATTTGCTTTGCGTCGCCATCAATTTGAACTTTACTATCAACCTCAAGTCTGTCTGAAAAACAACAAAGTCGTTGCGGTTGAGGCCTTGTTGCGCTGGAATCACCCCACTAATGGAGTGATCTTACCGCTGTCATTTTTGTCGGTAGCTAAAGAATGTGAGCTAATGGCAAATATTGATATGTGGGTGTTAGAGCAAGCTTGTTTACAAGCGGCTGAATGGCAAGAGCAAAACATTCAATTTGGTCGGGTGGCAGTAAACTTGTCTCTTTGTGTATTAATGCAAGAGGGGCTCGTCAGTCAGGTTATGTCGTATTTGCGCGATACAGGATGCCCAGCGTCGCTACTTGAAATAGAAGTGCAAGAAGATGTGTTGTCCGATGAATCTTGCGTCGTTCGTTCAAACTTAATTAACCTGAGTAAGCTAGGCATTGCACTAGCGATAGATGATTTTGGTACGGGTCGTTCATCGTTAAATAACATGAAGAAGATCCGTGTCGATAAGATCAAGATTGCGCAGGACTTTATTCGTCAAGCCCATGTTGACCCGATTGAAAAAGCGATCATTAAGTCCATCGTATCCTTAGGTGACAATTTGGGGATAGAGGTCGTTGCAGAGGGGACAGAAACCCAGATGCAGGTTGAATATGTTGCTGATTTGGGCTGCCAACTGGCTCAGGGCTATGATTTTTCAGAGCCTATGCGCAAAGCTAAAGCCACCTTCTTTCTTCGTTGTAATCGTTAAAGAGTCAACCCAACTCTCTCAATACTCAATCAACCTAGAGATGCGCTGAAACATACATCTTCAAGTTGGTTGGGTATAAGAGTATGATTAATCTTCGGTTGTCATCTTATTGAAGGGGAGTTAGGTGCTAGAGGCTATTACTCATTGGCTGGGCGCTTCTTGGCGAGATATTCTTGCTTGGGGTGCGGTGCTATTACATGGCTTTATCATCATATCTGTTTCGCTTCGTGTTGTGATGAAGCGCCGTGAAATTGGTATTTCTCTTTCTTGGCTATCAATTATCTATGCCCTTCCTTTTGCTGGTGTTGCTTGCTACTTTTTGTTTGGTGAATTAAATCTAGGCAAAAAGCGGGCACAGCGCGCCGCTGCAATGTATCGCCCTTTGAAACAAACGATTGAACTCTTCTGTGAAAAACAATCCGCTGGTGCCTTACAGGTTAGTGAAACTGCCCAACCTATGCATGATTTAATCGAGGGACTGCTGGGGATGCCCAGTATTTCGGGTAATCATCTCACCCTATTAGACAGCGCAGATGCCATCTTATTAGAGCTGATCGACAAGGTTAATCATGCCAAACATTCTTGTATGCTGGAGTTTTATATTTGGCACTTAGGCGGTTTGGCCGACCAACTCGCCGATGCCTTGTGCGCCGCTGCGCAGCGCGGTGTGAAATGCCGTGTGTTACTTGATTCGGTTGGGAGTAAGGATTTTTTCGATTCTGAAGTGCCCGATGAAATGCGCGCCGCAGGTATTGAACTTGTGGAAGTGTTAAAAAGCGGTCCATTACGTATGTTCTTTCAGCGTCAAGATTTACGCATGCACCGTAAGCTGGTTTGTATCGATCAAGAGATTGCCTATACTGGCAGCATGAATGTGGTTGACCCGCGCTTTTTTAAACAAGATGCCGGTGTCGGTGAGTGGGTAGATGTGATGGTGCGAATTCAAGGCCCTGCTGTCGCGCTGATCAATTCGTTACTTTGTTGGGATTGGGAGCTCGAAACTGGCGAGCGATTACTCTCTGATTTGAAAGCTGAAGATACGCATCATGGGGGCTGCGGTGATAGGGTTCAGTTGATCCCATCAGGGCCTTTCCCTGGGGGCGATTGTATTCATCAAATACTGCTAACCACGGTTTATCAAGCTAAGCATAGCTTGGTGTTAACCACGCCATATTTCGTACCCGATGACAGTTTACACAAGGCATTGCAAGCGGCTGCTCACCGTGGGGTGAAAGTGAAAATTGTGTTGCCAGCACAGAATGATTCGCTCATGGTTAAATATGCTGCGAGTGCGTTTTATGATGAATTACTGAGCGCCGGTGTTGAGATATACAAATTTGAACACGGGTTATTACACACAAAAAGCATTGTAGTGGATGAGTGTGTTGCCTTGGTCGGGACGGTGAATTTAGATAGACGCAGCTTTTGGCTGAATTTTGAAGTCACTATGTTGGTTGATGACGCGGACTTTGCAGGCAAAGTATTAAATCTGCAATTGCAGTATATGTTGGGATCGCAAAAGTTAAACTTACATCAGTGGCGCCAGCGACCAGCGGGCAAACGGTTTTTGGAAAACGTGTTTTATCTATTTAGTCCCATTTTATAGTGAATTAAATCCCAAAAACGGCATTAAAAAGGTATGTAAAACCATTATAAATCAAGTTTTTACCTGTTTGTTTGTCATTTTTAGTTTCATTTTCACTGATTTTTGTTCTCGAGTGAGATATATTCAACGTTTTTTTGAAACAGTATCGCTATGTTCACTATATCTGCGCTTGACCCTCAATTGGATTCGTCCATCCAACATTGTTTAGATCATAAGACTAAACCTCAAGGTAGCCTTGGTAAGTTAGAAACCTTAGCGTTTCAGCTTTGTCGTATTCAACAAACCTTGACCCCAGAGTTAAGCAAGCCGCAAATGTTGGTGTTTGCCGCTGACCATGGCGTGGTGGCAGAGGGCGTGAGCTTATTTCCGCAAAATGTTACTCAGCAAATGGTGCTCAACTTTATTCAAGGGGGCGCGGCAATCAACTGTTTTTGCCGTCAACACGGTATTGAGTTTCGCGTGGTGAATGCGGGTGTGAACGGTGATTTACCGGAAGATAATGCGCTGATTAATGCCTCTATTGCCCGCGGCACGTGCAACTTTGTTAATGAGCCAGCCATGAGCTCTGCGCAATGTGAACAGGCCTTATTAAAAGGTGCTGAGTTGGTCGCCGACCGTCATCAGCGCGGCGCTAATATTATCGGCTTTGGCGAAATGGGCATAGGCAACACCACCTCGGCTGCTGCGTTGATGGCTAAGTTATTAAAATTGCCTGCAGAAGATTGCACAGGCGCAGGCACGGGATTGAACAAAGCGGGTGTTGATCAAAAAACCAAGGTGATCAACCGCGCCCTTAAGCGTTTGAAAGGTAAGAAGCTAGCACCTCAAGATGTGCTGGCTGAATTGGGCGGGTTTGAAATCGCGATGATGTGTGGCGCAATGCTTAAAGCGGCTGAGCTTAAGATGGTGGTCTTAGTTGATGGTTTTATTGCATCCAGTTCGGCGCTGGTGGCCAGTAAAATGGAAGCCAACTTTTTGCAATACGCTGTTTTTTGTCATAAGTCTAAAGAGCAGGGCCATAAGAAAATGCTCAAGGCCATGGGTGTTGATGCGCTATTAGATTTGGATATGCGTTTGGGAGAAGGCTCAGGGATTGCGGTGGCATACCCGCTTATCGCGTCTGCGGTTTATTTTATTAATGAAATGGCCTCGTTTGAATCTGCTGGCGTGGATAATGTCTAGCACAAAAGGCCTTGGTGCGTGGGTTAATCCATATTGGCGACGCCTGATCCACGCTGTCACCTTTTATACACGTATTCCTTGGCCTAACAACATGGCTTTTGATAGCCATGATCTTATTCGAGGTAATGTCTTTTTCCCCTTAATTGGTTGGCTAGTTGCAGGCTTTGCCGCTCTGGTTTGTGTGGCTAGTTTGCAAGTTTTTCAGTTACCCGTGGCGATTTTGTTATCGATGATCGCCACGATTTGGCTGACCGGCGCCTTTCATGAAGATGGCTTTGCCGATACTTGCGACGGTTTTGGTGGGGGTTATGGCCAGCAAGCCATTTTGACCATAATGAAAGACTCTCGCGTTGGTACCTATGCCAGTGTTGGACTCTGTTTACTTTTGCTACTCAAATATCAATCTTTGTTGTTATTACCTCAGTTATTGCTCGGTTTATGGCTTGGCCATAGTTTAAGCCGTTTTGTTCCTTTGGTGCTGATGAGTTCATTGCCTTACGTGCGTGAGCAGGCCAAGAGTAAAATTGGCGTCACTGAGCTTAAATTAAGTCGAGTAGAATTGGTGATTGCAGCGAGCTTTGCCGCTTTCCCTTTGTTATTTGTTGAAATTGAACAAGTGATTGCTTTAGTGCTGGTGATAGTTGTTTTAACGTATTTACTTCATCGCTGGTTTCATAAGGTACTGGGAGGTATCACCGGAGATTGCTTGGGAGCCAGCCAACAAATCAGTGAAGCGGTGGTTTATTTGGTGTTAGGGGCAACATGTTGGAATGCTATTTAGTTCGCCACACCAAGCCCAATATCGCCAGTGGCATCTGTTATGGTCGTCTCGATGTGGATGTCAGCGAGCGCTTTAATGATGAGGCAAACGCAATTGCTGCTTACTTGCATCGGCAAAAATGTCAGCACATCATTACTAGCCCAGCTAAGCGTTGTCGACGCTTAGCGCAGCAAATAGCGGAACATTGTGAACTTACGCCTGTGCAAGACCCTGCTTGGTTAGAGTTTAACTTTGGTGAGTGGGAAGGCACAAGTTGGCAACAGATAGGTCAAGCTCAAATAGAAGCATGGCAGCGTGATTTGCTACATTTCACTATGCCAAACGGGGATAATTTAAAGCACTTTGATTTACGGGTGGTTAAGGCTTGGCAGCAATTGCTAGCACAGCACGCTGATACCCGCCTTGTATTGGTTACGCATGCTGGCGTTATCCGTTCTATTATCGCCAATTTGTTAGCATGTCCTGTCGGTCAAAGCATTAAAATTAAGCTTGATTACGGCTCTATTTCTAAGGTGGTGATTGATGGGGATTATCAGCAGTTGTGCTATCTAAACCGTCTAGCTTGCCCTGAATAAGGCCTATTTGGGTGTGACTTCAATAAATTAATCAAAATAAAGCGAAATGAAATTAGGCTGAACTAGAAATGTACTAGTTCAACCTAATTGCCAACCCGTCATATTAATGACCTTCAACGGGTGGCTTAGCATTGCGTACTTTTACGATGAAGTAGATAGCATAAAAGGTACATAAACCTATGGTTGTTCCTATCACTGCCATAGACGCTAGGCCAACTGGGTTACCAAAAAGTAGATCCATCCAAAGTTCCATTTGTTTTACCTGCTGTAATTGTACGAAGTAAACAAAGTGTAAAAAGCTTTGCATCTTGATGTGATGATCCTGATCAAACAAGCGATTCGCAGTGGCGTTATAGGCGCAAGCCACTGCTTTGCTATTTATTCATTCGCTGTAGTTTATCTAAAGCTCAGATTACTAATTATGATTAATATTGGTGTCGCTCGGCCTGATAACCTGCTTGCTCGAGCAGTTCAATCAGGTTATTGCTACCAGTAAGGTGTAAGGCGCCAACTACCACAAAGGCATTTTGTTCGGCGGGTAATTTTAGTAGTTGCTGCTGCCAGTCTTGATTTCGCTCTTGCATTATTTGGTTAAAAATATTTTCCTCAGGGTTAGCGGTTTGATCTGGCATCAGCAATTTTTGCAGCGTTTCTAACTCGCCATTTGCCCAGTGACTTAATATGCCCGGCGCCCATTGGCCTAAATCGCGCAGCTCATTTAGGCTAGTGGCGATAAAGTTAGGTTGGTTTTGGCCAATTTGAGATAGGTACCAGAGTTGCTTCTGAATGTTTTCAAGCTGCATGATAGGTTTGGCTTGTTGCTTAGCCAGCTTTAGAAAGTGCACATCGATACCTAAATTGGCTTGATAGCCCATTTTATCCAGCTTAAGTTGCATTGCCGTCATGATCACAAACCAAGGCTGCATGGATTTTACCCTAGGTATATTAAGGTTTAACTCTTTTAAGGTGGCTTTGAGATCACGATATTGCTCAATGGGCATCACGTCAGCAAGCTTTTGCTTATTGGGTAAATTGATCAGTGTGGTTGTTGCCTGTAATTCATTAGCCGGCATATTAAGAGTATCTACTTCAACCACTAAGGTTGAGGCGCTTAAGAATGCTTTAGTTAGGGTAGCTGGTAAAGGGTAGAGACTATCGGTACCAAAATGAACCGAGCCGAGGACGGTTAGTGGAGCATGGCCTTGTTTTGTTAAGGTCCAAAAAGCGGGGTGTGATTTAGCATGGCTCAACGCGCTAATGATAGCCATACAAAATGCTAAGATATAAAAGCAAGCTTGTCGTAATTTCAATGTGTTGTCCTTTGGTAAATGTTATCCGTTAATTTAGGCGCTTTTGCTTAGCAGATAATCTAACCAACGATTGGGTAGTATGCGCTTAAGAATTGCTAATACGGTGGTTGGGGTGGTGACGTAATAGCGGGCTTTTGGCCGTTTGTTGTTAATGATCTTTTGTAACGCTTGGTAAACCGCCTCCGGGCCTAAGGTAAATCTGTTTTCCCCTTTACTGGCGCCAAGGCGATTGAGCGTTTTTTGGTAGATTGGCGCATGGGCGCTGCTGTCGATATTAATATGCTGTTTAAATGCTGCTAAGGCATTGGCTCTAAATTGGCTGGTAATGGGGCCAGGTTCAATCAGGCTGACCTGTATATTGGTGCCTTTTAGCTCTAAGCGCAGGGTGTCGGTTAGACCTTCAAGGGCAAATTTACTGGCTATATAAGCACCGCGATAAGGCATGGCAACTAAACCTAATACAGAGCTGTTTTGAATGATTTTACCATGGCCTTGTTTACGCATCACGGTAATTGCCGCTCGGGTTAGGGTGTGCCAACCAAATAAATTGGTTTCAAATTGTTGGCGTAGGGCGGCGGTAGGTAAGTCTTCGACGGCTCCGGGTTGGCCGTAGGCGGCATTGTTAAACAAAATATCAATGCGGCCACCAGTGGCCGCTAATACTTGCTGGAACCCTTGTTCGATGGATTGCTCATCTGTCATTTCCATGTGGATTGGCTGACAGCCTAGCGAGGCTAACCTAGTTAGATCGTCAGGCCTTCTTGCAGTAGCAAAAACCTGATAGCCAGCGCTGACTAATTGCTTGGCGCAATAATAGCCAATGCCGCTAGAGCAACCGGTAATAAGGATAATAGGGCGCATGTTGTTCCTTTTTATTGTTGAAGCCGCATAATAATTAAACAAAACTTCGAGCTAACTCAAACTGTCAAACATAATTCGCGCTGAAAAGTTGCTTGCTTTAGATATCAAGTTATAATTCAAAGCGGTTAAAACCTTGTCAAACTGCTTATTATGTTCAGCATAGGTTCAGATACAGTTTGTTTCAGATAAAGCTATGTTTTTTATATAGTTAAGTCAAATGAGCTAGGTGCAGTTAACCCCATCATATTTAGCTTTATTTATATCTCTACAGCAAAATTCACTTCCTAGCGTTACTCTTGTTATTGCAACTCATTGTTATTAAAGATATTTCAAAAAAGTTCAATTTATTTTTGTGATCAAACTCTGTTTTCTTTACGTTGTTTAGTAAATTAGATTGATAATTTGCAATGCGAAGGTAGTATGAGTCTTGTAGACACTGATAGACGGATTATCAGAGGTCGCAAAAATTTTAGCAGTTTAAACTGCATATATAAAAAGCTAAGCCTTAACTAACTAAGTTAAGGCAAAAAGCAAAAAAACGCTGAGTCTATTTCAAGGAGAGACACATGTTTAAAAAGACGCTAGTAGCAGCTGCACTTTCAACTGCAGCAATGAGCGCAAGTGCTTACGAAATCGGTCAAAACAACGATTTTAGTGTAGAAGTTTACGGTGTAGCAGCTATCTCTGCTGTTGACTACGGTAAAGCTAACCTAAAAGACGGTAAAAAAGTTGGTATCGTTCTAGAAAACGAATCTCGTATCGGTTTCCGTGCTGGTAAAGAAATGGTTCCTAACCTAGAAGCTTTCATGCAAATCGAAGGTGGTTACGTAGATAGCTGGCAGGGTGGTACACTAGGCGCTCGTGATACTTTCGTTGGTCTTAAAGGCGATTGGGGTAAAGTTCGTTTCGGTCGTATGCTAACTCCTATGTACGAAATCGTTGACTGGCCTTACTCTAACCCAGGTCTAGGTCGTGTATTTGACTGGGGCGGTGATGTTTCTTTCAACTACGATCGTCAATCAAACACAGTACGTTACGATTCTCCATCTCTAGGTGGCCTAACTTTCTCTCTAGCAGCTGGTCGTGATGGTAGCCCAAGCGGCGATGCAACTCCTGATTCTTACTACGGCGGTGCATCAGCTCATTACACAATCGCTGACATGGTTACTCTACACGGTGGTGTTGAAAGTGCTAAAGATTTCCGCGGTGTGAAAGATGCTGATACATTTGGCTACATCGTAGGTTTTGAAGCTGCTCTTCCTGCAGGTTTTGGTCTAGCTGGTGCATACAAGTACGGTGAGAACGATAACCATGCAGCATCAGGCCTAAAAGGTAAGCAAGGTTCTTACTCTATCATTGGTCAATACTGGGCTGGTTCTCTAGGCTTTAAAGTTGGTTACGCAGCTAACGAAGAATACAAGCTAGATGGCGCTAAAGTAAAAGACAGCGATGACAATGTACTTTCTGGTCAAGTTATGTACGTAGTTAACGGTTTCGTACCTTACCTACGTGTTGCACAACGTGACCTAGACGGTAGCTCTACTAAAGGTACTGTTGTACGTGTTGGTCTAGAATACGGTTTCTAAGATATCGTATATTAGATAAAACTCTAACGCCGGCTTTTGCCGGCGTTTTTGTTTTTATCACTTAATTTAGTGTTATAATGTCACCCCGCTTTTCAGTATTTATGGATGAACTATGATCAAATCCAAAAGCCAAAGTTTAGTTTTAATTAGCCTACTTGCCTTGACCGCATGTGCTGCTAATCCCAATAAAACAAGTTCAGATGAGTTTGCAAGTAATACAACTGTTTCAGATGGCTTTTCAACCGTCGATGTTGTGGGTGAAAAAGTCAGAGCGATACCGCAAGCTGGATCTGCTCCCGGGTTAACGCGCGGTGAATATTATATCCAGTCTAGCTTTGCCAAAAACACTAACGATGTCGGCTTATCTGAAGTATATATGGATATTTCATATTTCAAGCAGCCAGGCGAATATGAATATGTTTATGTTGGCGGCACTCGTGAAAAGTTAAAACCACGTAAGGTAACCAGTGAAACTTGTAATGAAAACTGCACATTAAGCCAATGGTTTAAATTTTCTGTTCCAACGGATTTGTTAGTTGAAAATCAAGAGAAAGGCTTGACGTTTGAAATTAGACAAGAGCACGCCAATAAAGGGCTGAAGTTTCTCATTGCCCCAAATTACATCCAAGGAATTGTTAAACGTATAGAGGGTGTATATCTTACATACGGTAATAAACCTCAAACTGCGGCTGCTGTAGCGACGACTGCGGCTGTATCGTCAACCGCGACAAATTCGACGGTAGCAGAAAAAAGAGAAAGCACAGCTGTTGAAATGACGCGATACTGGTTTAATAAAGTGTCAAGCGCAGAGCAAGAAGCGTTTATATCTTGGGCGTTAAAAAACCGCAAGAAAGTCACATCGACTCTTGATGCACAATCGAAAGAGATGGAAATGTTAGCCTATTGGTTTAATGAAGCGACGGAAGCGGAAAGAGCTGAACTGTTAACTTGGACAGTAGAAAACATTAATTAAAATCATTTTACTATTACTTGGTAAAAGTGGTAGTTAAATTTATCTGATAGCTTATGCTGGTGTATTATATTATTTAACCAGCATAAGCTATTTTACAGATAATGATAATGCTACATAATTTCCAAAACCATATTTCTAGCTAGCTTTAAATTAAATCGGTTAATAATAAGTCACTTTCTTGATTTTTTGCGCTGGGGTTTGAAGTTGATTCAGGTAAAATAATTGCTCTGTGTTTAACTCTAACTCTGTGGCATACATTTCGCCAACCGGGTAACTTTGTACCACTCTTGCGCCTTTTATTAGTCCATCGACTTGAGCTTTAACTTTATCTGAGCCTAAAACAAAACTGTTAAGGCTGTTTCCGCTGCTAATTTTTAAACCATACACTTGCTCTGCAAGCTCGCGGTAAGCATCAATTTTCGAGGCTCTTATTGCATTTAACATCTTTTGCTGCTTATTGGCACCAGGCTGCAGTTCAATTGGCGCATATCCTACGGCGATGAGGGTGGGAAATTGCTCTGGTTTCGCTGCTTCATACTCGATGTGAGTGTTTGCCACATTAGAGCATCCGGTTACGAGCAGTGATATAAGGATTGGGAGTTGTTTTATCATTATCTGCTCTCCGTGTTATTTAACAAATTCAACCGTGCGCCCTTCGACGCCTGTTGGTACGCTATGACGCTGGATATAGGCATCATTTTTTGCGGGGTTTAAGCTGTTATGGGCCCCAACCAGCAAGCGGTTTGGAATAAAGGCTCTGCCAGTTGACTCAACCAGTAGTGATTGCATGTTGATGGTTCTTACATTAACTATGACCCCTTCGTCATTTCGTGACATGGTGCCGGTGAAGACCCTATAAACAGGGATTTTACTGCGCAATTGATCCCATTCGCGACTGAAAACAAAATCGCCCTCAGGTGTTACCTTGATCTTTCCGGTTGTTTTAAAGTCAATCACAGGTAATTCTCGAATATGCAGTTCATGAATGAATGCTTCCGAAATGGCTTGGCCAAGCCAGTTAGTATTTTGCAGATCATCCATGTTGGTGATTGAGGTGACAGCGATAGGGGTTTTACTCGCATTCGGGTCACGATTTAAAGCCAGCTGATCAGCGAGACCGCGAATGATGTAATCTAACTCTAATGCCCTGTCACCAGGCATAGCTTCACGTCGTTTGGGCTCTTGTTTCCAGCTGCGATAGCCAGGCGACACAAACCCGCCATAATATTGGCTCGTAGCCGGATTAGCGGCTGTTGCACTGGCATTTTCACCACGGTTTTGATTGGTATAGAACACTTGCGGTTGCCCGGTGGCAGCATTTTGCCGATTGTCAGCAACGATCACCATTTGGGTTTTGTTTGGGTCTACCACAAGCGCGGTTTGATCGCTCGTTGCTGCGCAACCTGTGAGATATAAACTGCTAATCATTATGCTTGTTGGGCATATGAATACGCGACTTTTCAACATGTTAACTCCCAATTCAAAAACGCTTAGGTATATTTAGCCAAAGCATACAGGGTGAGTGTGCTTAATAACTTAGGTATCGGCCCTGACAGCATATTCTTGAGTGAATGGCCCAAGTTATCATGGCGGCCGATCCTGTCCTAACGCGACTATTAATAATTTATATGCAATATGTAGACCAATTAGCTTGATGTTGAGTCGAACTTATGTGCTTATTTTTACAAATACTCGTTTGTTGGCTTAAAACTTGCTTTTATTCTGACATACAGCGCTGGCGGTAATGAGGATAACTGAGGTGATATTATGAAAAAAATGATAGCGTTGCTGGCATTATTGGTGGCATTTGGTTGTCAGGGGGCTTGGTTTGCAGCGCAAGGGCAAGCGCCTATCGTTAATGGTGACTTAGAGCAAGCCAGAGATAACGCTATCAAAGATGGAGTCCGTCAAGCTTTACTCTATTCAGGCGCTTCCATCAGTAGTTTGCAGCAAATTGATAATGGTGTGTTGGCTTCTCAGCAGGTCGCTTTAACGGGTAGCGGTGAAATTCAAGGTATTAAATTGACCAGTGAGCGGATTGAGGATGGTTATTTTTATGTTGATATTCATGTCGATGTCATGCCTGACACACAACAAGCTTGCACCGAACAAAAATATGCCAAGTCTTTGGCTTTGGTTCGATTTAAGCTGCAAAATCGTGAGCAGGCCATTGATGGTGGCCTGTTTGGGTTAGACGTTGAATTCACCGGTAAGTTGAATAATTTACTCGAGCTTCATTCTCAGGCTTTCAATATTCGTCAATATATCAATCAAAACGTTAATTTTGATCCTAATTTATTGGATGCTCGTCACCAAGCTGTTAGAGAGCAGGTAATGGCTATAGCCAGTCGTACCGATAGTCAGTTTGTTATGTTGGGAAGTATTTCAGATGTCTCAATCGAGCGTGAGAAGCCCAGTGTTTTTGACCTAACGGAAAAGCAAGCGCCAAGAAACTTCTTTCTAACGACTTATCTTTTTGATGGCATGACGGGTGAGTTACTTGATACTAAGCATTATCGTGAGCAGGCTATATGGGAATACTCTCGCCAGCAGCAAGTAGATTTGTCATCAAAGCATTTTTGGACATCGGCTTATGGTCAGCGTTTGATTAAGGTGATGGATGATGTGCTTATCAATACAAGTTTATCCTTGGAATGTGCGCAACCGATGGCAAAAATTGTCGCGGTGCGTGATGATCTAGTTCAGATCAACTTGGGCAGTGACAATGGTTTGAAAATTGGCCAACGGATTAAATTGTCGCACAACTCAAGCTACACAGATCAGTTTGGTATCCCCAGATTTAGACAAGAGCAAAGTGCAATATCGACTCAGGTTGTTGAGTTGTATCGTGATTCGGCTGTTTTGCAGGCTAAAGGTTCAATGCCTGCCAGCAATATTCAGCTCAATGACTTTGCTCTGCTGGAATAGTTAGTTTAGCGGGAGGAGAAAATTGAACGCTTTAAATATGCTAAGCGACTGTATATAATCAAGTTTCGCTTCCTTAGCTCAGTAGGATAGAGCGACCCCCTCCTAAGGGGTAGGTCACAGGTTCGATTCCTGTAGGAAGCGCCATTTCTCTGTTACAACAAAGTCGAGTTGCCAATCATTCTAACGTGCAATAACACTCATTAAGTACGACTACGCTTTGATGCCTTTTCCTAATGCATTACCTCCTTGGGTCTTTCCTTTTGCATTGTAGGTCAAGGAGTTAGCTGCTTTAGCTTGATTTAACACACTGGTTAGATGTTTGGTTGTGCGCAGGCTCATTTCAATGATTTCACCATTAACGGCATTTTGCTGTTGGCAGGTGCTAAATGCCGTTTTGATTGCACTCATTAAAGTCTGTATTTCTGTGTTGGAATCATCGCTTAATTGAGCCGAATCAGGGTGAGTTTGTATGGCTTGATCATTGGTTTCAACTTGTTGCAACAAAACCTGTTTTTGATGAACGAGCTGATCAAGGCGATCGGGATCACGATTGATGAGTGTCTCGTATTCCTCATTAATCAGCTCGACTAACGATTGGGTGTAAGCCAGTTGCTGCTCAAGTAGCTGTAAAATAGATGCGTTCATTAAATTCCAAGTGATTGGCCAAACTTAGCTTCAAATTCTGTCATATTTTTGGCTAGTTTGTCTGCATCTATCTTGTATTCACCATTGAGTATGGCTTTTTTCAGCGTTTCGACCCGCTCTCTATTGATCGTGGTTTCAGACGATTCTTTTTTCAGGCTATTGAAAGCTTGTGCTTGAGGCGTGAGTGACACCGAGTCTTTGCCTGTTGCTGGTCGATTTGGTGCTTGTTCTGTCGCCTTAGCTAATTGCTCTTGTTTTTGTTGTTTTTGCTCAACCTGCAAGTTGGCCCTGCTGCCAACATTGTTCATATTTATAGCCATAATAACAACCTATCTAGATTAAGATGCCGCTAATATACCATATCGGCAGATGCTGGATTAACTTTAGCAGAAATTATAACTTTACTTCCATTTCGCTTACACCAGTCACTTTTCCGACGACTGTTTTATTGGTTTGCACATTTTTGACTCGGATAGTTTGACCTAGGGAGCCACTTGAAATGGCAATGCCATTGGTCTTGATCTCAAGGTTATCTATTTTGGCTTTGATGATCACATTATCTCCTTTGCAGATATAGCAAACATCGCGCATTTTGATCATGCGGCCTTTCGGGATGCGTCGTTTTGCTTTGACGCCATAAAGTTGGGTTGGATCGGCAATCACATTACCACGGATATTTTGTACTTCGACAAAATCAATAATAATGTTTTGTTCGGATAAAACAGCACCAGGCGCCAGCAGTTGCGAGGCTATCACCACAGGCGTTGTTATCTTTACTCTCACCTGAACATAAGTATGCCAAGCCGAGGCGTCATCACAACTTACTTTAACGACCGTGGTCTTATTGATTTTGTCATTGACGATGTCGGCAGTGAGAGGCTGTTGGCAAGGCGTGAAGCTTAATCTTGAATCCAAAGGTGATGCAACAATGTCTACTTTTCCATTCGCGGGAGACTGAATTTGTGCGGCAACTTCATCTTCTGCCATCTTTTCGATCAATAAATGTGGGTTTGGGCTAGCAAAAGCCTGATAAATACCTAAACTGCATAATAAAATAAATAATCGCTTTAGCATTTTACTCCTGGTGTCGATATAGGTTGAGACATAAAAAAATCAGTCAATTAGGCTGAAAAATTCAACTTAGGTTTGATTTAAGGTTTAAACTTAACTCATGCAAATTGTGCTTTGCAACTAAACTCATTAATGAAGTAGTTTGCTAGTACTTGAATAATGAATGTAAGCAAACTCGATGCCAGTACGCACAATAGTGAGTGATTGCAATGCAGATGGATGATAAACGGAGACAGTTATGGCAGGATTACTTGATTCAGTAAACCAGCGGACCCAGCTAGTAGGGCAAAACCGATTAGAGTTACTACTTTTTAAGCTGATGGGACGCCAGCGTTACGGTATCAATGTGTTTAAGGTAAAAGAAGTTCTGCAATGCCCGCCGTTGACTTCCATGCCTAAGTTACACCCGGTTATTCGTGGGGTGGCTCATATTCGCGGCAAGACCATCTCGGTGATTGATTTGAGTTTAGCGACAGGCGGGCGCCCAATCGAAGATTTGTCTAAATGCTTTATTATCATTTCTGAGTACAACCGCTCAGTGCAAGGCTTTTTAGTTAACTCAGTTGAACGCATTATTAATATGAACTGGGAATCAATCATGCCTCCGCCGCAAGGCGCAGGGCGCTTTAGTTACTTAACCGCGGTAACAGAAGTCGATAATGAGCTGGTTGAAATTATCGATGTTGAAAAAATACTAGACCAAATCTCTCCGGTTAATACCGATGTTAGCGAAGAGCTGAAGACGCCGGATACCAGTGAAAAAGTGCATGGGCGTAAGATTTTAGTTGCAGATGACTCCAGTGTTGCGCGTAATCAGGTTAAGAAGGCGGTTACTTCATTAGGCGTAGAGTGCATTTTGGCTAAAGATGGTAAAGAAGCCCTTGTAATGCTGAAAGAAATGGCTAAAGATGGCCCGATTACCGATCAAATTGCGCTTATCATCTCAGATATTGAAATGCCTGAAATGGACGGCTACACCCTAACCGCTGAGATTAGAGCAACACCCGCACTCAAAGATTTGCACATCATTTTACATACCTCATTAAGCGGGGTGTTCAACCAAGCTATGGTAAACAAAGTAGGAGCTAACAACTTTATCGCTAAGTTTAATCCTGATGAATTAGCAAGTGCTGTGAAAGAAGCTGTAAATAGTTAAGAATTAAGGGCATTGATTTGACTGCTAAAATGTTGTCTGACGAAGTATATAAACAATTTTCTGACTTTCTTGAAGTTCAGTGCGGTATTGTTTTAGGGGCAAATAAACAGTACTTGGTTAAGAGCCGTTTATCTCCGCTATTAAGCCAATATAAGGTGGATTCGCTCCCTGAGCTGATTCAGCGTTCAATGAGCTTTCGTGAGCGCGACCTGAGAGCATCGGTGATCGATGCAATGACGACAAACGAAACGCTTTGGTTTCGTGATACTTACCCATTTCAGTTATTGGTTGATAAATTATATCCGGAGTTAAGCGTCAATAAGCGACCACTTAAAATTTGGTCGGCTGCGTCATCGTCTGGGCAAGAGCCTTACTCGATTGCAATGTCGACTTTGGAATATCAAATGAAAAAGCCGGGCGCTATGCCCCATGGTATTCAAATCCTTGGCACGGATATATCGAGTGCTATGCTAGAGCATTGTAAGAAAGGCGAGTATGACTCTCTCGCGCTCGCTAGAGGGCTTTCGCCTGAGCGTAAGCGTCAATTTTTTGAGGCGATTAATGATGGCTCAGGACGGATGCGGATATCAGATAAAGTCAAAAAGTTGGCGTCCTTTCGGTCGTTCAACTTACTTGATAGCTACACCTTGTTAGGTAAGTTTGACATTATTTTCTGTCGCAATGTGCTTATCTATTTCTCGCCTGAGGTTAAATCTAAGATCCTCAATCAATTTGCTAATGCTTTAAACCCAGGCGGATATTTAATGTTAGGGGCATCTGAGTCTTTAACCGGATTAACAGATCGTTATGACATGATCCGCTGTAATCCGGGTATTGTCTATAAACTTAAGGAGCCAGCACCTCGACGCTAGCTCTAAGTAAAAGCGGCAAATTGCCGCTTTTTTTATGGCAACACTTTTCCTCTCGATTTTTTCAATCCCGCTATTTAGATGCACATCTGCTAGTAAATCATTTTATTTCAATTGCTTACTCTGATTATTTGCAAAGGGGATACCTTATCAAAGGTGCTTTGTATTTTTGGCACGCAGTTTGCTTTGTTTCTTGTTAGTTAGGCAGGAGGACTTATGGCCATTAATTTTGACAGAGCATTGGGTATACATCAGCACACCTTAGGCATTCGTGCGAGGCGCTCTGAGATGTTAGCCAGTAATATTGCCAATGCAGACACGCCAAATTACAAAGCAAGAGACATTAATTTTGCTGATGCCCTTGCCGCAGCTAAATCAGGGGGCGGTTTTTCACTCGATAAAACCAATACGCGTCATTTTTCTATGCAAAGTAATCTCCAACCGGGAATAAAATTTCGCACCCCCACTCAACCTGATACAGGGGATGGCAATACGGTTGAAGTTCAAGTTGAGCGTAACCTTTTTATGCAAAACTCCATGGAATACCAGGCCAGTTTAAGTTTTCTAAACAGTAAAATAGCCTCCCTCAAGAAAGCGATAAAAGGACAATAATTATGAGCTTATTCAGAGTATTAGACGTCTCCGCATCAGGGATGAGCGCACAATCTGTCAGACTTAATACCACTGCCAGTAACTTGGCTAATGCCAACAGTGTTAGCAGCAGTGTGGATAAAACTTATCGGGCTCGTCACCCTGTTTTTGCCGCAGAATTGAGTAAGGCGCAAGGTCAGCAAAGTGCTAACGTGAAAGTTAAAGTGCTTGGTGTGGTAGAGAGTGAAGCACCGCTGATTAAGGAGTATCTGCCGGAGCATCCGATGGCAGATGATAATGGGTTTATTTATCGCTCTAATGTTAATGTTGTTGAAGAAATGGCCAACATGATGAGTGCATCACGTTCATATCAAACCAATGTGCAAATAGCGGATGCAGCAAAGCAAATGCTGTCAAAAACGTTGCAATTGGGTAAGAGTCAGTAGGGGGCATTAAATGAGTACGATTAATAATGTCTCGGCCAATGGCCTTTATTGGGAAGAAAAGAGCATTTCCGATAAAGCTGCTGAAGCCAACAAAAAAGAGTTAGATCAAGAAGATTTCTTTTCCTTACTCTCTCAGCAGCTTGCATACCAAGACCCTTTTAAACCGGTTGATAACGCGCAAATGGTTGCTCAAATGGCTTCGTTTACTACCGCTGAAGGTATTGCGGATATGGGTAAACAGTTTGAGGACATGAACACCATCATGAGCTCAACGCAAGCACTTCAAGCTTCGGGCTTGGTTGGCCGTAATGTGTTAGTGCCTACCGAGCAAGGTCATCTTGCAGAAGGTAAAACCCTTGAAGGGGTGGCGATTTCAGGTCAACCCATGCAAAACCTGACAGTTCGTGTTGAAGATGAAAAAGGCAACTTGGTTAAAGTTATTCGCATGAACGATCAGCCAGCTGGAAACGTCCGATATAGCTGGGATGGCACCAATGAGGCCGGCGAAATGATGCCGCCCGGCAATTACAAAATTAAAGCAAATGCAAGAGTGAATGGGGAAAGCGTCGATTTACCCACGGCTAACTATGGTCACGTTGAAAGTGTCAGTTTAGCCGGCGGTAAAAACGGTGTGGTATTAAACTTGCAAGGTATTGGCAGTGTATTGCTTGGTGATGTGCTTGAGGTGTCTCAAGTGGGGACTAGCAAGCCAGTTACGAAACCAGAAACACCTGACACTGACTCAGGTGACACTGTTGAGCAAGCAGCTGCGCGGCTTAAAGCGCAAATGGGAATTTAACCTTAGCTTGCTTGATAAGATTGAAATAGGAGAGTAGTTATGTCTTTTAATATTGCTTTGAGCGGCATTAATGCGGCACAAAAAGACCTTGATGTTACCGCTAATAACATAGCTAACGTCAATACCTTTGGTTTTAAAGAGTCGCGAGCCGAATTTGCCGATGTTTATGCTACATCGATTTTCTCAAATGCCAAAACCAACTCGGGTAATGGTGTAAAAACCGCACAAGTTGCTCAGCAGTTCCATCAGGGTAGCTTGCAATTTACCCAAAACGCCCTTGACTTGGCCATTACGGGTGAAGGCTTTTTTGTTACCGCTGAAGATACCGTGACCTTGACGCGTAACTATACCCGCGCAGGGGCTTTTAACCTTAATGCTGACAATTATGTGGTAAATGCCAGTGGTCAATATTTACAAGCTTACCCAGTTGATCAAAATGGTAATCCTTCTTCGGTTAGTATGGCGGCAACGCGCCCATTGCAAATCAGTACCAGTGTTGGCTCACCAACCAAAACTGATCAAGTGGATATGACATTTAACTTGCCTTCTGGCGGCAGCCAACATGATATCGGAGATTTTGACCCGACTAATCCAGATACCTATACCTCATCGACTTCGGTAACGGTTTATGACTCTTTAGGTGAGCCTCATGTGGCACAAACCTACTTTGTGAAACGCATTCCTGATCCGGTTGGCCCTCCTGTCATAGCTGAGAATTCATGGGATATTTTAACCTATGTTGATGGTGCGCCAGTTGATATTACCGGTGGTACCGCTAATACCCCAGGTGTAGGGAATCCAAACCCAACTATTCCTGCCTCGGCTCGAATGGTTTTTGGTACTGATGGTCAGCTTGCGCCAGCAACTCCGCCAGCAACTAACCCAACACCGTCACCTATAACGACAGCTCCGCTGGGTTCAACAAACGGTGCTGATCCAACGCAAACCTTAACTTTTAACTTTAATAACCCAACGCAATATGGTGCCCCTTTTGAGGTGTCTGCTTTATCGCAAAACGGTTCTACTGTCGGTAAATTGACGGGTATAGATATTGCGTCCGATGGTTTAGTGAAGGCAACCTTTAGTAACGGTTCGACCGTTTACATGGGTAAAGTGGCTGTGGCGAAGTTTAATAATACTCAAGGGTTAGCGCAGATTGGTGATACCTCATGGCAAGCGACGCAAAATTCGGGCGAGCCAATTGCGGGTGAGGGTAACAATGGTACCTTTGGTAAGATAAACTCTTCTGCGATTGAACAGTCGAACGTTAACCTATCGGGAGAGCTTGTGGACTTGATTAGTGCTCAGCGTAACTTCCAAGCAAACTCAAGGGCTTTAGAAGTAAACAGTACTTTGCAACAGACGATCCTTCAGATCCGATAATTCGTTTTTTTCGCTCTCCTTTAGGCCGCATTCCGCGGCCTTTTTTATGCTTTTTAAAAGTTGGCATCATGGTTGCATCGTTATCTTTATGAATTCGGTTATCGGCTAACTGCCAGAGAATTGACTAAAGGTACGCAAATGGACAATTTACTCTACATTGCCATGTCGGGCGCTAAAGAAAATATGAACGGGATTGCCGTTCGTGGTAACAATTTGGCTAACGTTAATACAACAGGTTTTAAGTCTGATTTAGAGCAAGCGCGCTCGATGCAAGCCTTTGGCCCAGGTTTACCTACACGCGTGTTTTCATTAACCGAAACAGCTTCGCAAAATTTTGAAGCTGGCCCATTGCAACGCACGGGTAATAATTTGGATATCGCGGTTGATGGTCAAGGCTGGATTGCGGTGCAAAGTCCTTCTGGCGAGGAGATGTTCACTCGCAATGGTAAGTTAACCATAGATGTGACTGGCGAGCTTAAGGATATGAAGGGCAATTCAGTACTTGGCATTAATGGTACACCAATTATTTTCCCGCTGCCGGTTGAGAAGATTGAAATCAGTCGTGATGGCATGGTTGAAATTCGCCCAGAGGGGGCCCCCCCTAATGCCATGGAAGAACTGGCGACGATAAAAACAGTTAAACCGGATGTGAAAAATTTGATGCGCGGTGAAGATGGTTATTTTCGCCGCTCTGATGGACAGCCTGAGGCTGCGGCTTTTGGGGTTGAATTGGTTCAAGGTGCACTTGAAGGCTCTAATGTTAATGCCGCTTCAGAAATGACCCATATGATGACGTTACAGCGTCAATTTGAAATGCAAATCAAAATGATGAAAACAGCAGAAGATATTGACCGTGCGTCAGATAGCCTGCTTCGCATCATTTAATCGCAGATAATTTAACGGAGGCGCTTATGCATCCCGCTCTATGGATAAGTAAAACTGGACTCGATTCGCAACAAGTCAATGTCGCGACGATATCCAATAACTTGGCAAACGCCAGTACGGTTGGTTTTAAGAAAAGCCGCGCTATTTTTGAAGACTTGCTTTATCAAACCATTAATCAACCCGGCGGTCGTTCCTCGCAAGATACACGCTTGCCTTCGGGTTTAATGGTGGGCTCTGGCTCGAAAGTGGTGGCAACCCAGAAAAATTTTGACCAAGGAAATATCCTTACCACGGATAATTCCCTGGACATGATGATAGATGGTCGCGGATTTTTTGAAATCCTAATGCCAGATGGCACGACATCGTATACCCGTAATGGCCAATTTATGCTCAATGATGAAGGCACCATAGTGACCCCAGGGGCAGGTTATCCATTACAGCCTGAAATCCAAGTGCCGCAAGATGCGCAATCTATCACTATTTCACAAGATGGTGAGGTATCGGTGCAAGTGCCTGGGCAGGCTGAAGCGCAAGTTATCGGTCAGTTAAACCTATCTGATTTTGTTAATCCATCAGGTCTTGAGCCCATCGGCCAAAATTTATACTTAGAAACGGGCTCTAGTGGCGCTCCATTACAAGGTGTGCCTGGCAATGATGGCATCGGCTCCCTCGTTCAAGGCGCACTTGAAACCTCTAATGTGAATGTGACCGAAGAGCTTGTCAATTTGATTGAAAGTCAGCGCGTTTATGAGATGAACTCTAAGGTCATCAAATCCGTTGACGAAATGTTGTCGTTCGTGAGTCAGCAGCTGTAAGGAGATGATTATGAATACGCGCACATTTAAACAAGTTAGTTTGTCATTGGCGATATTATCCTTAGCGGCTTGTTCGTCACTGCCAACGGATCCGGTTAAAAATGATCCGGCCTATGCGCCAGTTATTCCACCGGATACAGAAACGCAAGTGGTGCAAACCGGCTCACTATTTCAAGAGAAATATGCCAATAGCTTGTATTCCGATATTAAAGCGCATCGCGTTGGTGACATTATTACGGTCTATTTAGAAGAGCAAACCTCGGCCAAGAAAAAGGCTAAGTCTGATTTGGACAAAAGCAATCAATTCAACCTTGATCAACTCACCATTCCGGGTGGGGTGGCGAAAATTGGCGGTAATCCCATTGAGTTGGGTATGGGTCAAACCAGCGGCTTCAGTGGCCAAGGCCAAGCGGATCAGAGCAATAGCTTAAACGGTAATATCTCGGTTAGTGTGGTTGATGTACTGAGCAACGGTAACCTAGTGGTGCGCGGTGAAAAATGGCTCATGTTAAATAATGGCGATGAGTTTATTCGTTTAACAGGCATCGTTCGCGCCCAAGATGTTTCCAGTGATAACACCGTGTCATCAATGCGCATTGCTAATGCCCGTATTCAATACGGTGGTACGGGTGATTTTGCCAATACCCAGCGCCAAGGTTGGTTAACCAAATTCTTTAACGGCCCGTACTGGCCACTGTAATTTAAGGACAGCATTATGAAACGCTTACTTGCTTTGATTGCTTGCGGTGCTTTGCTATTTAGCATGAGTGCGCATAGCGTACGAATTAAAGATGTTTCTTCTGTTCAAGGCGTGCGCTCAAACCAGCTGGTGGGTTACGGTCTCGTTGTGGGCTTGCCCGGCACAGGTGAAAAAAGCAGTGCGTTTTCAGAGCAGTCTTTTGCCACCATGTTGCGTAACTTTGGCATTAATGTGCCAACGGGAGTGAAATTAAAAATTAAAAATGTCGCGCCCGTTGCGATTACAGCCGAGCTTCCCGCATTTACTAAACCCGGTCAAAAAATTGACGTAACGGTTTCTGCTATTGGTGAAGCTAAAAGCTTGCGCGGTGGGGAGCTGTTGCAAACCTTTTTGAAAGGCGTTGATGGTAACGTATACGCTTTAGCCCAAGGTAGCTTAGTCGTTGGTGGTTTAGGCGCGGAAGGTGCCGATGGCTCTAAAGTGGTCATCAATACCCCTACCGTGGGACGCATTTCAAACGGTGCGATTGTTGAGCGCGCCATTGCGTCACCTTTTGGTCAGGGGGATTATCTTACCTTTAACCTAAACCGACCTGATTTTAGTACAGCTAAACGCATGGCTGATCGGATTAACGAATTAGTTGGCCCAAATACTGCAAAGCCCATAGATGCTACCTCGGTACAAGTATATGCACCGAGAGACATTTCTCAGCGAGTGTCGTATTTGGCGACCCTTGAGAATTTAGACTTTGAGCCTGCTGCTGAAAATGCCAAGGTGATTGTTAACTCTCGCACCGGCACCATAGTGGTAGGTAAAGATGTGAAATTACTGCCAACGGCTATCACCCATGGCGGCATTTCGGTCACGATTGCTGAGGCGCAAACGGTTTCGCAGCCTAATGCATTAGCGGGTGGTGAAACTGTGGTTACCGACAACAGTACGATAAATATTACTCAAGAAGACAGCAGGATGTTTAAGTTTGACCCCGGCGTGAGCTTAGACCAACTGGTTAGAGCGGTTAACCAAGTAGGGCTTGCGCCAGGTGACTTAATGGCCATTCTTGAGGCGCTAAAACAAGCCGGTGCGCTACAAGGCGAGCTAATTATTATTTAATGGTGAGATGATGGACAAGTTAGGTGCAGCCAATCTACAAGCCAACGCATACTACGATGTGCAAAGCCTTAACTCGTTGCGTGAAGCTGCGCAAAAAGACGAGAAGGGTACCCTCTCAGCCGTCGCCAAACAATTTGAGGCGATGTTTACAGGGATGCTGATTAAAAGTATGCGTGAAGCTAACGAAGCGTTTGAAACCGACAGTCCATTTAATAATCGTCACACTAAATTCTATCGCCAAATGCAAGACCAACAGCTTTCTTTGGAGTTGAGTCAATCTGGCACTATGGGGCTAGCTGAAGTATTAACACGTCAGCTAGATCCCAGTTATGGCCATAGTCGTCGTGAAGAAGGCAGCCCGTTGAAGATGCCTAGTGGTCTTGATTTGCTGCAGACCTTTGCTGGGGGACAGCCAGAGTCTGAACGTCAAATAACTGACTCAGTCGAGCAGACAAACGCATTCAGCGTGCCTCTAAGACGCAGCTTTCCTAAGCCTAGTCGTACCGAGGATTCAAACGAACGCTTACCTGTTGCTGGCACCAGCGCTGAACTGAACTCTGCCTTGTCTCAAGCTGATTTGACTAAAATTGAGCAGAGCAAGGCGGTGCAATTTGATGGTCCCGCATCGTTTGTGCAATCCTTAATGCCATTTGCTAAAAAAGCCGCTAAAGCCCTTGGCGTCAATCCCGCTATCTTGGTGGCGCAGGCGGCACTTGAAACAGGCTGGGGTAAAAAAGTCATTCAAACCAGCAATCAGGACTCTAGCTTTAACTTATTTAATATTAAAGCCGATAGACGCTGGCAAGGCGCACACACTAACAAGGATACCTTAGAGTATTATGATGGTGTTGCGGTTACCGAGCGCGCTCGGTTTCGCGTCTATCGTGATTTTGAGCAAAGTTTTTCTGATTACGTTCATTTCTTGCAGCAAAACCCTCGCTATGAGCATGCCTTAAAAACCACCGCCGATCCTGAGCGTTTTATGCGTCAGCTGCAAAAAGCTGGCTATGCAACCGATCCACGTTATGCCGATAAAGTCATGAGCGTGCTTAAACGCGTTGAGTCCCATATTTAACTTCAGAGCCTACCGTTCTCACTGTGTTTGTGCGTCATATTGACACGAATAATTTTTGGCACGCTTCATGCATTAAACCTCTTATATCCTAGCAAGTGCCTAAAAAGTGATTGTTTTACGTCATTGTGGATCACTTGCCATTGAATACTGAGGTTGTTATGGCAGATTTATTACAAATTGGTACCTCCGGCATTAATGCGTTTCAGCGTATGCTGGCCACCACAGGTAATAACATTTCAAACATCAATACTGAAGGTTATACCCGTCAGCGCAATATTGCGGTTTCTGAGCAATTTAATGCAGGGGTTGCTCGGGTTGTCGATCGCCGAGTACTCGACCAATTTGCTCAAGCCGAGATGCGTCGAGATAGTAGTGTTAACGCCTACGCTCAGGCGATGAGCTTTGAGCTGCAGCGCACCGATGCCATGATGAGTGATAAAGCCAATAACCTTGGTACGGCTTTTGACTCAACCTTTCAAGCTGTCCATACCGCCAATGATGATGCGACTTCACTGGATACCCGCCAACTGATGTTAGGGGAATTAAAGTCCCTTGTTAGCACCTATAACATGCTGGCTAAGAACTACAGTGAGCAACAAAAAACCGTTAATAACGAGATTGGCACCGAAGTTTCTGAAATTAATGCGTTAATCAGAAATTTGGGAGAATTAAATAAAGAAGTTATGCAAGCCAATAACTTACCCGGTGGCGCTTCTGGTGCGTTGTTAGATCATCGTGATGAAGCTGTGCGTCTATTGGCCGAAAAAGTCGATATTACGGTCATTGATGGCAAGAGTGGTTCAGTTCAAGTGATGCTTCGTAACGGGGATCCCTTAGTCACCGGCATTGAATATTCTCAATTTAGCGTTGTACCCGGTAATCCTGATGGTCGAAAAAGCGATCTTCAATACAATATTGCAGGCGTGAGTGTTGGCATTAATGGCACTACCACCGGCGGTAAATTGGGGGCTTTATTTGATTTTCGCGATGATAATATCGCGCAGGTGCGCAATAGCATGGGTCAGTTGGCCATTGCTATTACCGATGCTTTTAATACTCAAAATCGCTTGGGTATGGATTTAGATGGCAACATCGGCGGTGATATATTTAAGTTGCCTACGACGACTTCCCATAATTACGTCAACAATTCCGATCCAGCAAAAGGTATTACCAGCAGTTTTATGCCTGGCTTGGGGAGCTCGGTAACGGCGGCGGATTACGAAGTGATCATGACAGGTGCCAATACATTTGAAGTTTACGCCCTTGAAAATGGCCAACGCACGCAAATCCCTGCAGCCGAGATAAGCGGTACATTTCCTAACATTGAAATACCGTCCCATGGCTTGAAGTTTGACTTCGATCCGCCTCCATATGTCGCGGGTGACAAATTCTTAGTGCAGCCTACCTTAGATGCCGCTGATTTAGTCGATATCAGTATGGTACGTCCAGAGGAATTAGCATTAGCCTCGCCAATTCGTGTCGATGCCAATTCAACCAATACCAGTAAAGCAAAGATTGCTCTAGAAGGCGTAACTGCCACCGACACTTATGCTTTTGGTGCCACAACGGGTTTAACTGCAGCGGCACCGCAGCAAGTCATCATTAACACCTCAGGTGGCAACACGGTTTATGAAATATACGACGGTAACGCCCCGCCGAACTTATTGGGCTCCGTGGCTAGCCCACCGGGTACTGGCGAGAATTTACTAGCAAATGCGGTACCTGCAATCACAGATCCTGGCTATGAGATCAGCTTAACTGGTGTGCCTCTGCATGGTGAAAGCTTTTCAATCGCCTTTAACGACAATGGTTTTGCTGACAATAGTAACGGCTTGATCATGGCTGATTTACAAAACCAAAGCTTGATGCGTAAAAACGTGATTGCCACTGGCGACAATTTAATGACTTTTCATGAAGGTTTTTCGCGGATGCAGTCAAGTGTGGGTGAGCGGACAGGTAATGCCATTGTTGCTGCGCAAGCCGCCCAAGCCAAGCTGGATCAAAGTACCAACTGGCATCAAAGTGTGTCGGGGGTAAACCTGGATGAAGAGGCATCTAACTTGCTGAAATTTCAACAGTCATATAGTGCCGCCGCGCAAATTGTCAGTGCTGCTCGTTCAACTTTCGATACCTTATTAAATTCGGTGAGGTAGTAAATTATGCGTATTTCAACCAACCAAATCTTTAATGCTAGTACCGCGAATATGGCTAGCAGCACGAGTAACATAGTTAAGACTCAGCATCAATTGACGAGTGGGCAGCGCTATCAGCTGGCATCAGAAGACCCAACGGGCTTTGCCAAAACCAACCGTCTATCAGAAGTGATTGAGTCAAATAAACAATATATTAAAAACTCGACGCTGGTGACTGGCGCTTTGAGTGTCGAAGAATCGACACTGGATAAGATCCAGATTGCCATAGACAGAGCCCGAACCTTAGCTATTTCGGTCAATAACGGTACTTTATCGTCTCAGGAGCGGGCATCCATTGCTACCGAAGTTGAAGGGTTACAAAACGAAATATTCGATCTCATGAATGCACGAAATGCCAGTGGAGATTACATTTTCTCTGGTAGTCAATCGAGTGTTCAGTCTTTTGCTAAAGATGCCGCTACGGGACGTTATGTATTTCAAGGCGATGGCCTTACCAATCAGATCCAGATTTCACCCAGTGTATTTGTGCAACAAGGGGATTCAGGCTTAGATATATTTGAAAAAGTGCCTGCGCGCTATACCGCCAGTGGGGTGCCTTCTGCCGGAAATATATCGGTAGCTATTACGGCTCAAGATCAGTTTGATAGCTACCACAAAGCTAATTATGACTTTGCTAACCCTGCAGCCAGTCAACTTAATGTGATCACAACAGCAGGGGTTCCCGATACATTTGAGATCCGTGATAGTGGGGGCTTGCCCCTTGTGCCTCCTGTCACTGGCAATTATGTGCCAGGGGCGGCAATCGAGTTTGCCGGTATGAGCATAACCCTTGATGGCGCAGCGGGAACGACGGCAGTGATTTCCCTTGATCCACCAAGTAATGAAAATGTGCTTAATCATTTAGAAGATTTTAAGAACGCGCTAATGGATCCTAACGTTGACCAAGCGGATCTTCAGCCAATCTTAAAAGATGTCACCGTAGGGTTAAAAAATACAGCCGATTCTGCACTCAGTGTGATCGGTGAAATAGGTTCAAGAATCAATACTATGCAGCGTGTTGAAGCGTCCAATGCCTCATTTGATATTTTGAACCAAGAGGCGCGAGCTAGGCTGTCGGAAACCGATTACGCAGAAGCGTCGGCAAAGCTTGCGCAGCAAGAGATGGCCATGCAAGTGGCTTATTCCACCTTTAATAAAGTCACTAACCTATCACTGTTTGATTACGTGTAGAAATAATTGGCACATATGTTGCTAATTGATTAGTGTTGGAAATTATGGAGATAAAAAAATGGCACTATATGTAAATACCAACGTTGCGTCTCTTAATTCGCAACGAAACTTAACCAGAGCGACAAACGAACTAAGTACCTCGTTTACTCGCTTATCATCTGGCTTACGAATCAACAGTGCGAAGGACGATGCTGCGGGTTTACAAATCGGTACTCGTTTGCAAACACAGGTGAATGGCCTAAACCAAGGTGCACGGAACGCTAATGACGGCATCTCTCTAGCGCAAACAGCTGAAGGGGCTCTGGATGAAACCACTAACATGTTGCAGCGTATGCGGGTACTTGCTCTGCAATCCGCAAACGGTTCAAATACTACAGCAGACCGCGCTGCACTAAATAAAGAATACACAGAGCTGCAAAATGAAATAAACCGTGTTGCTTCAACGACAACCTTTGGTGGCGTGAAGCTGTTAGATGGTACATATACCGCGGCATTCCAAGTGGGTCCAGATGCTAACCAAACCATCACGGTTCGAGTCAGTCTGTCGATGGATGCAACCAGTTTGGGTGTTACGGCGGGTATATCTACAGCAGCCAACGCGCAAACAGCGATTGCTGATTTAAGTTCAGCACTGGCGACGGTGAACGACCAGCGGGCAGATTTGGGTGCGAAGCAAAACCGATTCTCATCAACCATTCGAAATTTAACTAACATTTCGGAAAACGTTTCGGCTTCTAAATCTCGTATTATGGATGCAGATTTTGCAGAAGAGTCTGCGGCGATGGCAAGAAACACGGTTATGCAACAGGCCGCAAGTACCATGCTATCTCAAGCTAATCAGCAGCCACAAATTGCGTTATCGTTATTAAATGGGTGAGGAGCAATCCTCAGCCCCATTTATTGGGGCTTCTCCCTTTTTATCTTTCCTCGTAATACTATTAAACTCCTACCTCAGCTTGAGCATTCTACTGGGCTATTTCTTCCATTATTTACTTTAACTAACCTTGTAATGTTTTTTTTTAGTATCAAAAATTTCAATTTAACCCTTTTATTTCATGGTCTTAAATTTTTCTTGCGAAAAATATAGAAAAAATATTCAAGGAAAAGTTTGATTCGCCGATAAAGTTTATGAGCACAAAAAACAAGGTGCAAACAAACACAAAGGGCTGTGGCAACATCAAGTTTAAGCAGCAGACCCTGGATACCAAGGCTTAATAGGAGAAATACCATGGCTCTTTATGTAAATACTAACGTTCAATCATTGAACTCACAACGCAACCTTACTAACTCAACAGATGCATTAGCGCAATCATTCCAACGCTTGTCTTCTGGTTTACGCGTTAACAGTGCGAAAGATGACGCAGCGGGTATGCAAATCGGCTCACGTTTACAAGCGCAAGTTAATGGCCTAAACCAAGGTGCGCGTAACGCGAATGATGGTATCTCTCTTGCGCAAACTGCGGAAGGTGCGTTAGACGAAACCACCAACATGCTACAACGTATGCGTGTATTGGCTCTACAATCTGCAAACGGTTCAAACACTACAGCTGACCGCGCTGCGCTAAACAAAGAATACACCGAGCTGCAAAATGAGATTAACCGTGTTGCATCGACCACAACGTTTGGTGGCGTAACGTTGCTAGACGGTACTTATAGTGCAGCGTTCCAAGTAGGTGCTGACCAAAGTCAAACCATTGACGTTCGTGTATCGACATCAATGGATGCGACAACCTTAGGTGTAGACGCAGGGATTTCTACAGCCGCGCTCGCCCAAACTGCTATCGCTGATTTGGATTCTGCGCTAGCATCAGTTAACGACAAACGTGCAGACTTAGGTGCGAAACAAAACCGTTTTTCATCTACTATCCGCAACTTAACTAACATCGCTGAAAACGTGTCAGCATCTAAATCACGTATTATGGATGCCGACTTTGCTGCAGAATCGGCCGCCATGGCGCGTAATACAGTAATGCAACAAGCGGCAAGTTCGATGTTGGCCCAGGCTAATCAGCAGCCTCAAATTGCATTATCATTAATCGGATAATTAGTTTTAGGTCTGGTCACATATAAAGCACCTATAATCTAATAGGTGCTTTGTGATATAAGGAGGTTTTATGAAAGCGAATGAATCAACAGCAGCTTCCTTTGTCCTGGAATCTTACTCTGCGGTAAAACTACCGAAAGAAGAGCCAAGTGAAAGCAATAGTGATATCCCGTTAGTAACAAATGAAAGCCGAAATAGCCTCAAAGTACATGATACTGCGCTTTCAAAAAGTGAATCAATTGCGCAAGGGAATAGAGCTGAGAAAGTTGAAAAAGAGTCGGTAGAGGAAGCGGTCAGCTTAGTTCAGCGGTTTTTAGATGGTAATAAGCGCGGAGTGAATTTTTCAATCGATGATTCTACCGATAAAACGGTGATCAAAGTAACGGATACTCAAACAAAGGAATTAGTGAGACAGCTTCCCAGTGAAGAAATGCTAAGGATTGCAGAAAAAATAAAAGAGCTAGAACAAGAGTTAACCAACAAAGTTGGTATACTTATTGATAGTAAGGCTTAATCAATATTTTGTAATCAGGTTTGGAGGTTGTAAATGGCAACGTTGGCAGGTATTGGGTCAGGTCTTGACCTTGAAAGCATTATTTCGACGTTTGTCAAAGCCGAGCGGGGGACTCGCGAAGCTTCGATTAATGAGCGTGAGTTAAATGCAACCGAAGAACTATCTGGTGTAGGCACACTTAAAGCTGCGCTATCCAAGTTTCAAGATGTCTTGGCAAAATTATCTGATCCCAATACCTTTTATCAAAACAAGTCTACATATTCCTACTTAGGAACAACTGGCGATAGCAGTGATATTTTAACTGCGACAACAGACGGTGTGGTAACGGGTGGAACGTTTGAAGTGGAAGTGCTAAAGCTGGCTCAAGGTTCAAGGCTTGACTCGTCCCCAGGCGCTTTTACTGCATCCACTGATACGGTCGGAGCGGGCAAACTTATCTTCGGAGCTGGTACAAATGGTTTCGAGGTGACAGTTGAAGCCACAGATACTCTTGAAGATATTCAAAAGAAAATCAATGATGCGAGCGATAATTTTGGTGTTAAAGCCAATATTATTAATTCAGATGCAGGCCCCATCCTTACCTATACATCAAGTGTTACCGGCTCCACTAACCAACTCTCGGTTACTAATGACAATGCCAGTTTAGATGCTATCTCTACTGGGATGACAGCAGCTAAAACCGCAACGGATGCCGAAATTAAAATTGACGGGCAAACAGTGACGTCATCGACTAATTCGTTTTCCAGTGCTATCTCGGGGATTGCTCTAGAAGTCAATAATTTGACTCAAGCCGGTGAAAAGCTGACATTGAACGTAGGTGTTGATACAGAAAGTGTTAATGACCTGATTAACGACTTCATTGATGGTTATAACAGTTTGCAAAGTACCCTAGGTGCGCTATCTGATCCCGTTAGTGGTCCTCTTGCATTTGATTCTAGTATCCGAAGCTATGAAATGCAGTTGAGGTCGATAGCGGGCTCCCCTGTCAGTGGTACCTCTGGTGCTCTCTCCATGCTTTACGACGCGGGTATTACCATGAATGCCGATGGAGAATTAGAAGTTTCTAGCATCATGAAAAATGGACAGCCAAGCGGCGCTCAGCGGTTAGAAGACGCTATTTCAAATAATTTGTCAGATCTTGGCGCATTATTTGCAGGAGATGATGGCATCGCTAAGCAACTGAGTGATTTTACAGCAACCTACTTAGAGACTGGTGGTGTGGTGGAAGAGCGTGAGGCGGCCTTGAAAAGCTCGTTGACTCGCGTACAAGAAGATAGGGATAAGCTGGGTCGTTATATTGAGTCTTACGAAGCTACTCTGAGACAAAAATATACCGCTTTGGATGTCACTATTGCCCAATATAATGCCACAAGTGCCTACATTGAAAGTGTGTTGAAGCCTGTGGAGAAGAAATAGAGGTATAGGAGTAAATCATAATGCGAGCTAATCTTAAAAAGTATCATAATACTAATCACCAGTCTTCGTTGCTTGCAGCCGATCCGCACCGCGTTATTCAAATGCTCATGCAAGGGCTAGTTGATTCTTTAGCTGTCGCCAAGGGGTGTTTGTTAAGGAAAGATTTTGAAGGAAAATCGAAATCCCTCAATAAAGCAATAGGCATCATTGTTGGTCTACAAGATGGTATCGACATGAAGCAAAGCCCTGAGATCGGTGAAAACTTTTATCAACTATACGATTATATGATTAGACGCCTTGGTGAGGCTTCTGCCGATCAAACGGGTGAACAAATTGATGAGGTTGTTTCATTGATCGTCCCCATTAAAGAGGCTTGGGAAGGTATTTCTGAAGCGGATAAAGCCAGAGCTGAACAAATGCGCGCAGCACAAAACTCAACAGCCTTATGATCGAGGAATTAACCCAACGAATTGATGATCTGAGCGAGCAAGCCAATCAACTTATCCATGAGGATAATATCGAAGAGCTCAATCAAGTTTTGTCGCAACGTCAAAACTTGATTGAACGGCTCTGGAATAGCGCCTCACAATCTGATAAAACATCTGAAATTAAAGAATTTCTATTATCCATCCAGGCCCGAGATGCTGAGCAGCTAAGCCAAGTTTCTGAAAGAAAAAGAGCATTAAAACAACAGGAGCAAGCAAGGAAGCTAGCCAGTGCCAAGGTGTCAAAATACATAGCGATAAACAAATTTAGGTAAAGCCATGGTTGAATCGTGTAATGACTCTTTCACTGATGTGAGCCCTTCGATTGAAGAAAGGATCGCAAAAATCCCTTACATCGCCAAAGACTATCAACGTGTCTTTGCTGAAAACATCGCTGCTTTTAAAGACTACATCCCAGACATAGCTGAAGCATTTAGAGACTATCAACCTGCTCAATTTGAACTAGTGGCGACGGATTTTAGTGTAGATCTTGCCATAATGGGGACTGATACTCTGGTATTTGGTGGTGATGCCTTTCGTACTAGTTTGATGGATTTTGAGTATTACAAGCAATCACCGAAAGCAACAAACTTTGTGGTTAAACAATCTGATGGTGAAAATCGTCAAAATTTCATTCATCTAACTTATTTAGATGAGCTGGCAAAACTAGAGAAAGTATCCTCTAAACACCAAAGCGCACGTTCTTTTTTTCCTGATTCCCTTGGAATGCTGATTTGTTTCGGCTTAGGAACAGGCTTTTATCTTGAACGTCTATTGTCTGAGCACGATGTAAATCGTATTTATGTTTACGAACCTAATCATGATTTCTTTTATGCTTCGCTGCATTTGATAGATTGGCGTAGCATGCTTGAACATATTGACCAGCGCGGAGGATCTATTCATCTTTGTCTTGGTGCTAATGAAGACGCGTTTTTTGCTGATTTAGGAGATCAATTATTCCGTAAAGGTCGCTATGATATTTCTAAAAGCTTCATTTATGAGCATTATCAAGATCCCGTTATTCAAAAAGCGTTGACCCTATTTGAACAAAAGTCTTATGAATTAGCCTACGGTTTCGGCTTTTTTGATGATGCGTTAATGGCTGTTGCTCATCACTATCACAATCTCGACACATCTAGTGCAATAGAAAATAAACTCCCCCTTAAGGAAAATGCAGATGTTCCTGTCTTTATCTGTGGTAATGGTCCATCTTTAGATAAAAATATTGCCTTGATCAAGCAATATCAACATCAAGTGCTTGTAGTGAGTTGTGGTACCACAATCGATACATTATTGCGTAATGGTATATTACCTGACTTTCATGTTGAGCAAGAAAGAACCCGCCCAGTTCATGACCGCTTGTTATCGGTTGATAAAGAGATTCTCAAAAAAATTCCTTTTTTGTCTATTAACACGATTAGCCCTGAGGTATTCAAGCTATTTGAGCGGAGAATGTTTGCGCTTAAAGCGGATGAACCTTCTACTTTATTAACGCGAGAGCTGGGTGAAGTTGGGATGAAGATCAAGCGAGTCGCTTATTGTAATCCAACGGTTGCTAACTGTGCTCTGACGCTAATAGAAGCATTAGGCTTTAGAGAATTTTACTTTATTGGAACTGATTTAGGGTTTCCATCAGGGCAACACCACAGTAAAGACAGTGTCTATTATGATGACAGAGGTGATGATCGCGCCTTGTTTGACATTAAAGGTCAAGACACGATTGAATTAGAAGGCAACTTTGGCGGTACAGTACGAAGCAGCAGTGCGTTTGGTTATTCAGCTCAATCAATAACTGCCTTCATCTCACGGGCTCCACATATTCGCTGTTTTAACCTGAGTGATGGAGCTTTGATTAAGGGCGCTCAGCCATTAGAGCCACATCAGCTCACAATAAGCTCTCCATCGCTTGATAAATCTGAACTTGTAGACCGCTGCTTTACACATTACAGCTTGGATTGCCGTCATGTAAGTGATTTGTTTCTTGAAAAGCTAGAGAGTCTGGATTTTGAGCATTTTATTAACGAACTTATTGCTATTACAAATGAGCCTGTGACTGATCGTTTTTCTGCAATCCAAAACTTGTATAAACAATATGCCTACCTTGAAGGGGGGGGAGTAAAAGAAAGCTTGTACCTACGTGACATGATCCGAGGCAGCATATTGTACACGCACACTATTTTGAGCCGTATGTTACAAAGCACTGAGGATACCGATATTGCTTTATCCTATCATCAGCAGGGGCTTGAAATTGTTCGCCGCTATTTAGAGGGGATGAAAGAAAAATATCAGCATTCGTTATTGGTCCCAGATGAAACTGTGATGGCTAAAGAGTGGGAAAGCCAAACCACATTTAACATGAGTACTAAAGATGAATAATCACATTTTAGTTGTTGGTGCAGGCATTGTCGGTTTAACCGCTGCTTATGCTTTGGTCAAACGCGGCCATCAGGTGACATTAGTTGATAACGATGAGCACCCTGGCGGACTTTTGAGAAGCATCCCTTCAGAGTTTGGTCACTTTGATTATGGAACCCATGTCGCTTGCCATACTGGAGAGCCATCTCTTGATGCGTTTTTATTTGATGACTTAGGCATTGAAATGCATACATTTGATGTCGGGCATTCCAGCAGCTTTTATCAAAAAATGAGCTCAGTGAGCCCATTTTTAAACATTAATAATGCCTCATCTTTACAACATTCAGATTATGCTGGTTCATTATTGGCAGTAACGGACCAGGATGAACCAGCGAATTTGAAGGAAAAGTATCAACAGCACTATGGCTCTGTGATTTACGAAAAGGTGTTAAGTGGTGTCGTCAAAAAGTATTTTGGCGCTGATGCAAGTGTATTAAGCGCTGGCTGCTTTCCGTTTTTTGATTTAAATCGTATCATCGCGTTCGATGCCCCAACGTCAAGTTACTTAAAACAGCTTCCTCTTTATAACGATAAACTTGGCTTTCATGGCGCCAGTCGAGGGGCGATGAAGTGTTACCCGAAAAGCGGGGGGATTGGTGCTTGGTATCAAGCCTTATTGCACAAGGCGATTGATGCCGGGGTTAGCTTTATTCCCGGATGCTCAATAAAGGATGTTGAAACCAAAGAAAATCGCTTTTGCAGCGTGGATACTTCCCACGGCCGCTTTAACATCGATGCTTTATTTTGGGCGGTTCCTAGCCCCATTTTGTCACGTTATGTGGCCGTATCCCAAAGTGTAAGCAAGCCAGAGTATCGACCAACAGCATTGTACCATTTTGCGTTTGATAAACCGCTGCACAGTGAATCTTATTATATTAACGTGCCCGATCCCGACATGATCGCTGGTCGTCTAACCCTTTATCAAAATCTCTGCCCTGATTCGACCGATAGCTTTAAAGTTACGGTGGAAGCGTTAAATGGTGCTGATTTTGATTTTTCTGCTGCAACATCGAAGGTATTAGATGAGTTGCTTAAGATGGGTCTGATAGATGAGCATCATCGGTGTTTGTATCAAACCTGTCAGCCGATCAAACAAGGTTTTCCTGTCATTACGGCGCAGACTCAACAGCAAATGGCACTGTTTAATGACGCGATTTTAAAAGACTATGCGAATTTAAGCTTGTTGGGACGAGGTAATTGTAAAGGCTTCTTTATGGCTGACTTATTACAAAAAGCCTATCAGAGCGCCAATGAAGTGAGAGGGTTATGAGTAGTTATTTCCAAGCTTACGGGGAGCGTGCATTTTCCCTTGATAATCATACCCAAATTGCTGGGCGTTATGGGATCCAACAAGATGCTGAAAAAAATATCGTTAAAGATATTGTTGCCAAACTCGATTTAAACGCGTGTGATCATCTACTTGAAATTGGTTGCGGTACGGGGAACTTGCTCATTCCGCTTTCTTTTTCCGTTTCTAGTTGCGTTGGCATTGATCATCAAGATTGTTTGAAAAAGTTTAGTCAGCGATCAACCATCGACAATATACACTTGTTGCCGGGTGATTTTTTAACTTTGCCCAATAGCGAACTTGGCAGCTTTAACAAGGTGGTTATTTACAGCGTGCTGCACTGTTTACCAGATGATGCGGCTGTGATTGAGTTCATTGATAAAGCATTTGAGCTGTTAGCGCCAGGTGGAATGATGTTACTAGGGGATATACCGAACACAGATACCAAACAGCGCTTTCTCGCTAGTCAAGAAGGGCAACTTTTTTCTCAACAATGGGCGCAGCAAGTTGAGCGCGCAACCATTGCTGAAGTACCTTTTGAAGCGGGTCTACCTAGCTGTGAGTTTAACGATGATAAAATCCTAGCTTTAGTTCAAGGGATCCGTACAAAAGGGGCTCAAGCTTACCTGATGGCTCAGCCCTGTGAATTGCCTTTTGGTCACACTCGGGAAGATATCTTGATTAGGAAATATTCCTGATGACGGGTCTTTGGCGAGCCCAGCCAGTCGCGATTAAAGGTGGCAAAACTTTGCCGCCCAATTGTATTTTTGCCAGTGGCCGTCAGGCGTTACAGCATGGTATGCAGCGCCTTGGACTATCGAGGGTTAATCGCGTTGCTTACCCTGAATACAGCTCGGCGTGTGTCGTTTCTTGCATTGCGCGTGTCGCCAGTCCCATTCCTTTTACCGATGTTATGCGTTTTGGAATTAAAGTGGATACGGTGATCATCTATGAACAATGGGGCTGGCCGTATACGAATGACGTGATTGAGCAAGTACTCGAATTGTGCCAATGTCAGATCATTTTGGATTGCGTGGATTCGCCTGACGCGATCAAGCGCTATGGCCAGTGGCTCAACCAGCCGGAGCATCATCAAGTTCAGTTGGTTATCAGTTTGTCTAAATGCCTAGGACTAAAAGCTGGTGGACTGCTCTACGCGGCTACCGGTTGGCAAAACAGCGTTATTGCTCGAGAGCCCGCTATTGTCTATGAAGCGGATCCAGCTAAGTGTGCCGATATTAACAAGACCTATAGTAACAATGTAGAGCTGATTAGCCCTTTCCTTGATTGTGATATTGAGGCGATGCTAAGTGCAGAAGCCCAAGCGCGTCAAGACAGGCTATTATGGCTAGCTAATTTAGGCGTTGCTGATGACTGGCCGACATGGATGCATGCGGTCATTGAACAAGGTAAAGGCGCGCCAGGTATTGCCCCTTTGTATGCCAATGCTAGCGACAGTAAACGCCTTGAATTACAAGCCAAATTGGCTGACATGGGCATTGAAACCGCGATCTACAATTTTAATTTCTCTGGCCATCCGCTAAAAACGGACTATCGCCCCTGTTTGGCGCTGCCTATTCACAGTGAATTACCGATGGGGTCAGCGCTGGCACAGTTATTACTTAGTATTAAATAGCGGTTTAATTTCATACTCTAAGATATCAGCCAAGAACAGATTATCTCGGCGGCTTTGTGCCGCCAACATGGGTGGCAATATTTGATTTAAGTGAGATGCTTGGTTGGCCTCAAGTTGATCGTGTTGAGTAGTCAATATCTCCAGCAACTGGCCATAGCGTTGGTTAGCTCTCGCTTCATGGCCAAGTCGAAAGTGTTGGCATACTTCATCGATTAACTGTTCTAGTGTGGTGGGTTCCATAAAACGGCTCCATCTATTTTCGCACTCTGTGGGCTCGCACTGTAAAAGGTGACTGTGGGGTGTTGCTCTATATAATCTTCTAAATCACGCAAGTAACCTCTAAGGTTAGGCAGCGTCGTGATCTTTTGATCCCGCCAATCGAGGACACTGTGACTGCTGGCTGCATTGACATCGGGAATGGCGAAATTTGATGGCCAAAAAGCGTGGGTTTTATCTTTGGGGTAGCCAAAATCGGCGCCAAACAAGACAAGCTCTTTTATCCCCATTTTGACGGCAAGATCGATGGCGGGATGGATCACGCTGCCACCGGAATACAGTCTTAGTCGAGGTTGTGCTTTATCAACCTCATCATACAGACTACTCGTAGAATAAGCTTGTAGTCGAGGGCCTTGCCATTGGCTCAGGGTACCGATAGACATCCTAGGAAAATACACTAAGCTAACATCTTGATATTTATTAAAATCAATATTTTCAAAACAAACTTCTGGCTTGGGATCAACCGTAATCACTATGTCTGGCATTATCTGCTGCTGGTCAAGGGCCCGTAGCGAGGCATCAACGGCAATGATCAAGTCGCCAGCCTGCCGCGCTCGTATTTGTTCATAGCTTTGTTCTAGGGTTGGCCCGGTGGCGATGATATAAGCACGCTTTGCTTTGGTTGTCAGTAGTTCCGTTGCGTCTAAATCTTGCGATAATGCGTGTTGGGTAGCGATGATATGCTGCTTGGCTTGTGCATTGTTTTTGTGACTGGCCTCTATGTAGCTATTATCCAAAGCCAGATATAGCTTATCTCTAAGTCTTGAGCATGCGCTTTCAGCAAGAACTAACTCGGCAGGCATGGCAATAAATGGTGAGTGCACATGGCGATAGTCCCCAGCAAAAGTGAGTGAAACCCGTGGATCATCCAACCAAGTTAAATCGGCTAAATCACTCAGTGCCAGCTTAAAAATAGCAAAGTTTAATATATAGACTGTCACCGATTGAATTTGAGGCCGAGTCAGCAGGGCGGCGATGGCATCACCGAGCGCAATGCCGTAAACATGCACGTCAGAGCAAGTTAGGGGGATAGTATCGGCTTGAAGCCTTGCTTCTGCTTGGCGGTTATAACAACTGGTTAACTGGATATCATTTATGACGTATGTGGGCTCTGGCTCGTGGATAACCATGGGCGTCAGAGCGGGTGAAGATATGATGGGCTGATATAGTTTTGGCCAACGCTTGGCAATAATAGCCAGTGACTTTGTTAGTTTATTCATGCTAATGGTCCTTCATTATCGCAAGCGAAAAAATGTGCTTGAGCTGATAGTCAGTAGCAAAACTGGATTTAAAATCGCCAATGCTGCGCTCTTTCGGCGTAGGGGGTGGCGATTCACCTGCGAAACAACGTTGCCCTAATAAGTAGCAACTCATTCCTCGCTGCTTTAAGAAGTCCATGGCCAGCTGTTGTGCTCCATGGGCGATAGGCAATTTAAATAAACTGCGATCATAAGCGGCGAATGCGTATGTCGAAAAGCCGTGACCATAGATAAACTGCGCAGCACCAATTAATGAATCAAGCTCATCATAGGCAAAAATGGCGAATGAGACGCCTTGGTTAATCAACTGACGCTGACTTTCCCAGCTTTCCTTTGAGCGAGTCACCTTGCCTGCTGCGTTAAGGTGAAGAGCGGCAAATTTATCACGCTGGGTTTCACTCATGTGAGTGACATATTCATATCGCCATAGGTTTAAAGCCTTTTTTATATCCGCCAAAGCACCCTTAGTGATGTGCTTTTTATATTGGTTAGGCGACATGGTTAAATCAACCAAGCTTTCATACTGGCTATCAAGTGAAGCGCCATGGCTCATCCATGTCAGTGCCCAATTGGGGTCACTATCAAAATAGGACAATTGGCAGGCTTGTACTTGCTTTATATGACATCCATGGGCAATTTCAATGAGCCAAGTGATACAACGCTTGATGATTTTTTTACGCGAGGAGAGCGATAGATGGCTTGATAGAAACAGCGGGCATAACAGGGGACCTGAATTACTCTGCAGCTGCCAGCCATTGTATGTCAAAACCAGATTTACTGGCCAAATGGCGATCACTTGTTGTTGTTGAGTGAGCACTATAGGTAAAAAAATGGCTTCATTGGCATAAGACAAATTATATTGATGGTAATACTGAGTGACAGGCCATAAATAATCAACCGGCATCGAGGGTATGGGGGCTGTGACTGATTGCCATTGCTCAGCTGACGCGAGCTGAAGAGCCAAATTGGAATCATGGCCAGACAATTGTGACCAAATTGCGATGAGCTGTTCTGAGTTAAGCTTTAACATGAGGGAGCTGGATTGGTTAAAATAATATCATCAAGGGATAAAGGCTGCGCTGCGCTAATATGGCATTTGGCGGTTGCGCCAATCACATCATGGTAATATTTAGGTGCAAGGCCATGACCGGGACGAATGCGTTTTATATTTTCAGGGGTGAGAGCTTCACCTTTTGCTATGTCTTTTACGGCATAGATAGAGCGACGAAATTGTAGGTTGGCTTGCTCTGCGGGTTTGCGATCGTAATTGACGCTTCCTTTGGCTAGATGCACCTGTTCAATAAGCTGGCATAGGGTCGTTAGCTCAGCCGGCTCTAAGGAAAAAGCAGCATCTGGTCCGCCGTCATCACGATGATGGGTAAAATGCTTTTCTATCATTGCCGCCCCTAACGCGCTGGCCGCAAGTGCTGCGCCATGGCTTAGACTATGGTCGCTCAGTCCTGAATGACATCCAAAGCGTAGCTGAAGATCTTTCAGGGTCATTACATTAGATTGCTCAACCGGCGTAGGGTAGCCACTGACACAATGTAATAAGCAGTAGGCCTGATGCCCAATGCCCGCCAAAAATTGTTGCAACTCGGTAATTTCTTCTAAAGTCGCCAGTCCAGTAGATATGATCAGTGGCTTTTTGGTTTTGGCTGCATATTCAATCAAGGGGAAGTCTAAGGCTTCAAACGATGCGATTTTATAAGCTGGCGCATCTAATGACTCAAGCATATCGACAGCACTTTCATCAAAAGGGGAGCTAAAAAGGGTTATGCCCACTTGTTTTGCTTTGGCAAAGAGAGCTGGGTGCCAATCCCATGGGGTGTGCGCTTGTTGGTATAACTCGTATAAAGTATTTCCCTGCCAAGGTCCTGCGGTGATTGTAAAATCTGATTTGTTGCTGTTAAGTGTCATTGTGTCGGCAGTATAAGATTGAATTTTTACGGCATCTGCGCCGGCTTCTTTAGCCCGTTCAATCAATTGCAATGCCCGCTCTAAGCTACCATTGTGATTGGCCGAAATTTCTGCAATCACATACGGTTTTAAGCCATTCCCTATGGCTCGCCCTTGAATGGTTATAGGAGCGATTGATGGCGTAGGATCAGAGTTAAACATGCTTATCAGCTCCATTGTATTGATAGATCCGTGATGAGGTTTGAGTGAATCCAGCACGGGTAAATAATCGGATAGAGGCTTGGTTGTTAGGGGATATTTCTGCAATCATGGTAACGTTGTGCTTGGTTTGTAAGGCCGCCAGGGCTTTTGACGCTACGCCAAGTCCGTGAAAATCAAGGGCCACAAGAATGGATACTTCCCATTGGCTTGGTTGTGCTGTGGCACTCAATCTAATGACTCCACAAGCTTGGCGATTCCATTCGATAATATAGTTATTATCTTGATTTTCAAGCATGTTCTTAAACCAAGCTTGATGCTCTTCCCAACTTGGCGCTCGGGGAGTTCTGGCAAACTGTCGTATTTCTGGGACTTGCTGCCATTGGTAAACTACTTCCATGTCGGCGCTACAAAAAGGACGCAGCGATACTAAACCTGGGGCACTTTGCTTTAGCATCATTATCGCTAATCGCTGGGTTCCCTTACCATCCACGAGTTCAAAGCCGTGTTGGCTCATCATCAATCGCTCGGGACTATTGGCCACTTGTTGGATCTGAGATGTAAGAGCTTGAGCCGTGATACCTGCATCGGCGATGTAGCACAATCCATATTGCATTAGCGCTTTACTCAAGTAGCGTTGGTTGTCGGCAACAACAAAACAAATGCTGGGTAACCCTAAGCAGGCTCGCTCCCAGCTGCTGGTGCCACATGCTCCAATAGCAAAGTCAGCCTGAAGCATATACTCAGCCATCTCTTCTACCTCACTTAGGAGAGAGATATTGCGCAATTTTTGACTGGTGATTAGTTGGTCAACTTGTTGGTAATGGGGTGCGTGGCGTGACAGAATGACTGTCACTTTAGGGAACAAGGAAGCAGGCAGTTGATTCAAACTAGCAAGCACTTTAAGTGTCAACTGCAACGGATCTGTGGCGCCTATGGAAACAAGTAAATGCCGACTAGTGAGGGATTTACGTTTTTGTTTAGCGCTGGCGACCCGCTGTAAAAATTGCTCCCTAAGTAGGGCGTAGTTGATGCCTACTGCGAAGTCACAGCCTTTTACCGAAGAGGTATAGTCTTGTTGTTGTCGACCTAAGCTTTGGTCTAGTAGCAAATCTGCATATGCAATAGGGCGGCATAAGTCATCAATAACCAATAATTTACAATTGATTGCAGGTAATTCAGAACCAAGAGCTGCTTGCCATATAGAGCCAAGTTGATAGTTATCTAAAATCACCCATATGGGGGTGATTCTTTTTATTAGCGCGAGCGTGTTTAGCGCATCCTGCCTTTCGTCAAGTTGATCACCTTCTTGGATTAAGTGTACAGTGAAGCCAGCATTACTTAGCATGTTAGTATCAAAGCTATCGCTTTGCTTGCAGTAGAAATGAGATTCAATTTGATACTTAGCTAGCTGCTTAGCAAGCGTTAAGCACCGCATGAGATGACCAAAGCCAATCTCGTTACTTGCATCGACTCGGAACAAACAATTCATTATCTCACCTTAAACACAGGCTCAATCGCTTGCCCTCTGAGCGCCTTATCTAAGGTTTGGTTTTTAAGGTGAGTTTCAATGAAAGGAATCACCTCTTGGTAGGCAGAAATTAATGCATCAATGTGCTCTTCTTGATGAGCGAAACTTAAATTATGTGTCCCTAAGGTTAAGATTCCTCTTTGATACATTTCTTGCAAGAAAACACTTTTAATTAATTGATGGGGGTCGTTTTGAACACTAAGGATCGTCCAGCTTGGGTGCCCTCCCAAGAAAAAATGCTCGCTTTGGGCGAGGATAGGGGCAAGTCCGTTTTGTAGCCGTGAACCTAACTGGTTGAGCTTATCAGGGACATCAAGTCGCTGCATTTTATCAATGCAGGCTTTCGCTGCGGCCAGTGATAATGCTTCGCCGCCAAAGGTGCCTGAGAAAAAAATATCTTCCATGAGCGACATGATTTCTTTTTTTCCGACAATTGCTGAAATAGGATGGCCATTGGCCATGCCTTTTCCTAAGGTGGTGAGATCGGGAGTGACGTCAAACAGGTGCTGAGCGCCGCGTAAATCAAAACGAAATCCGGTAATTATCTCATCAAACACCAGTACACATTGGTATTTTTCACACAGTTTTTTTACCCCTTGTAGGTAGCCAGCCTCCGGTGTCTTGATATTCATCGGCTCCATGATCACGGCGGCAAACTCATACTGACTTAATAGCGTTTCTAATGCGCTAAGATCATTGTATGGAAAGGGATGGGTAAGTGCTATGGTGGATTGTGGGACCCCTGCATTTCGGCTGGTGGCACCGATATACCAATCTTGCCAGCCATGATAACCGCAAACGGCGATGTGTTCTTTTCCTGTATAAGCTCTAGCCAGCCTAATCGCTGCAGCGGTAACATCGCTGCCATTCTTACCAAACCGCACCATTTCTGCACAAGGGATAAGTTCTACTAAGCGCGTGGCAACTTCATATTCAAGCCGATGCGGAAGAGAAAAACTGACGCCTTGTTTTATTTGTGCTACTACCGCTTCATCTACATCAGGATCTTGATAGCCTAAGCTAACGCAAAGTAGACCATTGATAAAATCAAGGTATTTGTTGTTGTCAACGTCCCAAACATGGCAATCTTTACCTCGCTCTAAAAATAATGGGCTGACGCCATAGGGTAGACTCAGTTTGCTTTTACTGAAAGTTTGCGAAGCCAACGGAATGATTTGTTTTACCTTTTGATACAAGGTATGACTTGCTTGGTATTTAGGATCTATTTGTAACATGATGGCAAAGTCTCATTTCGGGTATATTGCCTGTTGGCGCGACTGGCCTTTGGATTAGCTTGCAGCCAGTCAATAATATCTTGATAGTGGTATTCTTTTTTGTGTTTAACCATATCTAAAAAAATCTGCTCTACAAGCTCAAAATCAGCTAGATTGTCCACTGTTACTCTAAACTCTGAAGTGTCGGGGCATGTGGTCACATTGGATTTCGCTAGGTTATTGTGCTTTGCTAAGTATAATGTGACATGTTCACGCATTTCTGGCTCATGTGCCAATTGATAGGCTTGCTCTAAGGCCGCAAATGTCATCACTTCAACATCAAAACCATCGGCAAATGTGGCGGGATGGCAATTCGAGCTATAGTCGCTATGGTTAGAAAGGTGACTGTCTATTACTTGGTCGATGATTTGCGCATCGGCAAGGGGGCAGTCACCCGTTAGCCTAACAATATGGCTCGCTTGATGCTGTTTGGCACAGTGATAAAATCGAGAGAGTACATCATTTAAGCTACCCTGAAACGATTCGATGTGTAAAGCGCTTGCTAGTGTAACTAGAGGCTTATCGCTGTCTTCATTGCTGGTGGCCAAAACCAGTTTATCAATACGTTTGCTTTGTTTGATGCGCGCAATTTGATGGCTCAACATCGGCTGGCCTAAAATGGGCCTTAGCACCTTGTTGGGTAACCGCGCTGAAGAAACTCTTGCCTGTAAAATTGCTAGGATCATACCTGCCTCTTGAATATGGCTAAGTGAAGCCAGGAAATTAGTTACTCTGTGGTGGCCAATTGGATGGCAAGATAAAGTCTAGATCGTTACAAGCAAGCTTTGAGAAGTCGATCTCAAGACCTTGGGTCGTTTTATATGCTGTCACAATCTCATCCAGTTGGGATACACTTTGACAACCAAGCACAAATCGTTCCACATATTTCACTTGGTGGCAAAAACTTAATGCGAGTGGTAACAAGTTAATATTGTGCTCTTTGGCAAGGTTTTTTAAATGTTGTAATTGAGGCTGCCAGCGGTTGAAAGCTGCTGGCCACTGTCCTTGGCATAGTAATCCTTGCAATAATAGTGAACGGGCATGAATACTTATACCTTGCTGATTTAGCCGCTTAAGCAGGTCTTGCTGTAAAAAACGCTGGTCAAAGATATTCAAGGGTAGCTGCACTAAATCAAAGTTAACTCGATTACATAGCTGTATCAGTTGCTCTGGATGGTAAACAGAAACGCCCCATAAACTTATTTTCTGTTCTTCCTTAAGGGCATTGAGCTGGGATGCGATGGCTGCGCCTTGGGGGGTGAGCAATATGTCTGGACGATGTAGTAATAGGCCGTGGATTGCCTTGCGGTTGAGTTTAGTTAGGCTAGTTTCGAGCCCTTGGCGCACTTGCTCTGGTGAGGTGATGTCTCCTAATTTTGTGATCACCTCGGCGGACGGTAGAAGTGGAGCATATTGGCCCAACACGGTTTCACTGTCGCCATACAGCGCTGCGGTATCTAATGTTTTGATGCCATGGTAGGCGGCGCGCGCAAGGATAGCCCGCACTTGTTCATTTGCTACCTGACCTTGCTGATTCGTTATCCCATAATCCAGCCCAAATTGAACACAACCTAAGGCCAGCTTCACGATGCTTCCTTTAGGTAAAGTCGCTTGAGTCGTTCAATAACATAATCTTGTTGTTGCTCATTGAGGCCAGGATGCAACGGCAAGGTTAATGCTTGGTGATAGTATTGCTCTGCCACAGGGAAGTCGCCCTGCTTAAAACCGAGTTGTTGGTAGTAAGGATGAAGGTGAATGGGAATATAGTGTAAATTAACCCCAATATTTTTTTTGCGAAGCTCATTAAAAATGTGTTGTTTGCTTCTGAAGCTCAAACCTGCAAGGCGCACTACGAATAAATGATAAGCACTGTAGTTTAACGGTGTTTGGTCTAAAGGTACGATATGAGTACCTTGAAAGGCTTCTATGTAGCGCTTTGCTAATTGATGACGCTTCGCCACCCAGGTATCCAATTCGTTAAGTTGGCGTAAACCTAATGCAGCATGAATATCTGTCATTCGGTAGTTATAACCCAATTCAATTTGCTGGTAATACCAATCCCCATGGGATGGCTCTCGCATTTCGGCTGATTCTCGAGTGATGCCATGGCTGCGCAATAATTGCATTTTTTTCCACAACGCGGCTTGGTTAGTTAAGGCCATGCCTCCTTCACCACTGGTGATAATTTTAACTGGGTGGAAGCTAAATATACAAATATCACTATATTGGCAGCGACCAATTGGTTGGGATAAATATTGCCCGCCAATGGCATGAGATGCATCTTCTATAACCCGAAAGCCATACTCTGTTGCTAGGTTTGAGATTGCTTGCATATCACAGCTTTGCCCTGCAAAGTGAACTGGGATCAGGACTTTAGGCAAGGTGTTATTAGTTGCTGCCTGTTTTAACTTTTTAATTAAGGCGGCTATAGATAAGTTACCAGTAGCGATGTCGATATCAATAAAATCTATTTGGGCACCACAATATAAAGCGCAATTACTCGATGCAACGAAAGAATTAACGCTGGTCCAAACGCGATCGCCTTGACCCACACCGAGCGCTAAACAGGCTAAATGCAGCGCCGAGGTAGCACTATTACAAGCAAGGGCATACTTGGCTTGGCAGTACTTGGCTACCGCTTGCTCAAAGGCTGGAACTAGGGGGCCTTGGGTTAAATTATCTGATTTAAGAACATCAACAACCGCATCAATATCGGCTTGAGTAATACATTGTCTACCATATGGGATAAACTCAGCCATTATCGGTTGTAATCCAATATTTCTTCTGGTTTGAGAAAGTGAGTGTTGTTTTTTGAATTATATTCAAACCCTTCTGCCACTACCTGCCCTTGTTCATTCAAAGCATTTCGACTGAAGTCATTACTGCGAGAGCTGAAGCTGATGCTAGGGGCAATAACGAAGTAGGTTCCAAATTCGAAGGTATGATACGAATCATCGGCAGGGCACATCACTTCATGGAGTTTTTCTCCTGGTCGAATACCAATGATTTTCTGTGGTAAATGGGGGGCCATGGCTTTGGCGAGATCGGTAATCTTCACAGAAGGAATTTTAGGTACAAAAATCTCACCGCCAAGCATGCGCTCAAAGCTTTTTAGCACTAAATCGACCCCTTGTGGCAACGTGATCCAAAAGCGGGTCATCTCTTCATGGGTAATCGGCAGTTCAGCCGCTCCGTCATCAATTAACTTTTGAAAAAACGGTACAACTGAGCCGCGAGAGCAGACCACATTACCATAACGAACAACTGAGAATATGGTTTTGTGCCCTCCCGCCATGTTGTTGGCTGCAACGAACAATTTGTCGGATGCCAGTTTGGTGGCACCATAAAGGTTAACAGGGTTAGCAGCCTTGTCGGTGGATAATGCGATGACCTTACAGACCTCATTATCAAGGGCGGCATTGATGACATTTTCAGCTCCATTAATGTTGGTCTTAATGCACTCCATTGGGTTGTATTCGGCAGCTGGCACTTGCTTTAGTGCAGCAGCATGAATGACATAGTCAACGCCTTTCATGGCTCGTTTTAAGCGTTCGGCGTCTCTAACATCGCCAATGAAATAACGCATACAGGGTTGATTGAAATCTTGTTGCATCTCGAATTGTTTTAATTCGTCTCTGGAATAGACAATAACTTTTTTAGGTTGGTATTTACTCAATAGGATTTCGATAAACTGTTTACCAAAAGATCCCGTGCCACCCGTTATTAAAATATTTTTGTTGTTAAACATATTTAATGTCGCTTATTTCAGTGAATGTGCGTTGCAACAGCAGTGTTGGCAAGAATTGCATGATTTATACCAAGATCTTGAGTATAGGCGGTTATTGTTTGGAAAATAAGGGGATGTATCATCCCTGATGCGACTTAATATATATCATGCGTCAAATTTGTGACACTCGTTTTGTTCTGAACTTGTAGTCTGCTTAAGATCCTCTAAAATGGAAGCGTCAATAAACCGCCTTTAGTCAATTTTCCAGCGGTTTAACTTATGAGGAATGCGAATGGCTAGTCCCTTGCCGGTGCTAATAATTGATAGCAGTGAAGAAAATCAATGCCTTTTACAAACGATTCTATCTTTTATTGGTGAAGAGTCGCAGCATCTGGAAGATATTTCGGATGTGAACATTGAGCTGCCGTATAAAGGGGTCCTGCTAGGTGAGGTTCCGCCTTCAAAAGCGCTTGAAATCGTTAAACAGCATCCTCAGCTGCCTTTTGTCGGTGTGTGCGCAAGCCTTGAAGTGGACGAGCCTAACTATCTAGGGCAATTAAGCCAGCCATTTAGTTATGATGAGTTAACGCGACTTTTGCATCAATGTCAGTCTTATTTAAGTCGAATTGGCCAATTTAAAGAGCAAAGTCAAAATTCTTACTTACTGAAAATGTTGGTCGGTAAGGGTGATGCGATCCAAGAAGTGCGTCATTTAATTGAGCAAGTTGCCGGCACGGCGGCCAGTGTGTTGATTTTAGGTGAGTCGGGCACAGGTAAAGAAGTGGTGGCGCGAGCGGTTCATGAAATTTCTGATCGCAAAGACGGCCCATTTGTACCGGTTAACTGTGGTGCTATTCCGCCCGATTTATTAGAAAGTGAATTGTTTGGTCATGAAAAAGGCGCGTTCACTGGCGCTTTTGCTGCGCGTAAGGGGCGTTTTGAATTAGCCGAAGGTGGCACATTATTCTTGGATGAAATTGGTGATATGCCAATGCCGATGCAAGTGAAATTATTGCGGGTGCTACAAGAGCGCACCTTTGAGCGCGTAGGCGGGGCTAAATCACTGAAAGCCAATGTGCGCGTGATCGCGGCCACTCATCAAGGGCTAGAAGACATGATTGCCCAAGGTAAGTTTCGTGAAGACTTGTTTTATCGCTTAAACGTTTTTCCGATTGAAACTCCCGCACTGCGTGAGCGCCAAGATGATGTGCCGCTATTATTGCAGGAGCTATTAGCGCGTCATGAAACCATGCACAATGCGACGTTACGTTTTACTCAGCGTGCCATTGAATCGCTTATGTTACATTCTTGGCCGGGCAACGTACGTGAATTATCCAACTTGGTCGAGCGTTTACTGATCCTTCACCCTAACAAAATTGTTGATGTGGGCGAGCTGCCAGCTAAATATCGCCATCTTGAAACCGAAGATGAAAAAATGGAGCTGCCCAGCGAGTTTGCTGAGCGCGAGGCCTTGCTGAGTATTTTTAACGAAGATTTTGCTAATCCCGATGCTGGCAGCCAAAGTCAACAACAAGGCGATGAACAAGATGCGCTTCAGGATGTGTTTAGCTCCGCTAATATGCATTCTACCAGCCACGCTAACAGCTCGGCATTACCTGAAGAGGGTGTCAATCTGAAAGACATGCTGGCGGAATTTGAAGTGGATATGATCCGTCAAGCACTGGATCAACAAGGTGGTGTAGTGGCCAGAGCCGCCGATCAATTGGGCATGCGTCGCACGACTTTAGTCGAAAAAATGAAAAAGTACGGGCTCTCGTCAAAAGAATAACTCTCGCAAAACACCAGCTAACTCATTGCAGTAAAAGGAATAAAATTTTGGCACGGATATAGCATATGGCTAACATATGTTATTAAGTGCCAGGGTTTTGACTGTGTCTATGACTGTGACTGAGCTGCAATTAGAAAAAGAACAATTTCCCGGTGAGTTAGCCATGCTAAGAGCGCAGCATTGCTCATTAGCTAGCGTGTTTGACTTATTACCGTCAGGGGTGATCTTACTCGATAACTATGGCCGAGTAACGCAAGCTAACCCGGTCGCAATTGAATTGCTGGGTGATCCGCTGGTGGGCGAGCTTTGGTTTAATATCATTCGCCGTGCCTTTGCGCCACAAGCCGATGATGGTCACGAAGTCTCCCTTGCCAATGGCAAAAAGATCCAACTGTCTATTTCGCCTTTAGAGGGATTTTCTGGTCAGTTGATCTCATTAACAGATTTAACCCATACCCGTGAGCTACAGGATAAAATGGCGCAAATGAAGCGCTTATCGGCATTGGGTAATATGGTGGCCTCACTGGCCCATCAAATTCGCACGCCCTTGTCGGCTGCCATGCTTTATGCCGCTAACCTAGGTAGTCACAATTTACCTGAGGTTTCTCGCACTAGCTTTCAGGCAAAACTGATGAGCCGGTTACAAGACTTAGAAACTCAAGTGACCGATATGTTGCTATTTGCTCGTAGCGGTGAAAAACAAGTGGTTAGCGAAGTGTCATTGCAATGTTTGCTGCAAGAAGTGAAGCAAGGCAGTGACGCCATGATGCAGCGCGCCAATGCTAGTTTAAGTATTGCGCTGCCTGATCCTGATTTATATCTGCTCGCTAATAAAAATGCCCTTGCCAGTGCGATAGGTAACCTGATTCACAACGCGCTGCAAGCCTGTGGTGAAGGCGCCAAAATTCACTTGCGCGCCAGTTGTAATGCTGACTCCATGGTGGAAATCAGTGTGTTGGATAATGGTCCTGGGATCCCCGCAGAATTGTTACCTGAAATCGTTCAGCCGTTTTACACCACTAAACCGCAAGGCTCGGGGTTAGGATTAGCCGTCGTGCAGTCTGTTGCTAAAGCCCATGAGGGAGAGATGCACGTGACTTCTGTGGTGGGTAAGGGCAGTTGTTTCACTTTATGTTTACCATTGCATGCGGTGGCGTCGATGCCAGCGCAGGTAGTAGGAGGTTAGCCTTATGTCTACAGCGCAGATTTTAGTGGTCGAAGATGATGCCGGCCTACGTGAAGCCTTGGTTGATACCTTAATGTTGGCCAATTATGAATGCACCGAAGCCGACAGCGGTGAGGCGGCTTTATTGTCACTCAGTCGTCGCAGCTTTGATTTGGTGATCAGCGATATTCAAATGGGCGGCATGTCGGGGTTGACCTTATTGCAAAACATCAAAGCCAAATATCCTGATATCCCTGTGTTGCTAATGACAGCCTATGCCACCATTGACGATGCTGTTAAGGCGATGCGTGAAGGGGCGATTGATTATTTGGCCAAGCCGTTTGCACCCGAAGTGCTGCTCAACCAAGTCAGCCGTTATGCGCCTGCGCAAAAATGTGAATCGGGTAAACCCGTTTATGGCGACCCGAGTACCGAAGCCCTGCTTCATTTGGCAGCTAAGGTCGCAAAAAGCGATGCCTCAGTCATGGTGACAGGGCCAAGTGGCGCGGGTAAGGAAATCATGGCGCGCTATATTCATGACATGTCGCCTCGTAGCGAGCAGCCGTTTGTCGCGATTAACTGCGCGGCTATTCCAGAAAATATGCTCGAAGCTACCTTGTTTGGTTATGAAAAAGGGGCGTTTACCGGTGCGGTACAAGCGTGTCCGGGGAAATTTGAACAAGCCCAAGGCGGCACTATTTTACTTGATGAAATCACCGAAATGGCGTTAAGCCTGCAATCTAAGTTATTACGGGTGTTGCAAGAAAAAGAAGTTGAGCGTCTGGGCGGTCGTAAAACCGTGAAATTAGATGTGCGAGTATTAGCGACCAGTAACCGCGATCTGAAACAAGCCGTCAGTGAGGGTAAATTCAGAGAGGATTTATACTATCGACTCAATGTATTCCCCTTGCAATGGCTGCCGCTGCAGCAGCGACCTGGGGATATTATCCCACTCGCCGAGCACTTAATCACGCGCCATAGTGAGCAACCATTCACTTTGTCTGATGATGCCAAGCGTCGATTAATTGACTATCCTTGGCCCGGCAATGTCCGTGAACTGGAAAATGTAGTGCAACGCGCGCTTATTTTGGCTGGCGGAACGACGATTGAGCTAGACCACTTGATCTTAGAAGACGAGCTGATAGCTGCGGGACAAAGCGTACAACCGCTGTCCAGTGCGCCTTATTCAGAAGCAAGAGTTCAAAATGTCGACTCAATTCCTGAGGAAAAGTTAGGTGATGAGCTAAAACAGCAAGAGCACCAAATTATATTGGATGCATTAAGAGCTTGTGGTGGCAAGCGTAAAGATGTTGCAGAAAAACTAGGGATCAGTCCAAGAACCTTAAGGTATAAATTGGCTCGTATGAAAGAGTCAGGTTTAACCGTTTAAAAAGTCATTGTTATTCAAGTAAAAAAGGCGGATTCCCCGCCTTTTTTACTTTTGGCCTACAAATTGCATTCTTCCATTCATAACTGTTAATAAGCATGTTTAACGAATTTAGGTCAACAAATTGACAGTGTTTTGGAGGCAACAATGAACGTAACCGACTCATCAATGTTATTTAATGAAATGCAAGCCTTGTCGCTTCAAGCAAAAGGGCTTGAATCTCAATTGCCTGCAACTTCGTCTACACATGGGGAGTTCTCACAACTTCTGAAACAAGCTATCGACAATGTAAATGGCTTACAGCAGAATACCAGTGAGTTGCGCAACCGCTTTGAAATGGGCGATCGTAGTGTAAGCTTAGGTGATGTGATGATTGCATCGAGCAAATCGGGTGTGGCATTTGAAGCAACCGTACAAGTGCGCAACAAAGTAGTAGAAGCATACAAAGAAATTATGAGTATGCCGGTGTAGTTAAAGGATATTTTACGTGGCTGATACGAACCCAAATACAGACTTAATGGTTGGCGCTAACAGCACCGCCATGAGTCAAAGCGATCAACTTGAGCAAGGTGAGCAAAAAAGCTCCGCGCTGTCTGTGCTCGGTAATGTTGATGTGCTGCGACAAGTCACCATCATCATAGGTTTAGCCATCGTTCTCGCTATTGTGGTGATTTTATGGCTGTGGGGTAAAGCGCCGGATTACCGCCCGTTAGGCTCTTTTAACACGGAAGAGCTAATTACCACCCTAGATTTTCTTGACCAAGAAAAAATTCCATACGAGTTAGAAGGCAACACCATCATGGTGATTGCTGACGATTATCAACAAATTAAAATGCGTATGACTCGCAATGGCGTTGCTCCCGTTGATGAGCAAGGTGATGAGATCCTAATGCAAGACATGGGATTTGGGGTCAGTCAGCGACTTGAAAGTGAACGCTTAAAACTCAGCCGTGAGCGCCAACTCGCTTTAGCCATCCAAGCGATGAAAAATGTGCAAAAAGCGCAAGTGCTGTTGGCCATTCCTAAAGAAAATGTGTTTACCCGCCGTGAACAAAAAGCCAGTGCGACGGTTGTTGTGACAGTAAGCCGAGCCAATAGCTTAAGCCAAGAAGAAGTCGATTCGATTGTCGATATGGTTTCTTCTGCAGTGCAAAATTTAGAGCCATCTCGCGTTACGGTAACAGACCAACGAGGTCGTTTGCTTAATTCCGGCAGCCAAGACCCGCTTGCGGCCAAAAGCCGAAAAGAATTCGAATTAGAGCGTAAGCGCGAAGAAGAATACAAAAACAAGATTGATTCTATTTTAATCCCCGTGGTTGGTTTTGATAACTATACCGCCGAAGTGGATGTCACCATGGACTTCACCGCGGTAGAGCAGACCCAAAAACGCTACAACCCAGATTTGCCCGCGCTGCGCAGTGAAATGACGGTTGAAAACTCAACCATGGGCGGCGACGGCGCTGACGTACCGGGGGCGCTAACCAATCAGCCACCAATGGACGCCGAGATCCCTGAAGATGCGACAGAGGGAGCGAGTGCTGGCGCAGTGGGCAGCAGCCATAAAGAAGCAACCCGTAATTATGAACTGGATACCACCATTAGTCATTCACGCCAACAATCGGGTTTTGTGCGCAGGCTAACGGTATCGGTTGCTGTTGATTATCAAGCACAAACTAACGAAGAAGGTGCGCTTACTCGCACTCCAAGAACGCCTGAGCAATTAGCCAGTATTCGCCGGTTATTACAAGGTGGCTTAGGCTTTGATGTTAATCGCGGTGATATTTTGGAAGTGGTAACCGTACCCTTTAACCGCCCTGAGCTTGAAAACGTCGAAGCACCGCCATTTTGGCAATCGGATCAGTTTTATCAAATGCTGCGCTTTGGCGGCTCGATGCTGGTTATCTTGATTGTGGTGTTTGCCATCATCAGACCTATGCTGAAAAAGCTACTCTACCCAGAAGCCGTGGACAAAGAAGATTTCGATATGGGTGGCGCAGTAGGATCACTCGCTGGGGATGACGATCTTAAACTGGTGGCAGCCGATGCCGATGAGTTAGATTTTGGAATTAAGGATGGTCAATTCATTCTACCTGATCTACACAAAGATGAAGATTTAGTGAAAGCTGTGCGTGCCTTAGTGGCCAATGAGCCAGATCTTTCAGCCCAAGTAATCAAAGATTGGTTAAACGAAGATGCCTAACGAAAAAAAAGCCCCAGAAAAGTTTGATATTTCATCGCTGACGGGACTCGAAAAATCGGCCATCCTGATGCTGAGTTTAACCGAGGAAGATGCCGCACAAATTTTTCGCCACCTTGAGCCAAAACAGGTGCAACGCTTAGGTATGGCGATGGCATCGATGAAAGATTTTTCCCAAGAGAAAGTGACCGCAGTGCACCGCGGCTTTGTCGAAGATATTCAGAAGTTCACCAATATCGGTATCGGCAGCGAAGACTTTGTTCGTAATGCCCTAACTCAGGCCCTTGGTGCAGATAAAGCCGGTAACCTCGTTGAACAGATTGTTATGGGGAGCGGTGCTCGCGGTTTGGACTCACTGAAATGGATGGATGCCCGTCAAGTGGCCAGCATTATCCAAAACGAACATCCACAAATTCAAACCATTGTATTGTCTTACCTTGAGCCAGAGCAGTCCGCTGAGATCATGAGCCAATTCCCTGAACGGGTGCGCCTTGATTTGATGATGCGTATTGCTAATTTAGAAGAAGTTCAACCTGCTGCATTACAAGAACTCAACGAGATCATGGAAAAACAATTTGCGGGTCAAGCGGGTGCACAAGCGGCGAAAATGGGTGGCTTGAAAGCAGCTGCCAATATCATGAACTACTTAGATACCAGCATTGAAGGTCCATTGATGGACTCTATTCGTGAGTCTGATGAAGAAATGAGTCAACAAATTCAAGATCTTATGTTTGTATTTGATAACCTTATTGATGTTGACGACCGGGGGATTCAGGCGCTGTTGCGTGATGTTCAGCAAGACATACTGCAACGTGCATTGAAAGGCGCTGATGATCAGCTTAAAGATAAAATTATGCGCAACATGTCTAAACGTGCCGCTGAAATGTTGGCAGATGATTTAGAAGCCATGGGCCCTGTTCGGGTGAGTGAAGTTGAAGCGGCGCAAAAAGAAATTCTATCGGTGGCGCGCCGACTTGCTGACGCAGGTGAAATTATGCTTGGCGGTGGCGGTGGAGATGAGTTCTTATAATGACAACTGCTTCTGATCATGATGACAAGCCCGAGCTTTGGCAAATTCCTGAGGTTGAAGTTGCGCCCAGTGAAGAAGTTACCAATGCGCTGAATATGCCTCATGACTGGTTTCATCGGCCAGATGTTGAGCCAGAAGAAGAGCAAGCCCCACCGGCTCCGCCGTCGTTAGAAGAAATTGAAGCCATACGTCTAGCGGCTCATCAAGAAGGATTTGAGCAAGGCCAAGCGGAAGGTTATGCACAAGGTGAACAACGGGGTTATAACGAAGGATTAGAGCGAGGCCATAGTGAAGGCTTAGCCCAAGGTATTGCTCAAGGCTTAGTTCAAGGCGAGCAGCAAATTAATGAGCAAACCGCCATCTGGCAGCAATTAATGACGCAATTGGTTAACCCTCTGGCTCAGTTAACTCAAGATGTTGAATTGCAACTGGTACAATTAGCGTTGCAACTTAGCCAACAAATTGTGCGCACCGAAGTAACCACAAACCCCCAAGTTGTATTAACCGCCTTAAAGCAAGCCATTGATGTCTTGCCTTTTGCTAACCAAAGCATGCATCTGCATTTTCACCCGGACGATATTGAGATGATCACGCAAGTTTATTCACCAGAAGAATGTGATAAACGCGGCTGGGTTTTAATTTCAGAGCCGAGTTTGCAGCGCGGGGATTGTCAGGTGAAAACCGAATTATCGAGTGTTGATTACCCGCTTGAAACGCGGATCAATCAAGTGCTGAAGCAATTTTTAACCGCCAATAATCAACAGATGAAAGAGGCCAGCGAAGCTGCCGAGCTCGCGGTTAGCGAACAACTTCCAGAGCCTATTGCGCCGCAAACTCAAACTTTGGCACCCGACAACTCAACTGCACAGGCAATAAGCGCTGACGAGCAAGCAGCTAATCTGACCGAAGATATGCTTGCACAGGAAAGTGAAGCCGCTGAGCATGATGCTGTTTCTCCTGATGACAATCCAACTCGTGATAGCGATGACTTACCTTAGCCAACGTTTAGCCAGCTATCGCAGCCAAAATTTGGCGCCTAAGCCGATTGCCGCCGGAAAATTGACTCGCGTCGTTGGTTTAACGCTCGAGGCCATTGGCTGTAGTGCGCCATTAGGTAGCTTATGTCAGGTTGAAACCTTAGATGGGCTTATTGAGGCTGAAGTGGTTGGCTTTTCGGGTGATAAGTTATTCTTAATGCCCAGTGAGCGTCTTTCTGGTGTATTACCTGGCGCTAGAGTCATTCCTATGAGTGAGGTTCAAGGTATTCCGGTGGGGATGGAATTACTTGGTCGCGTGATTGACGGTGTCGGTAACCCTCTCGATGGGCTAGGCGATATAATGAGTCCCGATCACGTAAAATATGGCAGTGCCCGCATTAATCCGTTAGCCAGGGAGCCTATTCGCCAACCTATGGATGTGGGGGTGAGAGCGATTAATGCCATGATCACGGTTGGGAAAGGCCAACGTATGGGTCTTTTTGCCGGCTCCGGGGTGGGTAAAAGTGTGCTGCTTGGCATGATGACACGCGGCAGTAGCGCCGATGTGGTGGTAGTGGGACTGATTGGTGAGCGTGGTCGCGAAGTAAAAGAATTTATCGATGATATTTTAGGCGATGAGGGGCGTGCCCGGTCGGTGGTGATTGCCGCGCCAGCCGATGCTTCCCCTTTAATGCGATTAAAAGGCTGTGAGACGGCATTAACCGTGGCGGAGTATTTTCGCGACCAAGGCCTTAATGTGCTATTGCTGATGGATTCGTTGACGCGTTTTGCTCAAGCGCAACGTGAAATTGCGTTGGCGATCGGTGAGCCGCCAGCCACTAAGGGTTATCCACCATCGGTCTTTGCGAAGCTGCCGGCCTTGGTTGAGCGAGCTGGTAATGGCAGCAAAGGCCAAGGCGGGATCACCGCATTTTTCACCGTTCTAACCGAAGGGGACGACTTACAAGATCCCATAGCCGATGCTGCTCGGGCTATTTTAGATGGCCATATTGTGTTGTCTCGTGAACTGGCAGACGCTGGGCATTTCCCTGCTATTGATGTGGCTAAGTCAATCAGCCGAGTGATGCCAATGGTGACGAGTGATGAACACCAAATGTTAGCGCGAGCCATAAAACAAGCCTATTCCTTGTATCAGGAAAATAAAGATCTCATTACCATCGGCGCATATTCACGCGGAAGTGACCCTAGAATCGATCAAGCCATCAATATTAAGCCGAGATTGGATCATTTTTTGCAGCAACCTATGAAAGAATCTGTTAATTACGAAAATAGTTTGAGTCAATTAGCGGGATTAGCACAAGAGTTCGTCAATGGTGGCCGTAGAAATTAGGCTGGCTTGATGCTAGCTGAGTAGGGAAAGGCATGTCAGATAAAGCACTTATACTGGTTTTAGAGCAGCACAAGAAACATGAACAGCAAGCGGTGCAAGAACTGGCGCAAGCACAGCAGCAGTTAGTTGCCTTTCGCCAACAGTTTGCAAATTTGCAAAATTATCGAAATCAATACGTTAAGCAGATGCATGAGAAAGGGGCGTCAGGTTTATATGCTGATAGTTACTCGTATTATCAAAAGTTTATCGTAAAGCTAGAAGAAGCCATGCTACAGCAGCAAGCGGCCTTACCCAAAGTGATGCATCAGGTTGAACTAAAAAAACGCCATTGGGTAGAAATGCAAAGCAAACGCAAAGCGGTCGAAACCTTACTAGCTAAACGTGCACACGCCGCTCAGAAAAAAGCGGATAAACTTGAGCAAAAAATGCTCGATGAATTTGCTAACTTTCAATTCTATCAAAAACAAAACCCTTCTTTCTAACTGCAATAAACCGCTTCATTGCCTGCTTGTCGATTGAAAATAAATAACTTGTTATGGTCGTTTTTGAAGTTGTGGAATAGTTTTTGCAGTCATTTTTAATAATACGAAAAACGCGTTTAAAGCGATATCTAAGTTGCAATTTCGGCAATCCTTTGCCGCCTAGAATACGGATGTAAGTATGATGCAGTCTACGATGCAGTCTATGACACAATCAGTGCAATTGAATGGCAGCAAAGCGCCTGTTTCAGAATCGGTGAGTGCGATCGCCGACTCAAATCTTGAGCAAGAAAAACAGCTTGATTTCAAAGAAACATACCAAGCTGCTATTAATAAAAAATCCGAGCATCAGCAGCAAGAGATGCAACAGCAAAGCGTTAAACGGGCCTGGCAAGATAAGGCCGAAGCCTTAAAAGCGGAGCGCCAAAAAAATGACAACCAGACTGACTCTGAAGTAAAGGATGATGTTTCTCTTTCGTCAGAGCCTGAGCAGGCAATGGCAATTGAGCAAGATGCAGAGCTTACTCAGCAAATTCAGGATGAAAAATCGACGGGCAAAGATATATTGGCTCAGATCCAAGCCGCGCAGCAACAGATCAGACCCAAACAGCAAGCTGTTGATAAGGATTCTGATAGCGAGAATAGCAAAGAGACTGCCTCAGAGACCATAACGCTCGAGCAATCAGATAATTCAAGTAAGCCTGTGCCAACTAACCAAGCGCATAGCGCTATAAACACGCCCCTGAACCCTATTAGCCAATTACTGGCCGATTTAAAAACCATGACGGAGAACAGTGAGGGAGAACAAAACCCGACTGATGGCAAATCGAATCCCTTGTCTAGCTTGTCGCAATTGACGCCCGAGCTAACAGATCAAAGCGATAAAATTCAGTCCAAAACCTTAGCAGATAAAAGTACTAAGGTCATTGCTGTAGAGCAGATCAACACTAGCAAAGCCGAAGTGAGTGAGCCTCAAAAAGATAATCTGGCCGCGAGTAATGAAAAAGCACAACAAAGCAGCACAGAAAAGCTGGTATCGGTTCAAGCTCAATTATCAGCGTTGACTCAAGAAGCTAAAGTCGAAGAAGCGAAAGACCAAAAATCTCAAGACAAAAAACCGCTAGCAAATGAGGAGCAAGCCAGTAATGCGCGTTCATTTGACAAACTAGTGGCGGACTCCGCTAACACAAACCCTAAACCAGAATCTAAATTTATCGAGCAGCAAATAGCCAATGCTAAATCGAACCAAGATGGTGAACCCTCATCTGTTAGCGCTAATAAAGAATTGAAACAAGCGCAAGGGCAAGTTTCAGCAATGCCTTCAACCGCGATGAATGAGACCGAAGATGCTAAGAAATCCCTATCACAAGAGCAAGCGGAACAAGGAAAACAGGCGCTAGAGAAACAGAAAAATGCGTCATTGATAGGAGCCGATACTAATAATCAGGTTAAGCTCGCATCTTCAATTAAGGTGTCTCAAGAGCCTGATAAAGTGGTTCAAGCAAAAAATGAAACTAGCGCGCTAAAAACAAAGGAAGAGGCTTTGGCTGGGAATGCTAGCCAAGTGGTTAAACTTGTTCCAAGTGACAATGTTGGCCAAACGTTAACCAGCTCTCACAATAGCGCCATTAAGCAGGAGCCGTTAAGCGCGAGTGATGTTAGTTCAGAGTCAACCCAAACAAGACCAAAGTTATCCGCTGAACTCCCAGTTGACAACTCAGCTAATAAAGAGGGCTCATTGGGTGATAAAGTAGATACAAAAGCCGTGTTAAAACAACAAGGCAAGGAATTGGCTGCTCAAGCTGAGCTACAGGATTCAAATGCCCGTGAAAGCTTAGTTAAAGAGCAAACTCAAGCCGGGTTAAAAGGGCAGGGCACTCCTCGAGACACAAGCATGCAGCCATCACCGATGGCGACAGCCCCACAACCTATGCCCGCCAATCAAGTTCAGGCTCAAGCACAGAATGTGGGAGGGCTGGGGCAGCATCAAGTCTTTGCTGCTTCCATAAATGCAACTGGCGCTAGCCAAACACAGGGGGCGGCGGCCACTTCTCTTAATGCTTTTGAAGTGAGCCAAAAGTTTGAATTGGCAGCGAAAGAAGCTCCTAGCGTGCTGCGAGAGCGCATTACCATGATGATCAATAAAGGGGTAACGCAAGCTGAAATCAAATTAGATCCTGCGGAGCTAGGCAGCATGCATGTGAAATTGTCGATGCAAAATGATCAATTGAGTATCAATGTTCAAACAACCCAACCCCAAAGTAAAGAGCTGGTCGAACAGCACATGCCAAGATTACGTGAGTTATTATCTCAGCAAGGAATTAATCTCGGTGAAAGCCATGTTGGGCAGCAGCAATCGGGCTCAAAAGAAACCAACCAATCTTTGCAACAAGGCAGCGGGAGTGCCCAAACTGAACAACAATTGGCCAATGCAAACGAGGTTGAGTTAAAGCCAACACAAAATTATGTGCGGTCAAACTCAGCAATTGATTATTATGCTTAGTCTAACTATGGCCTAAAGCCATTGTTATGTAATAATTAACACTGTTTTCAATTTATTTACGGATGATGTCATGGCTGAAGCAGAAAATGAGAATTTAGAGTTAAACGAAACCAAAGGCGGTAAAAGTAAACTCATTATTATCATTGTAGCGGTTGTGGTTTTACTGGCTGGTGGTGGCGGTGCTGCATTTTTCCTGATGGGCTCAGATGAGCCAGAGCCAACCGCAGCGGCTGAAACCGCAGCGGCCCCTCAGATTGACACTTCAACCCAAAAGGCCATTTATGTGGGTATGCCAAGGCCATTTGTGTTTAATGTTGCAGGCGATGTACGCGATCGTTTAGTGCAAATAAAGGTACAGCTTATGGTGCGAGGGGCTGATAACGAAAATCATGCCAAAGCCCATTTGCCCTTGATTGAGGGAACCCTGTTAAGTGTGTTCAGCTCGGCAACCGAAGATGAACTGCGCACCGAAGTCGGCAAAACCGAGTTGCGTAAAAAGTCATTACAAGCTGTACAAAAAGCCATGAACGAGGTGGCATCAGTCCCCGTAGTTGAGGCCGTGTTATTTACCGGCTTTGTTTTACAGTAGTCCACTGAAGGTGTAATGGATTAATAATGAGCGATCTTTTATCACAAGACGAAATTGATGCGCTACTTCACGGGGTTGATGATGTCGAGGAAGATGACGACTCCCCCGTTGATAATAGCAATGCGGTGCATTATGACTTCTCCTCTCAAGATCGTATTGTTCGCGGTCGGATGCCAACCCTTGAGTTGGTTAACGAACGCTTTGCTCGTCATCTAAGGATCAGTTTGTTCAACATGATGCGACGAACCGCTGAGGTTTCCATCAATGGTGTGCAAATGCTTAAGTTTGGCGAATATGTACATACGCTGTTTGTACCGACCAGTCTAAACATGGTGCGTTTTCGCCCGCTCAAGGGAACCGGTTTGATCACCATGGAAGCACGCTTGGTGTTTATCTTAGTGGAGAACTTCTTTGGCGGTGATGGCCGCTATCACGCTAAGATAGAAGGCCGTGAGTTTACCCCTACCGAGCGCCGCATTATTCAAATGCTACTTAAAATTGTATTTGAAGATTACCATGATGCTTGGGCGCCGGTGATGGATGCCGAATTTGAATACCTTGATTCTGAAGTTAACCCGGCAATGGCTAACATTGTGAGTCCTACTGAAGTGATAGTGGTTAACTCTTTTCATATTGAACTTGATGGCGGTGGCGGCGATTTTCATATCGCGATGCCTTACTCCATGCTTGAGCCGATCCGTGAATTACTGGATGCGGGTGTCCAAAGTGATAAGGAAGATACCGATTTTCGTTGGAGTAAAGCGCTTAAAGACGAAATTATGGACGTGCCTGTTGAGCTTAGCACTCGATTATTGGAAACCGAGCTCAGTTTACGGCAAATCATGGAGTTGAAACCGGGTGATATTATTCCGGTTGATATGCCTGATGCCATGACCGTATTTATCGAAGATTTACCGACTTATCGCGGTAAGATGGGTCGAACTAAAGAGAATTATGCAGTGAAGATCACTGAGAAATTGAAGCGCCCAGATTCGGTTAAAACCGAATTAGAGTTAGTGACTCGACAAGGCAAGCGCATCAACAGTGACGTAGCTAGTTTAGAAGTATTAGAGGACGAAATTGATGAGTGATGATCAACAAATGGCTGACGAGTGGGCTGCTGCACTTGAAGAGGCAGAAGCGGCACAACCTGCTGAGCTAGAGCAATTTGACAGTGACGATAGCCCGTCTATTTCTTCGGAAGAAAAGCGCCGTTTAGATGCGATCATGGATATTCCCGTGACCATCTCGATGGAAGTAGGGCGCAGCCATATCAGCATTCGTAACTTATTGCAGTTAAACCAAGGCTCGGTTGTCGAACTTGATCGTGTCGCCGGTGAGCCGCTTGACGTACTGGTTAATGGCACCTTGATTGCACATGGCGAAGTGGTTGTTGTGAACGATAAATTTGGTATTCGCCTAACAGACGTTATTAGCCAGACCGAGCGGATTAAGAAACTCAAATAATGAAACATGGATTGGCGTTTTTCGCTTTACTGATCTCACTGCCGACTTGGTCGGCAGCGCAGCCGCCTACGCAGCCGCCCAATTTAGACTTTTTGTCTGTCCTTTCGGTGTTAGTGTTTGTTTTACTGTTAATTGTGGGGCTCGCTTGGTTATTTCATCAAACCAAGCTTAGCCGCTACTTTGGCCAAAATGGCATAAAAGTGATTGCCACTACGCCGCTAGGTAGAAAAGAAAAACTCATGGTGGTGCAGTTAGGCGAGCAGCAGTATTTATTGGCGGCAACCGCACAGCAAATTAATCTGATAGATAAGCTGGAACAGCCACTACAACCTCAGCCAACACAAACTGTGCCCTTGGCTGGGGCTTTTGCTGAGCAATTAGCCAAGGTAATAAAAAAAGATGAAAAGAAAGAATAATTGGTTTTTTGCTTGGCTGGTTTTGTTGTTTTTGTGTCAGCCTGTGGCGGCGCAAACCGGATTACCTGCGATAACGGTGACGACTGGGCCTGATGGGGCGCAAGAATACAGCTTAACCTTGCAAGTGTTAGGCTTGATGACGGCATTAAGCTTTTTACCCGCCATGGTTATCATGATGACGTCCTTCACTCGGATTGTGATTGTGATGAGTATTTTGCGCCAAGCGCTGGGATTACAGCAAACTCCCTCGAATCAGGTCATCATTGGTATTACCTTGTTTATGACTTTTTTCATTATGGCGCCGGTTTTTGAAAGGGTTAATGATCAAGCTATTCAACCGTATCTCGCGGAAGACATTCCCTTTGCCGAAGCCATCAATAAGGGCCAAGGCCCACTCAAAGATTTTATGCTAGCGCAAACCCGAGTCACCGACTTACAAACGTTTGTTGAAATGGCCGACATTCAAGTGGCTTCTCCGCAAGAAGTGCCTATTCATGTGCTGATACCAGCTTTTGTCACCAGTGAGCTCAAAACTGCATTTCAAATCGGTTTTATGATCTTTATTCCCTTTTTGATCATTGACTTGGTTGTTGCCAGTATCTTGATGGCCATGGGTATGATGATGCTGTCGCCAATGATAGTGTCGCTACCATTTAAGCTGATGCTGTTTGTGTTGGTTGATGGTTGGAATTTAATCATAGGTAGCTTAGCCAGCAGTTTTGGTCTGTGATCAGACTAAGGAGCGAATATGTCACCTGAAGTCTTTGTTGATATTTTTAAGCATGCCTTGTGGCTGGTGCTTATTCTGGTCTCTGCCTGTATTATCCCCAGCCTGATTGTCGGGTTAGTGGTGGCGGTGTTTCAAGCTGCTACATCCATTAACGAGCAGACCTTAAGCTTTTTACCTCGTTTGATTATCACTATTTTGGCATTGATGTTTGGTGCCCACTGGGGGTTTAGAATGCTGATGGAATTTTTCTATACCATGATTGAACAAATCCCAAGCGTTATTGGCTGATGAGCTACCCTGCGGATATTGTGATCACTTGGCTGTCCAGTTACCTCTGGGCTCTGTGCCGAATTTCTGCCATGTTAATGGTAATGACGGGGATTGGCGCGAAAACCACGCCAAAACGTATCCGTTTACTGTTGTCACTTGCCATTACCTTTATGGTGGTGCCTGTATTACCTGATCCGCCTCCAATTCCTTTGTTTTCGGGGGAAAGCTTTTTAATTGTATTGCAGCAGATTTTAATCGGTACAGCGGTGGGCACTGTCTCTGTGTTTGTGATGCAAACGTTTGTTATTGCAGGCCAGATAATTGCCATGCAGACCAGTTTAGGGTTTGCATCCATGGCCGATCCCTTAAATGGCCAAACATCCCCTGTGGTTGGTCAATTTTATTTGATGCTGGTTACCTTGCTGTTTTTTGCCGTGGATGGGCATCTGGTGATGATTTACATGATAGTGGAAAGCTTTACCACGTTACCGATTTCGATGCAGGGGTTAGCCCCGTTGCAATATGAAAAGCTTGCTGGTTGGCTGGGGGTGATGTTTACCGCAGCACTGGCTATGTCTATGTCTTCGATTGTGGCTATGCTATTAGTGAACTTTTCCTTTGGTATTATGACGCGAGCCGCACCACAGCTGAATATTTTTACCTTAGGTTTCTCAATCAGCATGTTGTTTGGTCTATTTATTTTGTGGCTCACTATCGGCAACGTGGTACTGCATTTTGATGGCCATTGGCAGCGAGGTGCAGAGCTCATGTGTGATTTGCTCAATGGCGCTTGCAGACCTTAACCTAGTGCAAGCCTTAGTTTTTACAGCACGCCAGGAGAATTTAAATGGCAGAAGCTGACGGCCAAGAAAAAACCGAAGACCCCACGGGGAAAAAACTCAGTGACGCCCGCAATAAAGGGCAAGTGGTGCGCTCTAAAGAGCTTGGCACGGCGGCTATTTTAATCATGGCTGCTTTTGCTTTGATGATGTTAGGTGACCACCTTGGCCATGCCTTTGTGACCATGATGACAAAAGCCTTTACGTTTGAGCGTGACGTGGTGTTTGATCCTGGTCAGATGATGGTGGTGTTTGCTAACGGCATTGGCGAAATGATCTTACCTACATTAGCTATTCTAGTGGCGTTATTTCTTGCCGGTGTGGTGGGCACGATTGCGATTGGTGGTATAAATTACAGCAGTGAAGTAATGTTGCCTAAACTAAGCAAAATGAGCCCCCTTGCAGGCTTTAAACGCATGTTTGGCAGCCAAGGTTGGATTGAATTACTGAAGTCTATCTTAAAAGTGAGCGTGGTAGGCTGTGGTGTTTGGGGCATTTTAACTTATAGCTTTGCTGATATCTTGGTACTCAGTTCAACCCCCTTAGGCTCGAGTGTTGAAGCTGCATTGGATATGTTGCTTTGGATGTTCTTGATTTTATGCGTTTCCTTATTAGTGATCGTGGTTGTTGATGTGCCTTATCAACTTTGGCATCACAAAGAGCAACTTAAAATGACCAAGCAAGAAGTGAAGGACGAGCATAAAGATCAAGAGGGTAAACCTGAAGTAAAAGGACGCATTCGCCGTTTACAAATGGAAGCAGCGCAGCGTCGTATGATGGGAGAGGTGCCTAACGCCGATGTTATTGTTACTAACCCAACCCATTTCTCGGTTGCGCTAAAATATGATCCTGCCAATGGCGGCGCACCGCGAGTGGTTGCTAAAGGGGTGGATCAAATAGCCTTGAAAATTCGTGAAATCGCCCGTGAATATGAAGTGCCCGTCATGAGCTCGCCGCAGCTTTGTCGCGCTATATACCACACCACGGAACTGGAACAAGAAATCCCCCATGAGCTGTTTGTTGCCGTTGCGCAAATTCTGGCTTATATATTCCAATTAGAGCAATACCGTAAAGGACGCGGTAAACGACCGACAGCATTGCCTAAAGAATTTGATATGCCTGAAGGCTTTAATTACTAGCCTCAATTGCTAGCCTGATCTAATTATTTGACCGCTGACCAAGTTTCGTTGATTGCTCCGCTAACTTTGCGTGACGGCGTATTGCAATAGGCGCGGTTATTGCATAGGGTTAAAGCGTCATTTTTTTGTCGAATTATGTGAATGAATTTAAAGTCCAATTTAGCCGGCTTCTGGCAACAACGAGATAAACTGATCAAAGGGGTTGGTGCGCCTGTCATGGTGCTTGCTACCCTTGGCATGGTTGTATTGCCTATGCCTGCCTTCTTACTCGACATCCTGTTTTCGTTTAATATTGCCCTTGCTTTGGTTGTGCTGTTGGTGGCTATCTACACCAAACGCCCGTTAGATTTCGCTTCATTCCCCGCCGTGTTGCTGATTGCAACCTTATTACGTTTAGCACTTAACGTGGCATCAACGCGCGTGGTATTACTTGAAGGCCATCAAGGAGGAGACGCCGCGGGTAATGTGATTGCGGCCTTTGGCTCGGTAGTCATCGGCGGCAACTATGCGGTAGGTTTAATTGTATTTTTGATCTTAATGATCATTAACTTCGTGGTTGTCACTAAGGGTGCTGGGCGTATTTCTGAAGTAAGTGCACGGTTTACCTTAGATGCGATGCCGGGTAAACAAATGGCGATTGATGCCGATTTAAATGCCGGCATGATAGATCAAGAACAAGCAAGATTAAGACGTGAAGAAGTAACCCGTGAAGCAGACTTTTACGGCTCCATGGACGGTGCAAGTAAGTTCGTAAAAGGGGATGCAATTGCCGGTATATTGATCTTGTTTATTAATATCATCGGCGGCTTCATCATAGGCATGGCGCAACATGGTTTGAGCTTTAGAGACGCTGCGGAAATATATACCTTATTAACCATAGGTGATGGCTTGGTTGCGCAAATTCCATCACTGTTATTATCGATTGCTGCTGCTATCACCGTAACCCGTGAAAACCGCTCTGAGGATATGGGTGAGCAGGTGATAGGGCAAATGTTTAGTAATCCTAAAGCCTTGATGATTACTTCCGGTATTTTAATTGTAATGGGGTTGGTGCCCGGCATGCCTCATTTTGCATTTTTATCCTTGGGCTTATGTGCTGCTGGTGGCACCTATTGGATAATGAAGAAGCAAAAATCGCAAGCGGCTACAGCGCTGGCAGAATCCGAGAAAAATATAGCCAATAGCAATCCCGCGGTGCAGACCAAGGAGCTGGGCTGGGATGATGTACAACCAGTTGATACCATTGGCCTTGAAGTAGGCTATCGCCTTATTCCTTTGGTTGATAAAAGCCAAGGTGGTGAATTACTTGAGCGGATCAAAGGGGTGCGGAAAAAGTTATCGCAAGAGCTTGGTTTTTTAGTGCCACCTGTACATATTCGCGACAACTTAGACTTACCACCTAGCTATTACAGTATTTCGTTAATGGGTGTGACCAGTGGTCAAGCCGAAGTGTTTCATGACAAGGAAATGGCGATAAATCCTGGGCAAGTGTTTGGTACAGTAGAGGGAACCCCCACTATTGAGCCCGCGTTCCAATTGGACGCCTTATGGATTTCACCAAGTCAGCGTGAACATGCTCAAGCCATGGGTTATACCGTGGTTGATGCTGCGACGGTCGTCGCCACGCACCTCAGTCAGTTACTGACAAATCACGCCGCGCAATTACTCGGTCATGAAGAAGTGCAAAATCTTCTCGACTTACTAGCCAAAAGTCATCCTAAACTAGTAGAAGGGCTAGTGCCGGATATTTTACCGCTCGGGGTTGTGGTCAAAGTATTACAAAGCTTACTAAATGAAGGGGTGCCGATCAGGGATATCCGGACTATAGTGCAAACATTGTCGGATTATGGCGTGAAGAGCCAAGATGCAGAGGTATTAACCGCTGCATGTCGTATCGCACTAAAACGCATGATCAGTCAAAATATTGTCGGAGCCGAGTCAGAAATCCCAGTTATTACGCTTTCGCCAGAGTTGGAGCAAATTTTGCATAACTCGATACAGGCAGGTGGTAGCGATGGGGCAGGTATTGAGCCAGGGCTCGCAGAGCGGATCCAGAACGCATTATTTGAAGCCTCTCAACAGCAAGAGCTTGCAGGTCAACCTGCTGTTTTGCTAACGTCGGGCGTGTTGCGAACAACCTTGGCTAAGTTTGTTAAAAATACCATTCCTAGCTTACAGGTACTGAGTTATCAAGAAGTACCGGAAGATAAGCAAATTAGAATAGTTAACTCTGTCGGGCAATAACCGACAGGAGACAGCAGTATGAAAATTAAACGTTTTTTTGCAAAAGATATGCGTGCTGCGCTGGCTGAGGTGAAAGAAATCTTAGGGCCAGATGCCGTCATTATGTCAAATAAAAAAGTCACCGGTGGCATTGAAATCGTTGCGGCCGTTGATTATCAAGCGGCATCTGAAGTGAAACCTGCGGCTAAGAGCCATAGCGACTTAAAAGAAGACAGCGTTGTATTATCAAATCGCGCTCGTAGCGCAGCCCAGCCGACGACGCAAGCCGCTCAGCAACAAGCAAAAACCATTAATGCGAAATCGGGTCAACACTTAGCGGATTCCTTATCAGCCTTACTGGCTAAACAAGGTAAGCCAACGCCCGTGCGTAAGGCCAATCAGCCAGCGACGTTAATGGAACAAGAAAATTGGCAAGCACCGAAACCTAAAGCCGCGCCTACTCGAGCGCGAGCCACACCCACGAGTCATGTTAGTAAAGATGACAAAGTGTTAGAAGCCATGCGTGAAGAAATGGCCTCGCTGCGCAAGTTATTGGAGCATCAAGTTTCAGGGTTAATGTGGCAGGAGCTCGAGCGTAAAGAGCCGGTTCGCGCTATGTTAATTAAATGGCTCAATAAGTCAGGCTTTTCGGATGATATTGCCGATCAATTAGCGAGCTGTATTCCAGAAAGCTGTACACCATATGAAGCGCAGCAGTATTTGTCCCAGCTGCTTGAAGACCAAGTCGCCATTGGTGAAAACGAAATTTTAAAACTGGGCGGCGCGGTGGCATTACTTGGTCCGACTGGCGTTGGTAAAACGACGACGATTGCCAAACTAGCGGCGCGTTTCGCGATGGAGCATGGTGCTGAGCAAGTCGGTCTGATTACCACCGATACCTATCGAATAGGGGCCCACGAGCAGCTAGCCACTTACGGTAAAATATTAGGCTGTGCGGTGCGCGTTGCTAAAGATGCCGATGAGCTTTCAGAAATCTTGTATCAAATGCGCACTAAGCGTTTAGTGCTGATTGATACCGCTGGTATGGGACAGCGAGACGTTAGGCTTTCAGAGCAATTAGAAACCTTAATGAAAAACTCTCGCGTTAGGATCCGTAGCTTTTTAGTGATCCCAGCGACATCGCAGCGTCGAGTTGTACAAGAAGCCATCGAACATTTTAGAAAAATTCCGTTATCTGGTTGTATTCTCACGAAACTAGATGAAAGTTTGAGTCTGGGGGAAATACTAAGTGTTACAATTAAACATGCTTTACCTATCTCATATATAACGGATGGCCAACGGGTGCCCGAAGATATAAAAATTGCAAACGCAAAATACATGGTATCCAGTGCCTTGCGTTTAATGGAACAAGAAATGGCAAAAGACCAACATCAATGGTATAGCGAAGCAGATGACTGCCACACCTCGGAGTATTATGAATAAAACCATGTTAACTGATCAGGCGAGTGGGCTGCGAATGATGAAAAATAATAAAGTAAAAGTGATCACTGTGACCGGCGGTAAAGGCGGTGTGGGTAAAACCAATGTGACCTTAAACTTGGCCGCATCACTGGCAGCTCAAGGAAAACGTGTTTTGGTATTAGACGCTGACTTAGGTTTGGCCAATGTCGACGTGTTACTTGGCTTGCGTGTCACCAAAAACCTTTCCCATGTTTTATCCGGAGAATGTACCTTAGACGAAGTCATCATAGATGCGCCGCAAGGGATGAAAATTATCCCTGCTACCTCCGGAACTAAGTCGATGGTGGAGCTAACCCCAGCCGAGCATGCAGGTTTGATCCGTGCGTTTAGTGAACTGCAAACTCCCATCGATGTGCTGTTGGTTGATACCGCAGCCGGTATTTCAGACATGGTGCTTAGTTTTGCCCGTGCCGCGCAAGATATTGTGGTAGTGGTGTGTGATGAGCCAACCTCAATCACCGATGCCTACGCCTTGATCAAGTTACTCAGTACCCAATACGGCGTATTTCATTTCAAAATTGTAGCGAACATGGTACGTAGCTTACGCGAAGGACAGGAGCTATTTTCTAAACTAACGCGTGTGACGGATAGATTTTTAGATACTGCCCTTGAATTAGTTGCTTGTATTCCTTTTGACAACAACGTTCGTCAATCGGTACGGAAGCAAAAGCTCGTCGTAGAAGCGTTTCCAAAGTCGCCTTCATCGTTAGCCTTTAGAGCGTTATCGAGTAAAGCGGTGACATGGCCTGTGCCCAATCAGCCCGGTGGCCACCTAGAGTTTTTCATTGAGAAGCTATTAGATAGTAGCGCCGAAAGCAGAGAGAAGATAAGTGAATAAAGTCCACGCTTACACCAGTCAAGTTCAGCCGAATGAACTGGTTGAACGTTATGGACCTCTAGTGCAACGGATTGCGCATCACCTACTTGCACGTTTACCTGCTAGCGTGTTGGTAGAAGATTTAACTCAAGCTGGCTTGATTGGTTTACTTGAAGCCAGTAAGAACTTTGACGCTAGTAAAGGAGCTAGCTTTGAAACCTTCGCAGGCATTCGTATTCGCGGCGCGATGTTAGACGAAATGCGCCGTGGAGATTGGGTCCCTCGTAGCGTTCATAAAAACAGCCGAATGATCGCTCAGGCGATAGATCAAGTTGAAAAAGAGTTAGGCATTGACGCCAAAGACGCCGATATTGCCGCTAGGTTAGGGGTGTCTCTTGATGAGTATCACACCATGCTACGTGAAGTAAACAGCGGCAAATTAATCGGCATAGAAGACTTGGGAGCAGGACAAGACAGCGTAGGAGCGGTTGAATTGCTCGATAATTCACCACTTGATGGTGTTTATGAAGAAAAATTTCAGCATCACCTCGCAACTTGTATAAAATCCTTACCCGAACGCGAAGCCCTTGTATTATCTTTATATTATGATGAAGAGCTAAATTTACGCGAAATTGGTGAAGTGTTAGATGTCAGTGAATCGCGCGTCAGCCAAATTCACAGTCAAGCCATCCACCGTCTTAAGGGGAGAATGACTGATTGGCAAAGATAGCATGTCACTGTGGCATAAATGTAACTATACTGGTTTTAGTTGCCTAAATAACATTTCAGCACAAAGAGTTGAGTTCAAACCAACTGCCATTTAAGGAGATTAAGTTGGATAAAAATATGAAAATTCTAATCGTTGATGATTTCTCAACGATGCGAAGAATAATCAAAAACCTATTACGCGATCTTGGCTTCAATAATACCCATGAAGCAGATGATGGTAGTACTGCACTGCCGATGCTTAAAAATGGCGACTTTGAATTTCTAGTTACTGACTGGAATATGCCGGGAATGCAAGGTATCGACCTATTAAAAGAGGTTCGCAAAGACGAAAACCTACGTCATTTGCCTGTGTTAATGGTAACCGCAGAAGCTAAGCGTGAACAGATCATTGAAGCTGCTCAAGCTGGTGTTAATGGCTATATCGTTAAGCCTTTTACTGCAGCAACCTTAAAAGAGAAGCTCGATAAAATTTTTGAACGGCTTCAATAAGGAGGCGTGATGACAGACACCAACGGAGCTTTGCTTTCGCTTGAGCAAGCACGGCATTTAGTGGAACTACTGGAGCTTGGCGAGGTTGAGCAAGCAAATTCTTTGATTTCTGGTGCGTTGTCTGATCCTACTAACAGTGATTTGTTTGAACAAGTGGGCCTGTTGACTCGTCAATTGCATAACTCTTTGGTTGAGTTTCAAAATGACAACCGGTTATCGGAATTGGCGAATAGTGAAATCCCTGATGCGAAAGACAGGCTCAGCTATGTTATCGAAATGACAGACAAGGCGGCGAATCGAACCATGGATGCCGTGGATGAGAGTTTGCCCCTTGCTGATAGATTAAATGAGAATATTCAACAAGTTCTACCCGGTTGGAATAGTTTGATGAACCGCGAGATAGAGTTGGTTGAGTTTAAGGAGCTGTGTCACAAACTTGACAAGATCCTTAAGGATTCGGAACAAGATGCCGATAAGTTGAGGCAGTTGTTAACCGAAATTCTAATGGCCCAAGACTTCCAAGACTTAACGGGTCAAATGATTCGGCGGGTAATAGCGCTAGTACAAGAAGTGGAAGTTAAGTTAGTCGAAATGCTAACGATGTTTGGTGAAATTGAACGCAAACCAAAACAAGAACAAGCCGAAGCCCCTCGTTCATCTGGAATTGAGGCTGAAGGCCCCATTATGAACCCAGAAACAAGGGATGATGTGGTTTCGGGTCAAGATGACGTAGACGACTTGTTATCGAGTTTAGGATTCTAGGAGTAGCGCATGGGCTTTGAGGTCGATGAAGACATTTTACAGGACTTTTTAGTAGAAGCAGCCGAAATATTGGAGCTACTATCTGAGCAGCTGGTTGATTTGGAAAAGCAACCTGATGATAGCAACCTGTTAAATGCGATTTTTCGTGGATTCCACACCGTAAAAGGGGGCGCGGGCTTCCTTTCTCTTACCGAGTTGGTTGATTGCTGTCATGGTGCAGAAAACGTGTTTGACACGTTACGTAACGGTGGACGAGCAGTCGATTCTGAATTAATGGATGTTATACTACAAGCCTTGGATAGCATTAATGAAATGTTTGCTCAAGTCCAAGCTCGTGAGCCCCTGACTCCTGCTCCTCCTGAAATAATCCATGCGCTGCATAAATTAAGTCTTCCTGCTGGTGCTGAGCCTGCTCCTGAAGAGCCTGTTGCTCCAGTTGTCGCTCCTGAACCTGCTCCTGTCATTGAACCTGCGGCTGTTAGCGAGCCAGAAAGTTCAGTTGAATCGGGCATCGATGAAATTACAGAAGATGAATTTGAGCGCTTACTTGATGAGTTGCACGGAGCCAAAAGCCCTACTGCCGCAGCAGCTCCAGCTCCGGCAGTCAGCTCGGGTGATATTACCGATGATGAGTTTGAGTCTTTACTCGATGAACTTCATGGTAAGGGGCAACACAAAGCGGTTAGCCCAGCACCTGCGGCCGATGATGGCTTGATAGACGATGATGAATTTGAGCGCTTGCTCGATGAATTACATGGCAGTGGCAAGAGCCCAACGGTTGCGGAAGTTAAGCCAGCAGCACCCACGCCGCCAGCCCCTGTGTCTGAGCCTAAAGCTGTTACTCCTGTTACACCACCCCCTGCACCAGCTCCAGCCGCAGCAAAAGCACCGGTTGAAAAAGCCGCGGCCGGTAGAGCGCCAGCCCCCGCGCAAGCTGAATCGACGGTACGTGTGGATACGCGAACCTTAGACGAAATCATGAATATGGTCGGCGAGTTGGTATTAGTGCGAAATCGCTTAGTGAGCTTAGGCATTAATAGTTCTGACGAAGCCATGGCTAAAGCGGTTGCGAATTTAGATGTCGTGACTGCCGATCTGCAAGGTGGGGTAATGAAAACCCGCATGCAGCCCATCAAAAAAGTGTTTGGTCGATTCCCTCGAGTGGTTCGTGATTTAGCGCGAACCTTGAAAAAAGAAATCAACCTAACCCTTGAAGGTGAAGATACCGATTTAGATAAAAACTTAGTAGAGGCCTTGGCCGACCCGTTAGTTCACTTAGTGCGAAATGCGGTTGACCATGGTATTGAAATGCCTGATGTGCGTGAGCAAAATGGCAAGCCTCGTCTTGGCCAAATCGTCTTGTCAGCATCGCAAGAAGGTGACCATATTCTGTTAGTTATTCAGGATGATGGTGCGGGCATGGATGCTGAAAAGTTAAAAAATATCGCCATTAATAAAGGTATTCTTGATCCGGATACTGCCGCCAGAATGTCTAATACCGAAGCCTACAACCTGATTTTTGCTCCGGGTTTCTCAACCAAAGTCGAAATATCTGATATTTCTGGTCGTGGCGTGGGCATGGATGTGGTGAAAACCAGTATAACCCAGTTAAATGGGGCTATTCATATTGATTCAAATCTAGGCACAGGTACTCGACTAGAGATCAAAGTGCCCTTGACCCTAGCCATTTTACCAACCTTGATGGTCTTGGTGGGCAAGCAAACATTTGCGCTGCCTTTGACTAATGTTAATGAAATTTTCCACCTAGATTTAAGAAAAACTAATGTTGTTGATGGTCAATTAACCGTGATCGTCAGAGACAAAGCGATACCGTTATTTTATCTACAGGATTGGTTGATTCGTGGCGGTGCGCCAAGTAAGCAAAAACGAGATGGTTTGGGGCATGTAGTTATAGTTCAACTCGGTATGAAACAAGTCGGCTTTGTCGTTGATAGTCTAATTGGCCAAGAAGAGGTGGTTATCAAAGCACTTGATGATTTACTGCAAGGCACACCGGGTATGGCTGGAGCAACGATCACCAGTGATGGTGGTATCGCGTTGATTTTAGATATTCCAAGCTTATTAAAGCATTACGCATAACACTTCGAAGTTGAGAAGGTAGATGTCAATTAAGGTTTTAGTGGTAGATGACTCGAGCTTCTTTCGAAGACGAGTAAGTGAAATAATTAACCAAGATCCATTACTTGAGGTAATCGATACCGCCAAAAATGGCAAAGAAGCTGTTGAAATGACGCAGCGCCTTCGACCCGATGTGATCACCATGGATATTGAAATGCCTGTTTTAGATGGCATTTCAGCTGTGCGCGAAATAATGGCTACGACGCCAACGCCAATTTTAATGTTCTCTTCGTTAACGCATCAAGGGGCAACGGCAACATTAGAAGCCCTTGAGGCGGGAGCATTGGATTTCTTACCAAAGAAATTTGAAGACATAGCTCGCGACAAAGATGAAGCGACTAAGACGTTGCAGCAACGTGTTAAAGCGATTGCGCGTCGTCGTGTTTTTAGCCCGCGTCCATCCATCGCGAAAGCGCCCTTGGGCCAGAGCACATCAGCTGCAAGGCCGACATTGGAAAGAGCTCCAGTTCGCCCTAGTCCGACTGCTCGCGCTGTCACCTCAGCGTCAACCGCGCCAGTTAAGCCTACTGCTGCACCTGCGAGTCATTTTAAGCGTACCGGTAAAAGTTACGATATCCTTACTATCGGCACGTCAACGGGTGGCCCAGTGGCACTTCAGACCGTGTTGACTGAGCTACCGGCAAACTTCCCTTTGCCCATTTTATTGATCCAACATATGCCTGCGACATTTACCGCGGCTTTTGCGGCTCGATTAAACTCGCTTTGTAAAATCAAAGTCAAAGAGGCGCAAGACGGTGATCCCATCGTTAAAGGGCAGGCCTATCTAGCCCCTGGTGGTAAGCAGATGTTAGTCGAAGGCCGAGGTGCTAGTGCACGAATTCGCATTGTGGAAGGCAATGACAAGGTGAATTACAAGCCTTGTGTTGATATTACCTTTGCCTCGTTAGCAAAACTTTACCAAAGCAAAGTACTAGCGATTGTGTTAACGGGTATGGGGGCCGACGGGCGTGATGGCGGACGCATGTTGAAAAACATGGGCGCAACGATTTGGGCTCAGGACGAAAAGTCTTGTGTTGTTTATGGTATGCCGCAAGCGGTCGCAAAAGAGGGCATTGCATCTGAATCTTTGCCTCTTGATCGGGTGGCAGCTAGGATAATGACGGAATTTACCTAATGGATATTTTGGGGTTGTTTGGTCTATTTTTGGCATTCGCCTCACTTATCATCGCAGAGTCGATCACTGGCGGATCACTTTCATTTCTCCTCAACTTGGCTGCTTTTGTGATCGTTTTTGGTGGAACCATTGGCGCCGTCTTGTTCCAATCAACGGCGGATCAATTTAGCCATGCGATACGCCTGCTTCCTCAACTAATTACGCCGCCTGTATTACCGGTAAAGGGACAAATGGCGAAGTTAAAGCAATGGGCGAGCACCGCGCGTACCCAAGGCTTTTTGGCGCTCGAAGCTGCTATAGATGATAAAAAGCTGGATCGATTTACCAGTAAGGGATTGTCGATGATAGTCGATGGCGTTGACGCCATCACCTTACGCAGTGTTCTAGAGCAAGAAGTCGATCTAAAACAAGAATATTACGAGCGCAGCGCTAAGGTTTATGAAGCCATGGGCGGCTATAGCCCAACGGTAGGCATCATAGGGGCGGTGTTGGGATTGATTCAAGCCATGTCTCATATTGATGATCCTAGTGTATTAGGACGAGGTATTGCCGCTGCCTTTGTTGCAACTATTTACGGTGTGGGCTTTGCCAACTTTGTTTTTTTGCCTATTTGCCATAAGTTGCGTGCACTTAACTACAAACAAACCCTTTATTATGAAATGACGATTGAGGGGCTCGTTGCTATCGTCAATGGAGAAAACTCCCTTGTCATTGAACGACGTCTAGAGTCTTTTGCTACTGAGAGCCATTAATCATGGCTAGGCGCGCAAAGAAAAAACATATTCCAGAGCACAATCATACCGAACGTTGGTTGGTTTCCTATGCAGATTATATGACCTTAATGTTTGCTCTGTTTGTTGTTCTTTATGCAGCGGCCTCGGTAAATGAAGATAAGTACAAGGTTGTTATCGAGAACTTCTACACGGCGACTAAAGAGTTTTCCAAGCATGTAGACGTTTCAGATACCGAAGGTATTTTGGATAATGAAGCCGATGAAATAATCCAAGAACAAGGCGCTGGATTACTTGAAGATGCCGGCTCGGTCGTCGATGGTGGACAGGACTTATCTAACTTAGACCGCAACAAGTTGGGGGCTCCTTTAACCTCGCTTGAAACGGAATTAAATGAGAGTTTGTTAAAAGAGTTGGAAAATGGTCAGGCGAGTGTCACCTTAGATGGTGATTGGTTAACCATAGACATTAGCAGTGGCTTGATTTTTCCAAGTGGTAGCGCACAAGTGTCATTGGCATCCAGAGAGTTAATCAGCCGGATTGCAGCCATCTTAACACCGGTGAGTAATTACCTTCGAGTAAGAGGTTACACCGACGACCAAGGCATTAATACCGAAGTGTTTACTTCAAATTGGGAACTGTCTGTATCGCGCGCCACCAGTATATTACGTTTGCTTGAAGCTGATGGGGTTAATCCAGCAAGGTTAGCTGTGGAAGGGTATGGCGAGTATTACCCCGTTGCCAGCAATACTACGGAAGAAGGACGCCGGAAAAATCGCCGCGTGGTTATCGCTTTGTCAAAATATGCCTACGAGCCAGTGCCACAAGATGTGATTTTTGCAGCCGAAACTCCTCCTGAAGCGACTGATGAACCTATACTTTCAGAAGAAGCGGCCGATAACAGCGAAGAGAGTAAAATAATCGAGGTTGAGCTGCCCAACGGCGGCTTACGAATTACCACAAGACAGGAATAGCACTTTGATCGTTTGGACAGTTGCAAATCAAAAGGGTGGTGTAGGTAAAACCACAACTGTGATCTCACTTGCTGGTTTACTAGCGGAGCGAGGTCATAGGGTATTACTGATTGATACCGACCCTCATGCATCATTGACCAGTTATCTCGGTTATGACTCAGATTTAATCGACGGCACTCTGTATGAATTATTTCAAACACCTTCACCCAGCAGAGAGGCCGTACTACGTTATACCTTAAAAACGCCATTTGAAGGTTTAGATATTATTCCCGCCAATATGGCCTTAGCTACCTTAGACAGGGTGCTGGGGAATCGAGAAGGCATGGGGTTATTTTTAAAACGCGCCTTAGATCAGGTTAAGAATGATTATGACTATGTGTTAATTGATTGTCCTCCCGTATTAGGTGTGATGATGGTTAATGCGCTTGCCGCGTGTAGTCGTATCTTGGTGCCGGTGCAAACAGAGTTTCTTGCATTGAAAGGGCTTGAACGCATGATCCGTACCTTTAATATTATGCAGCGTTCAAGACCAAAACCATTCAAATATTGTGTTATCCCGACCATGTTTGATAAGCGAACTAAGGCGTCGTTAAGCACCTTACAAGCAATCAAAGATAAGCATCCAACCGATGCTTGGAATTCGGTGATCCCGATTGATACTAAATTCAGAGACGCAAGTTTAAAACACATACCGCCATCGGCTTATTCACGTAATTGCCGAGGGGTTTTTGCCTATGAAACCTTACTTAACCATTTACAACAATTAGAAAACAAAGAACAAGCAAAGTAGTTCGGATGAGTATTTGCTGCGCTAGCAGTGCTTGACTGGCGTTTTGTCATAACAATTGAGATGATGCTCTATGAATGAAAGGAACTAGGCTAAAAAGATGAGTCGTTTGCCCAATGAAGATGCAATGGAGCGCTATTTTGCTGCGCTATTGGATGAGCCTAAAACAGAATCCAACTCCGCTTCTGATACTGCCCCTGAGGCTGGTTTTCCGTCTTCGGCGTTGCCATCCCAAGTCGAACCGACTAGCACTGTTGCCACTACTTATCTAGCGCCTAGCCCGGTCGATGTTGCTAGGCATGCCGCCCCTGGAGCTCGCTCAGAAGCACATATTCAGCGATTGCTTGATAATGTGGCTAAGCCAGCTGAGCCTGAACTGCAGCCGCTCATTCAGGCTGAGCCATTGCCTTCATTATCCGTTGATTCATTACTGGAAGAAGTGGATGACCAGCTAGGTAGCTTAGTTTCTATTGGTGCAGTATTACCCGATGAACTTGTCTTTGCTGAGCCTGAGCCTGAGGTAATTGAGGTACAAGAGGAAGAGATAGCAACCCAAGTCGCGACTCAAGAAGCTGTACCGCCCAACATGCAATCGGGTTGGCGAAATATTGAGCCAGAAGATGAGTTTCAAGCACTATTTTTTGAAGTTGCAGGCATATCTTTTGCTGTGCTGTTGACGGAGTTGGGAGGGATCCACAAAATCGATAACGTCACCAGTATCTTTGGTAAGCCGCCTTGGTTTTCAGGGATCATGACCCAGCGCGAGAAAAAGCTGAATGTTGTCGACACAGCAAAATGGGTGATGACCGACAACGCTCCGGATGAGGTTGATTATAAGTATCTTATCTTATTGGGGGATACTCAGTGGGGGTTAAGTTGCTGTAATTTAATAGGCACAGAAAAACTAACCAAAGATCAGGTTAAGTGGCGCAATCAAGAGGGTAAACGGCCTTGGCTCGCCGGCATGGTTAAAAAGAAGATGTGCGCTTTGCTGCATGTCAGTGAATTAGTGAAGTTATTATCGCGCGGTGTGAACATAGAAGGCGTCTAAACGGTTTTTTATCAAATATTTTGTATAACGGATGAGTTTTTACATCATTATTATCAGTGTCGTGCTAATTTTATGTTAGGTAACGATATTCTAGGTTAGAGGGAAAGCGGATGAGTGAACAACGAAATGTAGCTGAAAGTGTATCTGAAGATGAAGTATTACAATGGGTCACGTTTCAGTTAGAGAATGAAACTTACGGCATTAATGTAATGCAGGTACAAGAGGTGTTACGTTACACCGAAATTGCTCCGGTTCCGGGCGCTCCTGATTATGTACTGGGTATCATTAATCTTCGTGGTAATGTGGTTACCGTCATCGATACACGTTCACGCTTTGGTTTATGTCCTTCTGAAGTGAGTGACAACTCGCGTATCGTGATCATTGAAGCCGAAAAACAAGTGATCGGCATTATGGTCGATAGCGTGGCTGAAGTGGTTTACCTCAGAGCCTCTGAAATTGATACCGCGCCAAATGTTGGCACAGAAGAGAGTGCTAAATTTATTCAAGGCGTGAGCAACCGCGATGGTCAGCTATTAATTTTGGTTGATCTGAATAAGTTGCTAAGCGATGAAGAATGGGACGAAATGAGTGCACTGTAAGACATGCTAGACCCTATCGTAGTGGCAAGCCTTAGTGGGCTTGCCTTATTGTTATCTTTAATTGCATTAGCCTTCTCTTTTCTGGCAACTAAAAAACAAGCGAGAAAAATCTTAGCCTTGCAGAAAGTTGTTAAAGATCTTGATAAGTCAAAAGAAAGCTTAAATAAGCAAATAGTAGAATTACATGCCGGCTCGGTTGGCCTCGGCAAACGTTTTCAAGGTTTGCAACGTGAACTTAAAGACTCAATTGAAAAGCAACAAGAAATAGTTGATTTAGCACCCGAGAACAAACTATACAGCCGAGCTGTTAAAATGGTGGCGCTTGGTGCGGGTCTTGAAGAGTTAATGCATGAATGTGAGTTGCCAAAAGCCGAGGCCGAATTATTGATTCGTCTACACGGTAAGGCAAAATAATACTCGATTTAGCCCCAAAGTTTGGGGCTGCTATATTTCAAGCTTGATAGGTTTGGTATCCGACTGCCAGTGATCGGGGAACTTTCCCTGTAGCAAATATGAAAAACTAATCAGTTCGGCAATCAATACGTAGAGCGACTCCGGTATTTCTTCCCCTTCTTCTAAGCTTTCTAGCAAACTTAATAAATGTTCATCTTGGTGTAATAATATCCCCGCTTCTTGGGCTGCTTGATTAAGCTGTTCGGCCTCTGAGCCCGATGCTTTTCGGTCTATGATGGGGGCACGTTTGCTATCTCGGTAGCTAATGGAAATGGACTTTTTCATCATATCAATGGCTCCATCATTTGCTTGTGTTTTCACACTAGAATGTCTAAATGCGGCGAATTATCATCAAACTCGGCCACTAAATCCGTGGTTACTTGCCCCATAAAATGTTGGCAAGAGGTATTAAATCCCGCTTGATTCAATTGTTTGATCAATAGGGGAGAATGCTGATCAACTTGTTCAAGGTCGCGCGCGTTATCACAATAGATTTTTAAATCTATCTCGGTGTCATCTAGCCAGCAGTCGGCTAAGATTTCGCTGTGCTTGGTCGGTAGTTTGAGTTTCAATTGCCACTTACGTTTGCCTTGTTTGGTTTTGGGCTTAACTAATTTGAGCTGCAAAGGCTTTAATTGCTGCTCAACCAACCAAGGCAGCTGTAATAGCCAAATCTGTTGATTGCTTTGATCAACTTGTTTTAACTGCATCTTTTCAACTAAGTGACCCAGCTCAGTGCTTAGATCTGGATCTAACTTTTGTTGTTTTTTTAGACTGAGCCAGAGCAGCACTACGCCTTGAAACTTGTGCTTAGGATGGACAAGTAGCTGGCTGAGCAAGGTTAACATTTGCGCAGGCGTGGTCGGTAACAATTGGCTTAACAGCTGCTGTATTTGTCGCGCCGAATGGGGATCCAATGAAATAATCCGTTGCATTAAATGGCTTAATTGGCCTGCCAAACTTGAGTGTGGGCGTATTGGTGCTATCCCAGCTTGGTTTAAGGGCAAGGTTTCATTAGGGCGGCCTGATTCAGTGAGCGACAATTTATCAGGCGCTGATGTTGCGGCTTTAGCTGATGGCGACAGGCTGGAGTTAACCTGATTACTTGTGTGGTTTATTTTTTGAACCATCATCAATCCTGAAGTGAAATCTCGGTAAAACCAAAGGAAAACAGCACCAACACAGGTTAATCCGTTGCATATTGTATGCTATTATCCGCAACCAATTATCATCATAGTGCGTAACCCATGCTGGAAGCAAAGTCCCTCAGTTGCGTGAGAGAAGACAGGTTATTATTTGAAGGCCTAAACCTGACTGTTGAGCCAGGCCAAATCATTCAAGTAGAAGGTCCTAACGGAGTAGGCAAAACCAGTTTATTCCGATTGTTAGTTGGCCTTATGACACCTTATCATGGTCAGGTTTTTTGGCAGGGTCAAGCCATTGCTGATGATCGTGAAACTTACCAGCAAGATCTGCTCTATCTGGGTCACCACAGTGGTGTTAAACCTGAATTAAGTGCCTTTGAAAATCTGTATTTTTACCAGCAAATGTTTGAGCCCGATTTTCAAGGGGATTTATACGCGGTCTTGACTCAAGTTGGTCTCGTTGGCTTAGAAGATATTCCCGCTGCACAGCTTTCTGCGGGGCAACAGCGTCGAGTTGCTCTCGCTAGGCTGTGGATATCAACTGCTAAATTATGGATTTTGGATGAACCTTTTACCGCAATTGATAAAAGTGGGGTTAAGGTACTTGAGCAATTGTTTGTTGAACATGCAAAGCAAGGTGGCATGATCTTATTAACCACACACCAAGACTTAAATCTTTGCTCGGCCGCCTTTTCTAAGCTCACCATGGTGAAACCAGAACTCGATCGTATGTACGCTGGGGACATGCTATGAGTAATGCATTCTATCAGGTATTAAGACGTGAACTGTTAACGGCATTTCGTCGTATTGCTGATGTGTTTAATCCGTTGTGGTTTTTCATCATAGTGATCACCTTGTTCCCATTAGGAGTTGGCCCTGAGCCACAGCTACTGATGCGAATTGCACCGGGCATTATTTGGGTGGCGGCTTTATTAGCTTCTTTGCTGTCGTTAGAGCGCTTATTTAAAGATGACTTTAGCGATGGAGGGCTAGAGCAATTAATGCTGAGCCCATATCCATTGCCACTTTTAGTGACGGCCAAAATGATCGCACACTGGCTTTTGACGGGGTTACCCATTATTTTGATTTCGCCTTTAATTGCGGTTTTATTGTCGTTGGATTTGAATACTTATTGGGCGGTGTTACTGACCTTGTTAATCGGTACGCCGGTGCTCAGTTTTATCGGCGCTATTGGCGTGGCGCTGACGGTAGGGTTGCGTAAAGGGGGCATTATTTTAAGTTTGATCATGCTGCCCTTGTGTATTCCTGTATTGATATTTTCAACGATGGCCATCGACGCCGCCAGCTTCAACCAATCCTATGTTGGCCCGCTGGCTATTTTGGCTGCGATGTCGGTTGCCTCGATTACCTTGGCGCCGTTTGCAGTGGCTGCTGCGCTAAGGGTGAGTGTGAGTTAAATCCATACTTTGACATAAATCATAAGCATGGAAAGTGCCCAAGCAGATATCACTAACTGGGTATGTTGTTTTTAATAAGAAATGGGCAAGGTTGGCCCAATACTATAATAAGAGACTATTGAATATGTGGAAGTGGTTACACCCTTATGCTAAAGCCCAAGCAAGCTATGAGTTAGCGGGAAAACTCGTTCCTTGGTTTGTTGCGGTTTGTTCAATTTCATTTGCTATTGGTTTGGTGTGGGGACTGGCGTTTGCGCCGGCTGACTATCAGCAAGGGGATAGCTTTCGCATTATTTACATTCATGTACCTGCTGCCATTATGTCGATGGGGGCATACACCAGCATGGCCATTGCCGCCTTTATTGGCTTGGTATGGCAAATTCGTCTTGCCGATATGGCTGTTGCCGCCATGGCGCCAGTGGGCGCTGTATTTACGTTTATAGCCTTGTTTACCGGAGCGGCATGGGGCAAGCCTATGTGGGGTGCTTGGTGGGTATGGGATGCAAGATTGACCTCAGAACTTATCCTGTTGTTTTTATATCTTGGTGTCATCGCATTATATAACGCCTTTTCTGATAAAGTATTAGCGGGACGCGCGGCCGGTATTTTGACCTTAGTTGGCGTTGTGAACATTCCAATTATTCATTATTCGGTTGAGTGGTGGAACACCTTGCACCAAGGCGCCACTATTACCAAGTTTGCCAAACCGTCTATCGACCCGTCGATGCTGTGGCCTCTGCTAATTATGCTATTAGCGTTTAAGGCCTTTTTTGGCGCCTTAATGTTGATGCGTTTTCGCAATGAAATCTTACAAAGAGAGTGCCACCGTCCTTGGGTTAAAGCACTAGTAATGCAGGAGAAATAATGGAATTTACCAGCCTGAGTGATTTTCTAGCCATGGGTGGCTATGGCTTTTATGTGTGGCTTGCATTTGGTGTCAGCTTAGTAAGCTTAGTTTGGATTATCTTGGATACCCGATTAAAGCGCCGCCGGATATTGGCGCAAGTCCGCAGCAATATTGAACGTAACCAGCGCATAAAAGCTGCCCGTAGTATGGAGAATACGTTATGAACCCGAGACGCAAGAAACGTCTTGCCGCCATTTTAGCCATTGTTTTAGGTTTGGGCTGCGCGGTGGGCTTAGTGCTTTATGCCTTGTCGCAAAACATCGATCTTTTTTACACTCCCTCCGAATTAGTTCAGGGTAAAGGTAAGAACTTAACCAAACCTGAAGTGGGTCAGCGTTTGCGAATTGGTGGCATGGTACTGCCAGGCTCGGTAAAACGGGATCAAGATAGTTTAAAAGTGAGCTTTCAGCTTTATGATGCCGGCGGTGATTTTGTTACCGTAGAGTTTGACGGTATTTTGCCGGATCTATTTCGTGAAGGACAAGGTATTGTCGCCATGGGGGTACTGAAAGACTCTCACACCGTTAGCGCCTCTGAAGTCTTGGCCAAGCACGATGAAGAATATATGCCACCTGAAATTGCGGAATCCTTAAAGGGAATAGAACACTTTAAGCCCGAATACACTGAAGCTCAGTTGCAAGGTGGTAACAAATGATCCCTGAATTAGGTCAGTTTACTTTAATCATTGCTTTTGGCTTATCGGTGTTACTGAGCTTTTACCCATTGTGGGGAGCGCATACAGGCCATTCGGGGCTAATGAATAGTGCACGTACGTTAGCTGTTTGTCAGTTTTTATTTGTCGCGCTGTCATATGCTTGCCTAACCTATGCCTTCATAGTTAATGATTTCTCCGTGGCTTATGTGGCCTCTCATTCTAACTCAGAGTTACCTTTGCACTATCGTATTTCGGCGGTGTGGGGCTCCCATGAAGGGTCGCTGTTGCTTTGGATGCTGATCCTAGCGGGTTGGACGGCTGCGGTTGCGTTACTGAGTAAGAATTTGCCACTGGAGTCGGTTGCTCGTGTTCTTGCAGTTATGGGGATGTTAGGGATGGGGTTCTATCTCTTTGTGATCATGACTTCTAACCCATTTGAGCGCACCTTGCCTTATTTCCCCGTCGATGGTCGTGATTTAAATCCATTACTGCAAGATATTGGCTTAATCTTACATCCTCCTATGCTTTATATGGGGTATGTTGGGTTCTCGGTTGCGTTTGCTTTTGCTATTGCCTCACTCATGCAAGGGCGCTTGGATTCGGCTTGGGCGCGTTGGTCAAGACCATGGACCATGGCCGCTTGGGTGTTTTTAACCGCAGGGATTGCGCTGGGTAGCTGGTGGGCATACTACGAGCTTGGCTGGGGTGGCTGGTGGTTTTGGGATCCGGTTGAAAATGCTTCTTTTATGCCTTGGTTAGTGGGCACGGCGTTGATCCATTCCTTGGCGGTGTCTGAAAAGCGCGGCGTATTTAAAGCCTGGACGGTATTACTCGCTATCTCTGCTTTTTCACTGAGTTTGCTAGGTACTTTCTTGGTGCGCTCTGGGGTACTGGTTTCGGTACATGCTTTTGCCAGTGATCCTGAGCGAGGCCTGTTTATTCTTGGCTTTTTGATCATGGTGATTGGCGGCTCGTTGCTGCTGTATGCTTTGAAAGCGAATGCGGTTAAAAGTCGCGGTACCTATACACTATTGTCACGAGAGTCTTTCCTTCTCAGTAACAATATCTTGTTGGTTGCGGCATTGATTGTCGTGCTATTGGGTACCTTATTGCCTTTGGTTCACAAAGAAATTGGTTTAGGCAGTATCTCAATTGGAGAGCCTTTCTTTAATCGCATATTTACCGTGTTGATCGTGCCATTTATGGTGTTGCTCGGAATTGGGCCTCTTGTGCGTTGGAAGAAACAGCAAGCTGGTGATTTGCTACAGCCATTGCTAATAAGCTTGTTGGTTGCCATCGGCGTGACCGCGTTGTACCTATATAGTTTTGCCCCCGCGCTAACTTGGTTATCTATACTGGGCTGTTTCTTAGGGGCTTGGGTTATTGTGACCTCGTTGCAAGAAACTTGGTTGCGAGCAACTCACCGTAATACTTTTATCACTGGATTAGTTAAGCTTAGTGTTAGCCATTGGGCGATGATATTAGGTCACATTGGCTTTGCCGTGATGGTGATAGGTATCACCATGACGCAAAATTTCAGCATCGAGCGTGACGTGCGTATGGTGCCGGGCGATCAAATTGAATTTGAGCACTATCGCTTTACCTTTGAAGGGGTAGAAGAGCTGAAAGGCCCTAACTTTGACGGCCATACCGGTGTGCTACGTGTTGAACAAGATGACCGTTATGTGACGACCATGCGTGCTGAAAAGCGTTTCTATCGCGTGCAGCGTAATGTGATGACAGAGGCGGCCATTGATGCTGGCTTTACACGTGATTTGTATGCTGCGTTAGGTGAACAGTTAGATAATGGCGCATGGGCATTACGCATTTACTACAAACCCTTCATTCGCTGGATTTGGTTCGGTGCGCTGATTATGTCATTTGGTGGGGTGTTGATGATGTTGGATAAACGTTATCGCTTTGCTTCAAAAGGAGCGCAACATGCAGCAAAAGTCTAAGTTGTGGGTATTACTGTTACCCTTAATGGCGTTTTTAGTTGCTGTGGTATTTTTGTTTAAAGGGCTCTATTCCGACCCTTCTAAATTAGAGTCCGCGCTAATTGGTCAACCGGTACCGACATTTACCTTGCAGGATCTCTATCAGCAAGATATTCAGCATGATGCCTCCATATTTAAAGGGAAGCCCATGCTGTTAAATGTGTGGGCAACTTGGTGTCCCACTTGTTATGCCGAACATACTTATTTAAATAAGTTAGCGGCTGACGGCATTTATATCGTAGGTCTGAACTACAAAGATGATCGTGAAAAGGCGATCCGCTGGTTAGAGCAGCTTGGCGATCCTTACCAAGTCAGTTTATATGACAAAGACGGCATGTTGGGATTAGATTTGGGGGTGTATGGTGCACCAGAAACCTACCTTATCGACAGCCAAGGCGTGATCCAGTATCGCCATGTGGGTGATGTTAACGATCAAGTATGGCAACAAACATTATTGCCACTGTTCAAGGAGCTGAAGTAAATGCGTCTGGTCATTTTATTGTTCGCTTCACTGCTGAGCACCGCCAGTTTAGCGGCTATTCAGGTGTATGAATTCGATACCAAAGAGCAAGAGGTATTATTCAAACAGTTAACCAAGGAATTGCGCTGCCCTAAGTGTCAAAACCAAAATATTGCTGATTCTAACGCACCACTGGCACAAGACTTACGACAAAAAGCGTATGAGCTGGTTAAAGAAGGAAAAGACCGTGATCAAGTCGTCGATTACATGGCGGCGCGGTTTGGCAATTTTGTTACTTATGATCCCCCTATGACGCCGGCGACGATTTTTCTTTGGTTAGGACCTTTGTTCTTTGTTTTTGGTGGCTTAGTGGTGTTATGGCATAAAACCCGAGTTGCAAATAAGGCGGATTCAGTTGCCGACATGGATGCGGCTGAAAAAGCGAAGCTAGCGCGTATTTTAAATGGAGATAAAGACTAATGCTGCTATTTTGGCTGTTATGTATATTGTTGTTAGCCATAGCTAGCTTATCTTTAATCATACCTGCGCTAAAGAATCGTCAGGTAGATGAAGAAGATCGAGATAGCTTAAACAAAACCCTATATCAAGGTCGGGTTAAAGAGATAGAGCAAGACGTAGACCAAGGTTTGATCCAGCAACAAGATGAAGTGTTAACTGAGCTGCAAAAAAACCTGCTTGAGGATGTTGTTGAAACCAAGCAAGAAACCAAACAAGTCAACTTAGCTATTATCATCGCCCCGGGCATCATTTTGTTTTTTGCTTTGTGTTTCGGCCTTTACTTACAATATGGTGCCAGTGCGCAGGTCAATCATTGGCAATCGGTAATGGCCAATTATGAAGAGTTACAGCAAAAGATGACCATGGCCAACGGTCAGCCACCGTCAAAACAAGAAGTGGATGATTTTGTATTAGCTCTGCGCACCCATTTGGCAAATCAACCTAGCGACAGCCAAGGTTGGTTAATGCTAGGTCGCTTGTCTTTTGCTTTACGTGATGCGCAGATGGCAGAAGATGCGCTACGTCAAGCTTATGGCTTAGCACCAACGGACAGTGCGGTGAGAGTCGCTTACGCTCAAGCCTTGTTGCAGACCGAAGACCCACTAAAAGTTAAACAAGCAGAAAACTTGATTGTCGCTACGGTGGGATTGGAGCCTAATAACTTACAAGCCTTATCGGTTTATGCATTTATGGCATTGCAACAAAATGACTTTGCCACTGCGATAACGCGCTGGCAAAAGATGTTAGTACATCTTGAGCCCAATACTGAGCGTTATAACATGGTGCAAAGCAGCATAGCTTACGCCGAGCAGCAACTAGCTGGAGGCGATGACCAAGCACCAACAAATGAAGAACAAACAGCAGTTTATCAAGTGTCTGTGAGCATTGGTGAGCAAGTAACGTTACCTGAGAAGGGCTATTTGTTTGTGTTTGCGCAAATGGTTAACGGGCCTAAAATGCCTTTAGCTGCGAAAAAAATACCCCTTGGCAGTTTCCCTGTCTCGTTAACTTTATCCGATGCTGACGCCATGGTGCCTGAGCTTAAGCTGAGTCAACAAAGTGAATTCATCATCAAAGCGCGTGTTTCGGTCGATGAAAATGTGTCTGCGGCAAGCGGTGAGTGGGAAGGGCAAAGTCAGGTTGTGAAAGCGGGTGAGCAGAGCCTTATTCCAATCAATATTGATGTAAAGATGTAATATTAAATTGGTTTTGCTACATTTAATATGATTCATACGTTAATGGCTTAAGGTAGAAAAATGGGGCTTAAATTCGCTAAATTTTGGACCTTAATTGGTTTGGCTTTGCTTTGCTTAGCCAACCCTGCCTATGCTTCTAAAACTACCTCAGAGCTTCACGTCAGTGATCCGTTTGAAGGGTTAAACCGCTCGTTTTGGGACTTTAACTATCGAGTTGATCAAAGTATTTACCTACCGGTCACCAAAGCCTACGTCAACACGATCCCTAATGGCGGCCGTGAGGCTGTAAATAATTTCGTACTCAATTTTGACGAGCCTTCCAGCGCTGTAAACCACTTATTAATGTTGGATCTCGAATCATCTTTGGCGAGCGCAGTGCGCTTCGCGGTGAATTCCACTTTTGGTCTTGCTGGTTTATTCGATGTGGCCAGTTATGGTGGACTAGAGCGCAATAGAGCCGAATTTCAAGCCGTAATGAGTAACGTGGGGATAGGGCATGGCGCTTTTTTGATGGTGCCCTTGTATGGCCCAACCACCACCCGTGAATTAGTGGGAGACATCGTTGATAAACTGTACTTTCCGTACACTGAACTAAGTTATTTTGAGGTGTTGCTGCGGTGGGGAGCTGATTCCATTTATAAACGCTCTAAGTTGTTAGACAGTGATCGCCTGATTGAGCAATCACTCGACCCCTATATTTTTGTCCGTGATGCCTATATTCAAAATGTGAACTTTCGTGTTCATGGTGAAGGCTATGTCGATCCGATAGGTCCAGCCCTCTCTGACGAAGAGCTAGAAGAGTTTATGGATGAGTAATTGCGAGCCGTGTTTTGCAGCTTTTACTTTTGTTGTGATCGAAGATGAGGCCGTCTTTCGCCATCAATTAGTACAATTTTTGCAGCACCGAGGCGGCTTGGTTGGCCAAGCGGATAACGGTGAAGATGGCTTAAAGCTGATCAATGATTTGGCGCCTGATCTGGTTCTTTGTGACTTGCAAATGCCGATCATGGATGGCCAGCAAGTAATTAAGGCTATCTTAGGGTTACAAAAACAAACCCCCATCATTGTTATTTCCGCTGCGGCTAATATGGCGGCCATCACCGAAGCGCTTGCCAATGGCGCAAGAGATTATTTCATTAAGCCATTACAAAGTTGGCATTCACTTGAACAAACCATATTGACCGAGCTTAAACCACGCAAGAGTGGGTTCGAACAGCACAGTTACGCTTTAGGTGTTGAAGCTGAGCTTAAGTCGCATATGTCTTACTTTCGTCGCGATGATCAAGCGGCCACTTTACTATTAAAAGAGCTAAAGGGTGATGCTGAGTTCAGTAATGGCAATTTGCAGTTTATGGTCTCGGGTGAAAGTGCATTTATGATGATGATCTATTTTGAATTATCGGAGCACGAATTAAGCTTATTTGTAGCAGGGGGAGAGCCACTCGATCCCGATGTGGTGGTGAGTTTAGCCATGCTAAAAAGTTTGCTCAACGACAGTTACCGTCACTACCTTAGTCAGCAACAGTATCGTTTAAAATCTCCGAGTCAAATGCTTAGCTATTTAAATCAGCAATGTCAGGCAATGTCGCTACAATTTCCGTTACAGTTAATGCAACTACAGATTAATTCAACATCGAGAAAAATGATTTACAGCAACGCAGGGGTTAAGGTTAAGCAGCTAACTATGCAAGATGCGAGCTATGATTATCACAGTGATTTAGGGTTGGGGTTGTTAACCGATCATCGCTATGAGCAGTATGAGCAAGCACTGAATCTGCCAATGACGCTACATTTTCAAGCCGCGGCGGCTAATAATGTCACTGACGGTATCACGCTCACCATCAGTGACAACATGGCTAACTAACCTGAGCTTTGGATAAGCTATATCGGATGAATAATCCGCAAACGTGGTGAATATGTCCCTATACGCTCTGCGTTTTCATCTCAGAAAACGAAGTTTTGCTACTTATTCATCCGATATTGATTGGCTGGTCCATTAACCAGCAATAAGGCTAAGTAGATTATTTAACGGCCAACATTCCCTTATTATTGTCTAATATCCCTTGGCCTATTCCCTCTACTTCAGTCAGTTGCTCTACAGATTCAAATTGGCCTATTTTTTCGCGATAGGCAATGATGGCTTTGGATTTTTTATTGCCAACCCCTTTTATTTTAGTGAGCTCTTCTTCAGTAGCGCTATTGATATTTATCACCACTTGCTGGCTTTCAACTTGCTCAACTTGCTTTTGGGTTTCGGCTGTTTCAGCTGCCGTTACCACTTGAGACATAGCAGATAAAGAAAGCAGAGATGCAGCAATGAGTGTTTTAATTTTCATTATATTACTTCCTATTGACTTTTTTGTTAATTGAGTTTTAACCATAGTCATGATTGAGGAAATAATATATTTAATGTTTTTAATTGTGATCGTTGTCAATAGTGGCGACAAAATGAGCATTAACAAGGGAAGGTAAAAAGTGCCGGAGAGTGAAGCTAGAGAGTTAAGAGGAAGGCTCACCGAGTGCTTCCTCTTGGGTTAAGTTTGATTACCTTGAGACGGTTAAGGTAGTACTAGTTTAAATGGTTTAACTTCTACGTTGGCGTAAATACCTGCGTCAACATAGGGATCAGTTTTAGCCCACTCTTTGGCGGCAGCTAGGCTGTCAAACTTGGCTATCACGACTGATCCTGTGAATCCAGCATCGCCAGGATCTTCACTGTCTATCGCGGGCGAGGGACCTGCAACCAGTAAACGACCTTCGCTGTTTAGTTTTTCTAGGCGAGCTAAGTGAGCAGGACGAGCTTGTTTTCGCAGGCTTAAGCTATCAGTCACGTCGGTTGCATAAATTGAGTACCACATTTTTTATTCCTTTTCTTCAGTTGGTAAGCTTTTGTAAATATATAAACCCGTGACGGCAATGAATACCAGCATGAGTAGAAGTAGGCCAAACACCTTAAAGTTGACCCAAATAGATAAAGGTAAATAGAAAGCAATATAAAGATTAAGCAGAGCACAAAAAAGAAAAAATCCAGCCCAGGCATGGGTTAATCTTCGCCAAATGGCGGGGGGAAGTTTAAGCTCTGAACCAAGTAGTTGTTTTAGTAAACAGTGATCAAAAATGAAATGACCGAGCCAAAGAATGGCTGCAAACAAGGCGTAAATCAGCGTCACCTTCCATTTGATAAAGGCGTCGTCTTGAAGCAATAGGGTTAATGAGCCAAACACAATGATCATCGTAAAGGTGATAATGTTCACCTTATCGACCCGGCCAAATTTCAACCACTGGCTGATCAGCATTAACGTGCTGGCGGCCATCAGCGAGCCAGTGGCAACGTAAATATCATAAAACTGATAAGTAAGAAAAAAAATACCTAATGGAACAAGCTCGGACACTGGATTCATAGCAATATAGTATTAGTGATAGAACTCATCATAGTGTACGGGTTTTTAAATCAATTGATAGCGATAATGCGATAACGGGGCCGCAACCCGTGCGGCCAATCAGGACTATGAATAAGCATTACTGGCCAGCGCATTAATGAGCGCTTGTTTTAGTTGTTCCTGCTGCTCTTCATCAAGCGCTTGACCATCTTCGGTGGTAATGATGAAAAAGTCTTCCACTTGCTCCCCTATGGTGGTTATTTTGGCGGTATGGAGCATGACATCAAGCTGTTGGAACACATTACCAATCGATGCCAATAAGCCTGGCGTATCATATGCGATTAGCTCCATCATGGTACGGTGGTTTTTATTCGGCAAAAAGTTCACTTGGGTTTTCACGGTGAATTGTTTTTTCTGACGAGATAGACGATGGCTACGCGGCACCACTTTTTCTGGTTGGCTTAAAGCTTGCTCCAAAGCGGGTTTAATCGCCAAGGTCCGATCTAGCGCTAAAGGCTCGCCATCGGGTTCAAGTACGATAAAGGTATCTAAGGTAAAACCATCTCGGCTGTTCATGATGGTGGCATCATGAATGTTGAGATTTTTATTGGATAGCTCTGTAGCCACGGTAGCAAATAAATCTAGCGTGTCTTTACAATATATGAAGATCTCATTGCCACCACGAGAAGCCCGTTTACTGACCAATACCAAGGGTTTGTCGGTGTCATGGTGTTGCATGATATATTCACTGTGCCAAGCAATTTGCGAAGGGGTATGACGCAAAAAGTAATCGGCTTTAAAACGTTTCCACAAGGTTTCAACTTGATTGGCATTGAAAGCGCGGCTGAGCAATTTGTTTAATGCTTGCTGTTTATGATCGCGAATGCGGCTACGCACATCGATGGGTTTTTCCAAACCACGACGAAGGGCTTTTTGGGTTTGATAATACAGCTCTTTAAGTAAGGCGCCTTTCCAACTATTCCAAACATCATCGTTGGTGGCACAAATATCGGCAACGGTCAGCAGTAAAAGATAATTTAAATATTTTTCGTCTTGGACAATGCGAGCAAATTCGGTGATCACGTCGGGGTCTTGGATATCACGGCGCTGCGCAGTCACGGACATCACTAGGTGGTGTTTTACCAGCCAAGCGACCAATCTTGCATCGTGTGCACTCAAACCATGAAGTTCACAAAAAGCGAGCGCATCGATAGCGCCAAGCTCGGAATGATCGCCTTTGCGGCCCTTGGCTATGTCATGAAATATTGCCGCCAAAAATAACAATTCTGGCTTTTTGATCGTAGGAAACAGATCGCCGCAGATGGGATGGTCTACCTTAGATTCAGGCGTCGGGAAATGATAGATATATTTAATCAGCCTGTGGGTGTGCTCATCAACGGTATACGCATGAAACAGGTCAAATTGCATTTGCCCTAAGATCTTATTCCACTGGGGGATGTAAGCGGCTAACACCCCATATTTATGCATCAAAGTCAGGGGTAACCCCATTCCACGGGGATGCTTAAGTAAGGCAAGAAACTTTTCTCGGCAAGCTGGAATATCCTGCAGCCAGTAAGTTAGTCGACGGCGACTTTCGCGAATTTCACGCAGGGTAGTCGAATAAATTCCTTTGATATTTGGGTTATCTGCAATGTGCAGAAAAAGTTGCAAAATACTTTCCGGGCGGTGAAAGAACTCACCTGGCGAGATCAGTACGATCAAATCTCCCTTCAGTTGAAAATGCTCATCAATCGGGATCGGGTTATTGTCGGCATTGCCTAAAATATCTTCGTCAAAATGCTGTAATAGCATTTCATTAAGCTCGGCAACGCGTCTGATGGTGCGATAAAACTGCTTCATCATGGTTTCGATGCCCGCATTACCTTGGTCGATATACCCCAGTTTTTCAGCGACCTCGGTTTGATAATCAAACAACAAACGGTTATCGGGTCGTTTGGTCACTAAATGCAGCGCAAAACGAATTTTCCATAAGAAATTCTGACATTCCAATAGCTCGCGATACTCGGCCTGAGTTAGGTAATTGTCAATGGTCATTTCCAGCAGGTTTTCGGCGCCAAAATGGCGTCTTGCAACCCAATAAAGGGTGTGGAGATCGCGCAGTCCACCGGGGTTACTTTTTATGTCTGGCTCTAAGCTGTAGCCATTATCGCGATAATTTAAATGCCGTTTGCGCTGCTCTTCTCGTTTGGCGCTGAAGAAGGCTTTGGAAGGCCAAAAATTTGGTTGATGTAATTGTCTTTTTAGTTCAGTAAAGCTGTCTTGATTGCCACAAATCAATCGACTCTCAATCAAATTAGTGGCAATGGTAATGTCTTCTAGGCCCAGCTTGATACAGTCATCAATGGTGCGCACACTGTGGCCAATTTCTAACTTGAGATCCCAAAGAAAGGTAATAAATTCACCCACTTTTTGCTCGGTTTGTGGATCGAGAGCTTGGCTCGACAAGATCAATAAGTCAATGTCTGACCTAGGGTGCAGCTCACCTCGGCCATAGCCGCCAACGGCTACCAAACTTAGGCTATCTGGTGCGTTAGCGAGGTCAGTTTGCCACAGTTGTATCAATAGCTGGTCGACGAAGTCGGAGCGTTGCGTGACTAACTCACTGATATCATCCATTTGGCTAAAACGTTCGGCCTGGCGTTCATTGAACGCAGCCATCGAGGCTTTTACATCTTTTAGAGCCAAACTTTCAAACGTATGGGTTTCAGTGGCCAGCATCAACTGCTCCTAGGGTGCTTGGTGAAAAGTTAGTTGTGTGAAAGTACTTGCGCTATGGTTTCATCGTCACGCCAGGTGAGGATCTCACAACCGGTTTCGGTCACTAAGATAGTGTGCTCCCATTGCGCAGAGCGTGAGCCATCTTTCGTTGTGACCGTCCAGCCGTCTTTCTTGTCTAATTTAGTGTGGCGTTTACCTAAGTTAATCATGGGCTCGATGGTAAAGATCATACCAGGCTCAAGCACTAGCAGGGCATTAGGATCGGATTTACTCTTGTAGTGCAACACTTGAGGCGCTTCATGAAAGGTCTCACCAATGCCGTGACCACAATATTCGCGTACGACTGAGAAGCCATTGGTTTCGGCGTGATCTTGGATGATAGTGCCCACATCGCCAAGTTTAATTCCTGGCTTGACTAACTCGATGCCTTTATAAAGACATTCTTGCGTTACTTGAATTAATTTTTTGGATAGTGGGGTCGTATCACCGACAACAAACATCTTAGATGTATCGCCATGATAGCCATCTTTGATTACGGTGATGTCAATGTTGATAATGTCGCCGTTGCGTAACTTCTTGTGATTTGGAATGCCGTGGCAAACCACTTCATTTACTGAGGTGCAGATAGATTTAGGGTAGCCGTGATAGTTGAGCGGGGCAGGGATGGCTTGCTGTTCATTAACGATATAATCATGGCATTTTTGATTAAGCTCTTCGGTAGTCACGCCTTTAACTACATAGGGTTCTATCATTTTTAAAACATCGGCTGCTAATCTACCGGCAACGCGCATCTTTTCAATTTGTTCCGCTGTTTTTATTACTACAGTCATGATTTTCTCTTAATTTGTGAGATCGGTGTGGAGGATGTTTTTACCCTCAAATATGCATCTCAGATTGTGGTTATGTCTTAGGTATGGTATAAAGCGCGCCGGGAATTGGCAATGTCAAATTACGAATTTGCATTGAAACAGAACTTAACTACGTTTAGTAGACTGTCTCCGATCATCCCGACAAACTTAATTTAAACAACACACACACATCGACACATGTCTCGGGGTGCCTATTTGGGTCGAGATTATGGGATGTGTGGAGGCCTAACCCCAAGAGGAATTAAACATGGCTAATGTATCAATGCGCGAAATGCTAAAAGCAGGTGTGCACTTCGGTCACCAAACTCGTTACTGGAACCCTAAGATGAAGCCTTTCATCTTCGGCGCTCGTAACAAAGTTCACATCATCAACCTTGAGCAAACTGTACCTATGTTCAACGAAGCACTGGATTTCATTTCAGGTGTTTCTGCGAAAAAAGGTAAAATCCTTTTTGTTGGTACTAAGCGCGCTGCAAGTGCTGCGGTAAAAGAAGCTGCAGTAAGCTGTGACCAGTTCTACGTAAACCACCGTTGGTTAGGTGGTATGCTAACTAACTGGAAAACAGTTCGTCAGTCTATCAAGCGTCTAAAAGATCTTGAAACTCAGACTGAAGACGGTACGTTTGACAAGCTAACCAAGAAAGAAGCGCTAATGCGTTCTCGCGAACTTGAGAAGCTAGAGAAAAGCTTAGGCGGTATCAAAGAGATGGGCGGTCTACCAGATGCGCTATTCATCATCGATGCTGACCACGAGCACATCGCTATCAAAGAAGCGAACAACCTAGGCATTCCTGTGATCTCTATCGTTGATACTAACTCTAACCCAGACGGCGTAGACTTCATTGTTCCTGGTAACGATGACGCTATCCGCGCGGTACAGTTATACCTAACTTCTGCTGCTGACGCAGTAAAAGCTGGTCGTCAACAAGATATCGTTGTACAGGCTGAAGAAGACGGCTTCGTAGAAGAAGCTGCTGAGTAATAACGGCTAACAGCCCTTATTAACCAAACCAGATTTTTTGGTTAACAGGGGCCCTAAGGCCCCTGTTTTTCATTCTTTTTAAAATTGAGGAAACTCAAAATGGCAATTACTGCTGCCCTAGTAAAAGAACTGCGCGACCGTACTGGCGCCGGTATGATGGATTGTAAAAAAGCGCTTCAAGAAACCAATGGTGACATGGAAGGCGCAATTGAGTACATGCGTAAGAACGGCCAAGCGAAAGCTGCTAAAAAAGCAGGTAACATCGCAGCCGAAGGCGCAATCTTAATCAAAACTGCTGGCAATGTTGCTGCGCTAGTTGAAGTTAACTGTCAAACAGACTTTGTTGCTAAAGACAAAAACTTCCTAGAGTTTGCTAACGAAGTGGCAGATGCTGCTGTAGCAGCTCAAGTTGCTATCGAAGAGCTACAAGCACAATTTGAAGAAAAGCGTATTGCGCTAGTGACTAAAATTGGTGAAAACATCAACATCCGTCGCGTTTCATACCTAGAAGGTGAGGCGCTAGCGTCTTACAGTCACGGTGCTAACATTGGTGTTGTTGTAGCGGGCAACGGTGATGTTGATTCACTGAAGCACATTGCAATGCACGTAGCTGCGAGTAAGCCAGAATTCATCAATCCTGAAGATGTTCCAGCTGAAGTCGTTGCTAAAGAGCGCGCTATCCAAATCGAAATCGCGATGAATGAAGGTAAGCCTCAAGAAATCGCTGAGAAAATGGTTGAAGGCCGCATGAAGAAATTCACTGGCGAAGTTGCTCTAACTGGCCAGCCTTTCATCATGGAACCTAAGAAAACAGTTGGCGCTGTACTTAAAGAGAAAGGCATCACTGTAACTGGCTTCGTGCGTTTAGAAGTTGGTGAAGGTATCGAGAAGAAAGAAGAAAACTTTGCTGCTGAAGTAGAAGCACAAATCGCTGCTTCTAAAAAGTAAGCTTTACGTTTTTATCATAAGTATTAGCCGCAGCCTTGCTGCGGCTGTTTTGCAACTAGGAATCGCAGAAAATGAGTACCAATCCGAAACCAAGCTATCGACGAATTCTATTAAAACTAAGTGGTGAAGCCCTAATGGGTGAAGAAGGCTTTGGCATTGATGCCAAGGTGTTAGAACGCATGGCGCAAGAGATCAAAGAATTAATTGAGCTTGGCGTGCAAGTTGGATTGGTGATCGGTGGTGGTAACTTATTCCGTGGCGAAGGTTTAGCCAAAGCCGGAATGAACCGAGTAGTGGGCGACCACATGGGCATGTTAGCAACCGTTATGAATGGCTTAGCCATGCGTGATGCCTTGCACCGTGCTTATGTTAATGCGCGCTTAATGTCAGCAATCCCGTTAAAAGGTGTTTGTGACGATTACAACTGGGCTGAAGCTATCAGTCTTCTTAAGTCTGGCCGTGTGGTGATTTTTTCAGCTGGAACAGGTAATCCATTTTTTACCACAGATTCAGCAGCTTGTTTACGCGGCATTGAAATCGAAGCAGATGCAGTATTAAAAGCGACAAAAGTTGATGGGGTCTATGACGCAGATCCGGTTAAAAACCCAGATGCCGTTTTATATGATGAGCTTGACTATGGTACTGTATTAGAAAAAGAGCTTAAAGTGATGGACCTAGCTGCCTTTACCTTAGCACGTGATCATGGCCTGCCAATTCGTGTTTTCAACATGAATAAACCAGGTGCATTGCGTCGTGTGGTGATGGGTGAAACCGAAGGCACGGTAATTCAAGCTCCTCGTACCGAACAAGAATAAGTATTTAGGCTTTCGCTTAGCCGATTCTATTTTTATAAGGAATATACAGTGATTAATGAAATTAAAGATGATGCTAAAACGCGCATGAGTAAGAGCATCGAAGCCCTTAAATCTCAACTATCTAAAATCAGAACAGGTCGTGCTCATCCTAGCCTGTTAAGTAATATTACCGTTTCTTACTACGGTGTTGATACGCCATTAAACCAAGTGGGTAACGTGAGTACGGAAGATTCTCGTACCTTAACCGTCACCGTATTTGACCGTGCGATGATCCAAGCGGTTGAGAAAGCTATCATGTCTTCTGACTTAGGTTTAAACCCTAACTCAGCAGGCGCGGTGATCCGTATTCCTCTGCCTGCATTAACCGAAGAACGTCGTAAAGACTTGATCAAGGTTGTGCGAGCTGAAGTTGAAGCGGGTCGTGTTGCTATCCGTAATATTCGTCGTGATGCTAATAGCGATTTAAAAGCGCTAGAAAAAGAAAAAGAAATCAGCGAAGACGAGCAGCGTAAAGCAGAAGATGATGTGCAAAAGCTAACGGATGCAGCGATTAAAGAAGCTGACGCTATCTTAGCGCAAAAAGAAAAAGAACTTATGGAAATCTAATCCCTCTGGGTGAAAGATGTAAACGCCGTGCTGATACACGGCGTTTTTTTGTCATTACGAGAGGTAATCAGTGCCTGAGTCTAACCTTATTCCCCAACATGTCGCTATTATCATGGATGGCAATGGTCGTTGGGCCGAAAAGAAAGGCAAAATTCGTGTTTTTGGCCACCAAGCCGGGGTCAAATCAGTGCGTCGATGTGTTTCTTTTGCCAGTCAGAACGGCATTAAAACCTTGACCCTATTTGCTTTCAGTAGTGAAAATTGGAAGCGTCCGCAAAGTGAAGTCAGCACCTTGATGGAATTGTTCTTCACTGTGTTAAGCCGCGAAGTAAAAAAACTGCACAAAAACAATATCTGTTTGCGCATCATTGGTGATTTATCGGCATTTTCAACACGACTTCAAGAAAAGATCAGCCAAGCTGAGCAATTGACCAAAGACAATACGGGTCTAGTACTCAATATTGCTGCCAATTATGGTGGTCGTTGGCATATTGCCCAAGCGGCACAGCAGCTTTGTGAGCAGGTTCAACTTGGTCAGATAACGTTAGCTGACATCAATGAACAAAATTTAGATAATCAATTGAAACAATTACCATTGTCAGACGTAGACTTGATGATACGCACTGGCGGTGAACAAAGAATCAGTAACTTTTTGCTCTGGCAACTGGCATATGCAGAATTGTATTTTACTGGTACACTTTGGCCTGATTTTGACGAAGGTAGCTTTGCTCAAGCATTGGCTAGTTTCGGGAATAGGGAACGACGCTTTGGCCATACAAGTGCTCAAGTGCAAGCATCAAAACAAGGGTAACTTTTGTTAAAACAACGAATTATAACTGCCGGCGTGTTGGCCCCGCTGGCTATCGCCGCGATATTTTTACTCCCACTAAAACTCTTTTCTTTGCTCGTTGCCGCAATCTATCTGTTAGCTTCACGTGAGTGGGGCAGTTTAGTTGCCAAAGATAAACGTGCTTATATCTTGTATCCATTTGGCTTTGTGCTAGGTGCATCTTTAATTGCTATTCCTATTGATGGGATCTGGCTTAGCGAACTCAACCCTTATGTTTTTGGTATCTTATCGGCGGGTGGGATTTGGTGGATAGCCTGTTTGTTGTTGGTATTGGGATACCCTAAAAGTGCCCGTTTTTGGCGGCAGCAACCTTGGCTAAAGGCTATTTTTGGTTTGTTGACCTTAATGCCGTTCTTTTGGGCTTTAGTCACTTTGCGTGGTGTAAACATCTTTCACGATCCAACGGAAGGTGCGTGGTGGGTGCTATTTGTGATGTTGCTGGTCTGGGGGGCGGACACTGGGGCATACTTTTCAGGTAAATCACTAGGTCGACATAAACTAGCGCCTCAAGTGAGCCCAGGTAAAACCATCGAAGGTTTTGTAGGGGGATTGGTGACGACGATAGTGATCGCCTTGATTGCCGTTTTCGCCTTTGAAATAACATCGGATAAACAAGTTTGGTTTGTGTTAGCGGCGATCCTCACCAGCTTAGCTTCAAGCCTCGGTGATTTAAGTGAGAGTATGTTTAAGCGTCAAGCGGGAATTAAGGACAGTGGTCGGTTATTACCGGGACACGGCGGTGTACTTGATCGCATCGATAGCTTAACCGCGGCGTTACCCGTTTTTACCCTTTGTTATATTGCTTGGTTGTAAATGTTGATGAAGAAGTTAGCTATATTAGGGGCGACAGGCTCAATTGGCAGTAGCACCTTATCGGTGTATGAGCAAAATCGTGACACCTTAGCGCTGACTTTGTTAAGCGCTTGGCGCAACGTAGATAAAATGGCGACCTTGTGTCAGCAATATCAGGTGCCCTATGCGTTTATGTCATGTCCTCAGGCTAATGAATCCCTAAGAGAGCGGTTAGCTAATCATACGACCCAAGTATTAAGTGACGAAGCAGAGCTGTTGGCTTGTCTTGCTAGTGTTGAAGTAGATGCCGTGATGGCTGCGATTGTTGGGGCGGCTGGTTTAGCGCCTACCTTGGCTGCGGTTGATGCTGGCAAGCAAGTGTTTCTTGCAAATAAAGAAGCCTTGGTCATGTCTGGGGCTTTATTTATGCAAGCCGCAGAGCGCAGTGGGGCGCAGGTATTGCCTGTCGACAGCGAACATAATGCGATTTTTCAATGCTTGCCTCCAGCGTGTCAGCAAACTATTGGCCATTGTGATTTAAAAGCTAACGGTATTTCGCAATTAATTTTGACGGGCTCTGGCGGCCCGTTTTTAACTAAGCCGCTAACCGAGTTTGCTGCCATTACGCCTGCCGCTGCAATCGCTCATCCTAATTGGTCAATGGGGCCGAAAATTTCAGTTGATTCCGCCACCATGATGAATAAAGGCTTGGAATACATTGAAGCTAAGCGATTATTTAATACAGAAAAATCCGATATCCAAGTGTTGATCCATCCACAGTCCGTGATCCATTCAATGGTCCAGTACATAGATGGCTCGGTTTTAGCGCAAATGGGATTACCCGATATGCGCACGCCAATCGCTCATGTAATGCAATACCCAAAGCGAATTGACAGTGGTGTTGCGCCTTTGGATTTTAGCAAGATTGCACAATTAACCTTTGCTGAACCAGATTTTAATCGTTACCCTTGTTTGAAATTAGCGATAGATGCTTGTTACACGGGCCAAGCGGCAACCACCGCTCTTAATGCCTCCAATGAAATTGCGGTAGCGGCTTTTTTACAGCAACAAATTCGTTTTGATCAAATTGCTACCGTTGTGGCCAAGACATTAGATAAATTAGCTACTTCTACCGCACAAACCTTAGATGATATTATGTTGGTTGATCAACAAGCTAGGCAGCAAGCATCCTCGACCATTAACCAGCTAGAGAGATAGTCATGGCAGATTTTTTCTGGAATACCGCCGCGTTTATTGTCGCCTTAGGTATTCTGGTCACCATACATGAGTTTGGACACTTTTGGGTGGCAAGACGTTGCGGTGTCAAAGTGCTGCGTTTTTCTGTTGGTTTTGGCCCTTCTATTTATACCTACACAGCGAAAGATGAAACCGAATATACCCTCGCAGCGATCCCGTTAGGGGGCTACGTCAAAATGCTTGATAGCCGTATCGAAGATGTGCCAGATGATCAAAAGCACCTAGCGTTCAATTTTCAATCGGTCTGGAAACGTATCGCGATCGTCGCAGCTGGGCCTGCGGCGAATTTCATTTTAGCTATTGCCGCATTCTGGTTAGTTTTCATACTTGGGACAACGTCAGTTAAACCTATGGTGCCAGAGGTTATTGCTGATTCTCCCATCGCTCAAGCTCAACTTGAAACCCCGTTTGAAGTCATCGCTATTGGCGAAACACAAACTCCAGATTGGCAGGAAGTGAACTTGGCGTTAGCGGGTTACATTGGCGAATCTTCTTTGACTTTATCTTATATTGGACCTGCCAGTAATCAGGTTCGCCAAGTTGACATTGATTTAGCGGATTGGCATTTCGACCCCAAGCAAATTTCACCGATTGAAAGCTTTGGTTTTAAACCATTTCGCCCTAAAGTGCATTTAGAGGTCGCGCAAATTACCCCTGGCTCTGCAGCAGAGCGAGCGAAATTGCAGCTTGGGGATGTGTTTGTTGCAGTAGATGGCCAACCTTTAACAGATTGGCAGCAATGGGTAGAGATCATTCGTGCTCATCCAGAACAGACGTTATTGGTCACCTTAAAGCGTCAAGGTGACTTCGTCGAGGTGGGACTTACGCCTGAGGCAAAACCTGACAATAATGGGCAACTTATTGGCCATATTGGTGTCTCACCCGTGGTAGATAGATATCCTGAGTCATACATAGTGACCACTCAGTATGGTCCTTTTGCAGCATTGACTAAAGGTATTGAGAAAACATGGGGACTGACAAAGCTCACTTTTGATACGCTAGGAAAGCTGATTACAGGTACGATCTCTATTAATAATCTCAGTGGGCCGGTTTCTATCGCTAAAGGAGCAGGAGCCAGTGCCAGCTATGGTTTGGTCTATTTTTTGGGATTTGTCGCACTTATCAGTGTAAATTTGGGCTTAATTAACTTATTTCCGCTTCCAGTACTTGATGGCGGCCACTTGCTTTATTACTGTATAGAGCTTGTCAGTGGTAAGCCCGTTCCAGAGCGGATCCAAGAAATTGGTTTTAGAATCGGTGGCGCTTTTATTTTACTCTTAATGAGCGTCGCGCTGCTCAACGACTTCAACCTGTTATAGGTTATAGGGCATAAAGGAAAAATAATAACAAAATGGCTAAACGCAGATTATTTACTCCCAGTTTAATCATGGGAGCATGCTTATTTTCCCATTCGGTGTTTGCTGATTCATTTACCGTTGAAGACATCAAGGTAGAAGGGTTGCAACGTGTGACCTTAGGCGCAGCACTGTTGAATCTACCTATCCGTGTTGGTGATGAGGTGGATGCTTTTACAATTTCCCAAGCGGTTAAAGCACTGTATAAGTCAGGAAACTTCGAAGATGTTCAAGTTTATCGTGATAACGGTAAGTTGATAATTGCGGTCACTGAGCGTCCAACTATCAGTAGTATTGAGCTATCGGGTAACAAAACCATTAAAGAAGAGGAACTCAGGGAAACCTTGAAATCTTCCGGAGTACGTGTAGGCGATGCCCTTGATAGAACCTCTTTATCCAATATCGAAAAAAGCTTAGAAGATTTTTACCATAGCGTGGGTAAATACGGTGCTAAGGTAACGGCCATCGCAACACCGTTACCGCGCAATCGAGTTGATTTAAAGTTTAACTTTGTTGAAGGGCGCAGCGCTGAAATTCAACAAATCAATATAGTCGGTAATACGGTCTTTGCCGAAGAAGACTTACTTAAACAACTTGAGTTAACCGACAGTGCCCCTTGGTGGAATTTTCTTGCCGACCAAAAGTATCAAAAGCAAAAATTAGCAGGCGATCTTGAAACTTTACGTAGCTACTATCTAGATAGAGGTTACATTCGAGTCGATCTCAATGAGACACAAGTCTCGATGACACCCGATCGTAAGGGGATTTATATTACGGTGAATCTTGATGAGGGTGATAAGTACACCCTAAAAGATGTTGCCATAACCGGTAATTTGTTGGGTAAAGAAGAACAAATCAATCAGTTAATTGCACTAAAGGAAGGCGAAACCTATTCGGGTGCCGATGTGACCAATGCCGAAGAAGTGATCAGTAAGTTTCTTGGGCGTCACGGCTATGCTTACCCTAAAGTGACCACCTATCCCGAGGTTAATGATGTAGATAAAACAGTTTCTTTGACTATATCTATTGATCCCGGGCAGCGTATCTATGTTCGTCGTATTAACATTGCTGGTAACCAAGAAACCAAAGATGTAGTGCTACGTCGTGAGATGCGTCAAATGGAAGGAACTTGGCTGTCTAGTGAAAATGTTGAATTATCTCGAGCACGCCTTAATCGTTTAGGCTTTTTTGAAACTGTTGATATTAATACCACTCGAGTCCCTGGTCGTGAAGATCTTGTTGATATTGATGTAACGGTTAAAGAGCAAGCCGCAGGCTCCATTAACGCGGGTATTGGTTTTGGTACCGAATCCGGTCTAAGTTTATCAGCGGGTGTGCAACAAAATAACTTTTTAGGCACAGGTAATAAGGTAGGGATAAACGCGTCTCTTAACGATTATTCTAAAAATGTCGACTTAGATTACACTAACCCTTATTTTACCCGTGACGGGGTGAGCGCTGGTGGGCGGATATTCTATTCCGATTTTGAAGCCGGCGAAGCTAACATTGTTGACTATAACAATACCACTTACGGAATCAGGGGGAACCTAGGCTTCCCAGTTAATGAATACAACCGTTTGAACTTTGGCATAGGTCTTGAGCGCAACAAGATTTCTCAGTTAAAGGCTTATGCTCAGGTGCAACAATTTTGGGAAATATATAAAAGTGAGCTAGAAGATGACGGCTCGGTATCATTTGATACTTTAGATTTTACCGCTAGCTGGACGCGAAATACGTTGGATAGAGGGCAGTTTGCAACTTCAGGTTCATACCAGTCTCTTTCTGGTAAAGTGACGGTACCTAGTTCTGATCTACAATATTTTAAAGTCAGTTATGACATACGAAATTACACTCGAATTAGCGAATCAGGTGATTGGACTTTCCTAGCTCGCGGCAGAGTTGGGTATGGTAACGGCTATGGTACTATTGAAGGTAATGATCAAGTACTACCATTCTTTGAGAATTTTTATGCTGGTGGCTTCTCCAGTGTTCGTGGTTTCAAAAGCAACACTGTCGGTCCAAAAGCATTACACTTGCTAAACGATGGCGGTAGTAGTAGCGTGGTTGCTACCGACGATTCGGTAGGTGGTAACGCGATTTATAATCTAAGTACAGAGCTGATCATTCCGACCCCATTTATTGACGAAGGCTACGCTAGACAAGTTCGCACCAGCTTTTTTATCGATGCGGGCGAATCTTGGGATACCGAGTTTAATACCGCTTGGGCTGACTTAGGTAACTGTGTCAAAAATTGTAGTTACCTAGATGATTATTCTAAACCTGGACGGGTGCGTGTATCTGCAGGTGTACAGGTTCAATGGCTATCGCCTATGGGACCTTTAGTATTTACGTTAGCACAACCTCTCAAAGAATATGATGGCGATAGAACGGAAATATTCTCGTTTAATATCGGCCAAACTTTTTAATTATTTTTTTGCAAAGGAGTTATCCATTGAAACAGTTTCTTAAAGTTGCAGGATTAAGTTTAGCCCTAATTGCGGGTACGTTTTCTAGTGCGGCGATGGCAAATGAAAAAATCGTGGTGGTATTTCCAGCTGAAATCTTTCAGCAACTGCCTCAAAAAGATCAAGTTGTTAATCAGCTTAAGAAGGAATTTCAACCTCGCATCAATGAGCTAAAAGCGCTTGAAGGTAAAATTAAGAGCAAGCGTGAAAAATACCAACGCGATGCCGAATTAATGAAAGAAGCTGATCGTACTAAACTTGAGCGAGAGATTGATAGCTTGAGTGCTGATTATCAGTTAAAGGTTAAAGCATTCGAAGAAGATAACCGCCGTCGCCAAGCTGAAGAGCAGAACAAAATGCGTGATAAAGTGATGAAGGCGATTGATGCCGTAGCCAAACGTGAAGGCTATGATGTAGTGCTAAATGGTGAAGCGACCGTATTTGTTAAGCCTGCATTGGATATCTCTAAACAGGTTATTGCTGAAATTGGTAAGAGCAAATAAGCATGTTGCACATAACCCTTGCTGAACTTGCGCAAAAAATCGGCGCAACTTGCCATGGTAACCCAGATTGTGTGATCCAAGGTGTTGCGTCGTTGACTAGTGCAGGGCCAACGGATGTGGCTTTTTTTTCAAATCCTAAGCTGGCAGAACAGCTTATAAGCTGTCAAGCAGGGGCTGTCATACTGCCCGAACAAGCTTTACCTCATTATCAAGGGAATGCTTTAGTGATGGCAAACCCTTATCTTGGGTTTGCATTAGCTGCACAAGCGCTTGATACCACGCCGTCGCCATCTGATTGCATCGCCCCAAGTGCTGTGGTTCATGCTACTGCTAAGCTGGGTGAAGGTGTGACGGTTGGCGCCAATGCCGTGATTGAAGAGGGCGTAGAAATTGCTGATAACACGGCTATTGGTGCCGGTGTGTTTATCGGTAAACACGCTAAAATTGGTGCAAATGGCCGTATTTGGTCTAATGTTTCCATTTACCATAATGTACAAATTGGCCAAAACACGGTTATCCAAAGTGGAGCAGTGATTGGCTCCGATGGTTTTGGTAACGCGCCCGATCAAGGTAAGTGGGTAGAGATACCCCAACTGGGCACAGTGATCATTGGCGATGACGTGCGTATCGGTGCTAATACTTGTATTGACCGAGGCGCTCTTGAAAACACCATTATCCATGACGGTGTGGTTATCGATAACTTATGTCAAGTTGCACACAACTGTGAAATTGGTGCTCATACTGCTATCGCTGGGTGTACCACCTTAGCTGGCAGCTTGAAGATTGGCCAACATTGTATGATTGGTGGTGCTACTGTCATCAATGGTCATATGGAAATATGCGACAACGTCATTGTCACTGGCATGAGTATGGTGATGCGCCCGATTGACAAGCCGGGTGTATATTCGTCGGGTATCCCTTTGCAGACCAACAAAGAATGGCGTAAAACGGCCGCACGTACGCTGCGCATTGATGACATGCATAAACGAATTAATCAACTAGAAAAACAACTTGCTGCTATGGCAAGTGAAAGTAAGGAATAACGTTTGAGTAACGAATTAAACCAACTGCAAATTAAAGAAATCATGGATTTTCTACCTCATAGATATCCGTTTCTTTTGGTTGATCGCGTGCTAGATTATAAAAAGGGTGAAACCTTACACGCCATTAAAAATGTCTCTTTTAATGAGCCCCAATTTACTGGGCATTTTCCTGATACTCCGGTTTTTCCAGGTGTGATGATCTTAGAAGCCATGGCTCAAGCCACCGGTATTTTAGCCTTTGCTACCCATGGTAAACCGCAAGACAACGAACTTTATTTCTTGGCTTCAATTGATAATGCTCGTTTTCGTAAACCGGTTGTACCGGGTGATCAACTGGAACTATTCGTCGATTACCTCAAGGAAAGAAGAGGTATGGGTAAATTTAGCTGCGTAGCCAAGGTAGATGGTGAAGTAGTATGTAGCGCTGATATTATGTGCGCAAGACGAGAAATTTAAATGACGGCAAAAATTCACCCTACGGCGATCGTAGACGACAGTGCCGTATTAGCCGCGGGCGTAGAAATTGGCCCATATTCTATTATCGGCGCGCACGTTGAGATCGGTGAAGGGACTTGGGTTGGCCCCCATGTGGTGATCAAAGGTCACACCAAGATTGGTAAAAACAACAAGTTTTTCCAGTTTGGTAGCATAGGTGAAGATTGCCAAGATCTAAAATACGCAGGGGAAGAAACCTATCTAGAGATAGGCGACAATAATACTTTCCGTGAAAGTTGTACGATCCATCGTGGTACCACCCAAGACAACAGCCTAACCAAAATTGGCAATCACTGCTTGTTTATGGTCAATGCCCATGTCGCGCATGACTGTATCATAGGTAACCATTGTATACTTGCTAACAACGCGACCTTAGCGGGTCATGTTGAGCTGGGTAACAATGTTATTTTTGGTGGTATGTCGGCGATACATCAATTTAGTAAGATTGGCGATCATGCCATGATAGGTGGATGCTCGGCGGTTAACAAAGACGTTCCTCCTTACTTTATGGCCAGCGGTAACTACGCTGAAGCCCATGGTATCAACTCGGTAGGCTTAAAGCGTCGTGGTTTTAGCAGTAGCCAGATTATGTCTATTAAGCGCGCGTTTAAAATTCTTTGCCGTAATGGTAATACCTTAGAAGAAGCTAAAGTATTGCTTGAAGACATGGTTAAAGAATCGCCTGAAATCAAACCTATGTTGGACTTTATCAGCGTGAATACGCGGGGCATAGTTCGTTAACATGAGTCGTCCATTACGGATAGGTATTATCGCTGGAGAAGTCTCTGGCGATATTCTTGCCGCGGGTTTAATTAAATCTCTACGTAAACGTTATCCTGACTTAATTGTTGAAGGCATAGCCGGGCCAGAAATGATAGAGCAGGGCTGTCATGCCTTGTTTAACATGGAAGAGTTATCGGTAATGGGCTTTGTCGAAGTGCTTGGCAAGCTCAGGCGCATCCTGCATGTGCGTAAAGCGATCACCGAGCACTTTATTGCCAATCCTCCGGATATTTTTATTGGTGTTGATGCGCCAGATTTTAACCTTACGGTTGAGCTCAAGCTCAAACAAAGCGGCATTAAAACCGTCCATTATGTCAGCCCATCGGTCTGGGCTTGGAAGCAATGGCGTATTCATAAAATCGCCAAAGCAACCAACTTAGTGCTCGCTTTTTTACCCTTTGAAAAAGCCTTCTACGACAAATTTAACGTGCCTTGTCAATTTGTCGGCCATACCTTGGCTGAACGTTTGCCTATCGTGCCAGCGCGTGAAGCCAACCGAATCGAGCTAGGCTTAGATTTAAACGCGCCGACTCTGGCCTTGCTGCCCGGCAGTCGCCATGCAGAAATTGAGCTACTGACCCCTTATTTTCTTCAAGCCGCGCAGCAGCTCAAGGCCAAATACCCTGATTTGCAATTTGTTGTGCCAATGGTGAATGCCAAACGCCGAGCGCAATTTGAGCAAATTAAACAGCAAATAGCTCCTGATTTGGCCGTCACCCTAGTTGATGGTCAAGCCAGTAAGGTGCTACAAGCTGCCGATTACGTCTTACTGGCATCCGGCACAGCAGCGCTAGAAGCCATGTTAGCCAAATGCCCTATGGTGGTGGCTTACCGCGTTAACTGGCTTACTTACCAAATCGCAAAAGCTTTGGTAAAAAGTAAGTACGTTTCTCTGCCTAATTTACTTGACGATGGGCCCTTGGTGGCTGAATTATTACAGCATGACTGTACAGTCGATAACATAGTGACTGAGCTAGACAAATTAATTGGCCAAGACAACAGCGCATTGATTGAGCGTTTTACTCAACTGCACCAAATGATCCGTTGTGATGCCGATGAAAAAGCGGCATTAGCTGTGATTGAAGTCTTAGCGAGCCCGTCTAATTAGCGTATAATCTCCTGCTGATCACAAAGCAGGGGAAGAAAATGGATCCAGTTGTTTATCCGCAAAACAAACTCGTAGCAGGGGTTGATGAAGTTGGCCGAGGGCCATTGGTTGGTGACGTGGTTACCGCTGCGGTTATTTTAGATCCAAACAATCCCATAGCAGGCCTTGCTGATTCGAAAAAATTATCAGAAAAAAAGCGTCTAGCGCTGTTTGATGAGATCCAGCAAAAAGCCCTTGCCGTGTCGATAGGGCGAGCCAGCCCAGCAGAAATTGATCAACTGAATATCCTTCATGCTACCATGCTAGCCATGCAGCGCGCCGTAGCGGGTCTTAGTGTGACGCCTGAGTATGTTTTTATCGATGGCAATCGTTGCCCGCAACTGGATATGCCAAGTGAAGCCGTCGTCAAAGGCGATGCGCGTGTGGCCGAGATCAGCGCTGCCTCTATCATAGCCAAAGTCACTCGAGATCAAGAAATGGCTGAGCTGGATAAACAGTTTCCAGAGTTTGGTTTTGCTAACCATAAAGGCTATCCAACCAAAGCCCATTTTGCGGCTTTAGCTCAGCATGGCATTACCCCTTATCATCGTAAATCCTTTAAACCAGTGCAAAAAATCATGGAGCAGCAAGACTAATTATGGCCGATCCAAAATTTGTTCATCTTAGGGTTCACAGTGATTTTTCTATGGTCGATGGTCTGGCCAAGATAAAGCCCATTGTCAGCCGCGCCCAAGAATATCAAATGCCGGCCATTGCCATCACAGATCAAACCAACCTATGTGGTTTGGTAAAGTTCTACGGCGCCGCTCATGATGCGGGTATTAAACCCATTATCGGGGCAGACTTTTGGGTACAAAGTGATGAACTGGGGGATGAGCAATTTCGTTTGACCGCGTTAGCAATGAATAACGCGGGCTATAAAAATGTCACCTTACTGATTTCTAAGGCTTATTTACGCGGTCATGTGCAAGGCCGTCCGGTGTTAGATAAAGCGTGGTTGGTTGAGCATAACGAAGGGGTAATTTTGCTTTCCGGCGGCCGAATGGGCGATGTGGGTAAAGTACTCCTTAAAGGTAATAAAGACTTAACCCAGCGCTGCGTCGAGTTTTATCAAACCCATTTCCCTGATCGATACTTTTTAGAATTATTGCGCACCGAGCGTCCCGATGAAGAAGCTTACTTGCACATGGCGGTGGAGCTGGCGCAGCAGCAAGATCTACCTGTGGTGGCCACCAATGAAGTGGTGATTTTAGACAAAGACAAATTCGACGCCCATGAAATTCGGGTGGCCATCCATGATGGTTACACCTTGATGGATAAAAACCGGCCGCGCCTGTATAGCCCAGAGCAATACCTCAAAACCGAAGAGCAAATGTGTGAGCTATTTGCCGATATTCCCGAGGCCTTGCAAAACTCGGTCGAAATAGCCAAGCGTTGTAACGTGACCGTACGCTTAGGTGAATACTTCTTACCTGATTTCCCCACTGGCGGCATGCCCATCGAAGAATACTTTTGTAAGGTTTCTTGGGAAGGGCTAGAAGAGCGATTGGACTTTTTGTTTGATAAAAACAGTCCGGATTTTGCCGAAAAGCGCAAACCCTATGACGAGCGTTTGCAAATCGAGCTGGACGTTATCAACCAAATGGGGTTCCCCGGTTACTTCTTGATCGTAATGGAGTTTATCCAGTGGAGTAAGGATAACAATATTCCGGTGGGGCCCGGACGGGGCTCAGGTGCGGGCTCGTTAGTGGCTTACGCGCAAAAAATTACCGATCTTGATCCCCTTGAATTTGATCTACTTTTTGAGCGTTTCTTAAACCCAGAGCGGGTATCCATGCCCGACTTTGATATCGACTTTTGTATGGATAGGCGTGATGAAGTTATCGATCACGTTGCCGAGCTCTATGGTCGTGATGCGGTATCGCAAATCATCACTTTTGGTACCATGGCGGCTAAGGCGGTAATACGAGACGTTGGGCGGGTGCTCGGTCACCCTTATGGTTTTGTTGACCGGATTTCAAAATTAGTACCGCCCGATCCTGGCATGACCTTAGCCAAAGCATTTGATGCCGAGCCCAAACTGCAAGAAGCCTATGACGGCGACGAAGAAGTGCGCGACCTGATAGACATGTGTCGAATTCTTGAAGGTTGTACCCGAAACGCAGGTAAACACGCAGGGGGCGTGGTTATTTCGCCGACCACCATTACCGACTTTGCGCCGCTGTATTGCGACTCTGAAGGTAAATTTCCGGTTACCCAATTTGATAAGAATGACGTTGAATATGCAGGGCTTGTTAAGTTTGACTTCTTAGGGCTTAGAACCTTAACGATCGTGCAATGGGCGCTGGATATGGCCAATGCGCACAAGGCTAAACGAGGCGAAGCGCCAATCGATATCGCGCGCATCCCAGTGGATTGTCCGGCGTGTTTTAGATTACTGCAAAATTCCGAAACCACCGCGGTATTCCAATTAGAATCGCGTGGCATGAAAGATCTGATCAAACGTCTGCAACCCGACTGTTTTGAAGACATGATCGCACTGGTTGCTTTGTTTCGCCCCGGTCCACTGCAATCGGGCATGGTAGATAACTTTATCGAACGTAAACACGGCCGTGAGGAAATATCCTACCCTGACGCCACTTGGCAGCATGAATCGTTAAAGCCTATCTTAGAGCCCACCTACGGCATCATCTTATACCAAGAGCAGGTAATGCAAATTGCGCAGGTGCTCGCGGGTTATACCCTTGGCGGCGCGGACATGCTACGTCGTGCTATGGGTAAGAAAAAGCCCGAAGAGATGGCCAAGCAACGTGCCGGCTTTGAGGCTGGCGCGGTGAAAAACGGGATTGATGGCGAGCTGGCCATGAAGATCTTCGACTTGGTAGAAAAATTCGCTGGTTACGGTTTTAACAAATCCCACTCCGCCGCTTACGCCTTAGTGTCCTATCAAACCCTGTGGATGAAAACCCACTATCCAGCTTATTTTATGGCCGCGGTAATGTCGGCCGATATGGATAACACCGACAAGATAGTGACCTTAGTGGATGAATGTGAGCGCATGGGCTTGCCCCTTGCGCCACCGGATGTTAACAAGGGGCTTTATAAGTTTAACGTGGCCGATGATGGTTCGATCATTTATGGCATCGGTGCGGTAAAAGGGGTGGGGGAAGGCCCCATTGAGGCGATCATTGCCGCGCGTGATGCTAAGGGGCCATTTAAAGATCTGTTTGATTTTTGTGCCCGCGTTGATCTTAAAAAGGTCAACCGCAGGGTACTTGAAAAGCTCATTTTGTCAGGGGCAATGGATCAACTCGGGCCTCATCGCGCTGCACTGATGGCGACCTTACCCGATGCCATGCAAGCCGCTGCCCAACACGCGGCTGCCGAAGCCCACGGTCAAAGCGACTTATTTGGTGTACTAACCACAGAGGAAGAAGACGTTCAGCACGCCTTTGCTAATGTGCCACGCTGGCCCGATAAAATTTGGTTGGAAGGGGAAAAAGAAACCTTAGGCTTGTATCTCACCGGACACCCTATCAACCAATATTTAGCTGAGCTGCGCAATTATACCTCGGGTCGGTTAAAAGACATGGTGCCAACGGATCGCCATAAAAACACGTCTGCTGCGGGGTTAGTGATTGCCACGCGGGTGATGATGACCAAACGCGGCAAGAAAATGGGGCTACTTACGTTAGATGATAAAAGTGCCCGTCTAGAAGTGATGCTGTTTTCTGACGCCTTTGATCAATACGAATCCCTGATTCAAAAAGACAAAATATTAGTGGTGAGTGGCCAAGTCAGTCACGATGATTTCTCGGGCGGCCTTAAACTCACGGCGCGTGAGGTGTTGGACTTATCCCAAGCGCGGGAAAAACACGCCAAAGGGCTGCACCTGCAGCTCAAACAATCACAGATCGACAAGGACTTCTTTCCTAAATTTAATGAAGCCTTAGCGCCATTTAGTGGCGGGATTTGCCCCGTCACCATTAGCTATGAAAGTGATACAGCAACCGCTGAATTAACTCTAGGCACCCAGTGGCGGGTCACTCCAGCCGATGAATTAATGGATCAATTAGATCTCTTACTCGGGCCAAATCAAACCAAGTTGGTGTTTCATTAATGGCCCAACCCGAGTTAACAGCGCATCCGGCTTATCAAGCCTTGGTCAAGCATAGCGCCGCTTACCCAAACGCGCATCGCTTGATTGGCCTAAGTGGCGGCTTAGACTCGGTTGCTTTGCTCTATTTACTGGTTGAGCTGCGTAAACAGCAGCCGTTTGAGTTAAGTGCGCTGTATGTCCATCATGGTTTAAGTAAAAATGCCGATGCTTGGCTCGAATTTTGTCAGACACTTTGTCAGCGCCTAGACGTACCTTTTATTGCAGAGCGGGTCAACTTAGGTGATATCAAAGGGCAGAGTATCGAAGCTCTGGCGCGTAAGGCGCGTTATCAAGCCTTTGCTAAACACTTAGCGCAAGGCAGGCAACTGCTCACCGCCCAGCATCAAAACGATCAGGTGGAAAGCTTTTTACTCGCCGCCAAGCGCGGCAGTGGCGTTAAAGGTTTAAGCGCCATGCCACTTTATAAACCCTTTGCTCATGGCAGCCAGCTGCGGCCACTGCTTGAAATTAGCCGCGCTGAATTAGAGCAACTAGCCAAAGAGCAAGGCTGGCAATGGGTGGAAGACGAAAGCAATCAAGACACCCAGTTTGACCGTAATTTTTTACGCGCCGACATCATCCCTAAACTGACTGATCGCTGGCCCGGTGTGCTTTCGGCAATTAGTCGCAGTGCTCGCCTTTGTGCAGAGCAGCAAACCCTACTCACGCAGCTGCTTGCTGATGAGTTAGCACGATATCAAAGCCCACAAGGCGCTTTGCAAATCGAGCCATTAACCCTGCTTGCCCCCTTGCGCCGTCAAGCCATTTTACGTCAATGGATTGATTCGCATGGTTATTCTTTACCATCGGAAGTGCGCCTGAAAGAGATCTGGGACAACGTCGCCCTAGCGCGCGAAGATGCGCAGCCTATGTTGGCCTTTAATGGTTATCAAGTACGCCGCTATTTAGGGGAGTTATATCTCATTGCGCCGCCAGTTAACTTGCCTGACAGTCTTGCTATGACGATTGAATTTGATGCAGTTAATCGCCTGCCATGCGGACAAACCTTAACACTGAAGCTTGTGCGCCAAGGAGTGCGCATCAAAAAGCCCAGTGAGCCATTACAGATACGCTATCACCTTACAGGCAGCCATAAATTGACCCCCGCAGGTAGAAATGGTTCACGCAGTTATAAAAAACTGTTGCAAGAATACCAAGTGCCACCTTGGCAGCGATCTCAGCTTCCGATTTTATTTGCTGGGGAGGAAGTGGTTGCCGTTGGCAACTTGTTTATCTGCCAAGCTTGGTCAGCTCAAGAGGATGAAGTCGGATTGCAACTTGATTGGTTCTGATCATGTTCTTAAAAGAAGATATATAAATTAGCGAGGCTCAGGGGATTAGCCTAGCGTTGTCCCACAACCGAATGTAGGGGGGCGGCTGCGAAGTCGATGCTTATCTTTTATGTGTTTTGAAGAACTTTTCATTTGGATGTTTTGGTTTATTTGCCAACGCTTCCATATGCCGTTTCTGCTCTTCTTTGATTGCTTGTATATGTGCTCTACACACTCTACAGCGCTTGGCAACAGCATTAATAGTTTTACCCAACTCTTCATACCAGCGTTTTTGTTGCGAAGCTGTCCAAATGTCAGTCTTACCACACTCTGAACATTTATATTCAATGTCATAATAAAACTCGGGTGGAGAAGAGTATGTATTATCGTTAACGCCCCATTTATCTTTATCAACTAGCAACCTGTTTTCGAGTTTTTTCAATCTTTTTTTATTGCTCAAGAGCGCCTCTGCTTGCACTTATCCATAACACGGCATTAAGGTGTGAGCCTTGCAAATACTGCATTCAATATGAACGCCGTGAAAACAATACTAAATCTAAACGAATAATGCCAAGCATGGGGAGTCATTCTTAAATCGTTAGCCATTTTACTCACTTCCGACAGGGCGGCATCAAATAATGCTGCGAAGCACTTTAGTGGGAACTCTCTATGGCGCGGTGCTCTCTTGAATAGAAAGTTTGTCATATGAAGCCCGTCTTTTTTAGTAAAGAAATTGAACAGGCACTTTGTTTGGGTTATGAGAGGGAGCGTGATAACAAAACGGCTCTGATATCAGAGCCGTTAAGACGATGTAAATGAAGCATTTAGGCGTTAGCTGCCACCATGCTAGCGCGGGTTTTAGTGATGTAAGATTTCATTAATACCGACACTGCCAAGGCTACAATAAACGCGCCGCTAAAGATATACAGGGTTAGTTCATAGCTGCCGGTTACCGAGCGTAGGTAAGCTGCGATTTGTGGGCCCACTAGGCCTGCAAATGCCCATGCGGTAAGGATGTAGCCGTGGATTGCGCCCAGTTGTTTGGTACCAAACAAGTCGCCGATAAATGCGGGTAGGGTAGCAAAGCCGCCGCCGTAACAAGTCATGATGGTAAATAACACCACTTGGAATAAGATCACACTGGTGATGTTAGGCAGCATCAAGAACAAGGCAATTTGCAGCACAAAAAAGGCAATGTAGGTGTTTGGTCTACCTAGCGTGTCTGAGAAGGTTGCCCAAGCAAGGCGGCCAATACCGTTAAACACCGCCATTAAACCTACCACGGCAGCCGCTTCTGTTGGTGTTAAGCCAATGGTTTCTTGTGCCAGTGGAGAAGCTGAGTAGATCACGCCAATGCCACAAGCAATGTTGATAAACATCATCACCCATAGCCAATAGAAAGGCGCCGTTTTAACTGCCTCATTGGCCGTTTGTTGGCTTAAGTCTTGGGTGACTTTTTTGCTGCCAGCTGCAACTGCTGCTTTCATGTTGTCAGGCATCCAACCTTCAGGTGGGCGCTCGAGGTATAAAGCAGAGAGATACATGATCACCATGTAAGCGATACCCGCAGTATAAAAAGTGGCGGGGATAGAGAAATTTTCCATTAAGTAACCAAACACGGGGCCGCCGATCATGGCACCAAAACCAAAGCCCATGATAGCAAGGCCGGTGGCAAAACCGCGACGATCTGGGAACCATTTAACTAAAGTGGATACTGGCGTAATGTAACCCACACCCAAGCCTATGCCGCCTAAAACACCATAGCCTAACCAAAGCAGGTAGATACTTTCGAGTGAGGTGCCCAATCCTGCGACTAATAAGCCTGCCCCCCAAAAAGTCGCGGCGATTAAGCCGGCTTTGCGTGGTCCATGGCGCTCAACAAAGTGGCCCATAATGGCAGCGGATAAACCAAGGAAAAAGATGGCTAAGCTAAAGGTGCCGGCCACTGCAGATTTGTCCCAGCCAAAGGTTTGTTCAAGTGGTAGGTTAAATACGCTCCATGCGTAAACTGAGCCGATCGAGCCGTGGATCCCCACAGCCGATGCGGCAATAAGCCAACGGTTTTTCATGATAAGTTCCCTTTATAGATAAAAATAGCGTTTGTTCTTGTTTGTTGTAATCGATTCGTCCCGTCGCCGTGTTGTTTGCGAGAGCATCGGGACGTTGTTTACTCCTTTGGGTTGGAATGTAACTTTGTAAGTCGGCTGGATTTTTGATTCTTATCAATCGGCGTGGGTAGTATAAAAAAACATTATATTTAGGTTACAAAGTCACTTATTCTTGATTATTTGTTAATTTCGGGTTTTGTATTGGTTAATGCTCGGTATTTTCTTTGTTGTTTGATTTAATTGGGTTTATTTTTATGGTGGTGATTTCAGGCTGGTCGCAGGGGCGTTTTCAATAGGGCTATTTATGTTAGCGAGTTAACGATAATGGTTATCGGCGTCAGTGCACTGTTGCGACCGCTGGCATAGCCAGCGAAAATGGCGCTCTTGTCGAAGAAGGTAGTTGTTATGAAAAAAAGAATGAAAACCCGCTTGATGTTAGGTGTGTTGTTGATGGGGGCATTTTGTGGTCAAGCGGTTGCGTCCCAAGATAATTTGAATCAAGAGATTAAAGCCATTGAAAAACGTGTCAATGCGCGCATTGGTATGGCGACCTTTCAGCCTGAAATTGGTCGACTTTGGCAATATCGCGGTGATGAACGTTTTCCGATTAGCAGTACTTTTAAAACACTGGTGTGCGCTAGAATGCTGGGGCAAGTTGAAAGCGGTGGTTTAGATGGCAAAGCAAGTACGCTTATTCAAGCGGATATGCTAGTGCCATGGTCGCCAGTCACGGAGAAAAACATTGGCCGCAGCATGACGGTAATGCAAGCCTGTGAAGCCACCATGCTGACCAGTGATAATACCGCGGTAAATTTAGTGTTAGCTCACTTAGGTGGACAGCCTTCGGTGATGCGCTTTATTCGCTTAATGGGCGATATGACCACTAAATTGGTCAGTATAGAGCCAGAAATTAATGATGCCTTGCCTGATGGTGAGCGTGATACCACGACGCCCGTGGCCATGGTTCATACCCTAAATCAAATTTTCACCGGCCCACACATTAGCGATCAAGCCAAAGCGCAGTTAAAGCAATGGATGATGGATAACACCGTATCTGATGATCTTATCCGCTCGGTATTGCCACCCAATTGGCAAATTGCCGATCGCACTGGCGCTGGCAGTTATGGCTCGCGAGGCATCACGGCGTTATTGTGGCAAGGCGAACAACCCCCTACCTTTGTTAGTATTTATTTAACCAACAGCGAGCTTAGCTTAGCCGATCGCAACAAGGTGATCGCCGAGTTGGCCAGCTTGTTATTTAAATACCCTGAAACCTTAGTGACGCCGCTTAATTAAAGGCCAAACCACGATGTGCCAATGGCAAGGCGATGATCGTTTCGTCTTGCCGACTCGTTTACTTTCAATCTGATTTTGCAAACTGAAAGTAAGGCCGCACCCATGCCAACAACATCCCCGTCACATCACATTACCTTAGGTTATCTTGGCTTAGTGCCTTTTCTTGTGTTTACAGGGGGGTATTTTATTGCGGAAATGCAGTGGCTACTGCAAGCTTTTATTTTGTACAGCATTAGCATAGTGAGCTTTGTCGCTGGCTCATTATGGCAACCCAGTGCCAATAACCAAAGGGAGGCAGGCCAAGCACAAAGCCTAACCCAAGCTTGGCTGGTGGTGCTGGTTACCATTCCCATGCCACTGCTGGTATTCGCGCCAAGCTGGGCACAGTTAGCTTTTCTTGCTGCGGCGTATGTTTGGCTGTTATTGTTGCAACGGCGTTTGCCAGTTTGGCAAACCCTGTCTGCGGATTATCAAAAAATGCGCACCAAGATCACGGCCGTGGTCTTGGTGTGTCATTTATTTATGCTGGCGCTTGTTGCTCATATTCCGGTTGCTTAATCAACTTGTCGCTTGGCATAGGCGCTGTAATACAAAATCGGGATCACGACTAAGGTCAGCAGAGACGAGATAAAGATCCCGAAAATTAAGCTGATGGCTAAGCCGTTAAAAATCGGATCATCCAAGATAAACAGCGCGCCTATCATCGCGGCCAGCGCGGTTAATAAGATGGGTTTGGCCCTGACAGCGCCCGATTCAATCACGGCTTGCTCTAAAGGCATGCCCTTAGCTCTTTGTTGCTCGATAAAATCTACCAGTAAGATAGAGTTACGCACTATGATCCCAGCCAAGGCGATCATCCCTATCATCGAGGTCGCGGTAAATTGTGCGCCAAACAAAGCATGGCCGGGCAGCACACCAATAATGGTTAAGGGAATAGGCGCCATAATAACGAGAGGCACGCTGTAGGATTTAAACTGCGCCACCACCAGTAAGTAAATTAAAATCATGCCCACAGCATAAGCAATGCCCATATCACGAAACGTCTCGTAGGTGATTTTCCACTCGCCATCCCATAAAATACTGATGCCGGCAAAGCCATCGGGCGCACTGATAAAGTGCTGCGTAGGCGGCGTGGCCTGTTTATCTAGCTGGCCAGCGACATCAAACATGCCATATAAGGGGCTATCTAGCTTACCCGCCATATCGGCCACCACCATGATCATGGGCTGCATGTCTTTATGCATAATGGTCGATTCAATTTGTCCCTTAACCACAGTGACGACTTCACTTAAGGCAACCTGTTGCCCCGTTTGCGTGGGCACTTGTAAGGTTAAGGCATCTTGTAAATTAAGTTTATTGGCTTCGGTTAACTGCAAACGAATGGGCACCGCGCGTTTTTGATTTGGCAAGTGCAAGCTAGACACATCGTGTCCAGCCAAGGCGGTGCTTAAAGTAGAGACAATGGTTTGCGCCGATACGCCAAGCAAACTGGCCTTAGCACGATCTATCACTAGCTGCCATTGGGGTTGGGCGGCAGGTAGCTCGATGTCGATATCCACCAAATCAGGCGTTTGCTTAAACGTCGCCAACAATTGCGTTGCCGCTTGTTCACGCGCTTGTTGGCTTGGGCCATAAACCTCGGCCACGATTGGCGACCAAACCGGTGGCCCCGGTGGCACTTCAACTACTTTAATGTTGGCACCATAAGCTTGGCCGATTTGTTGTAAATCTTCACGCACCGATAGGGCTATGTCATGGCTGCTGCGCTCTCGGTGCTCCTTATCCAGCAAATTGACTTGGATATCGGAGAGAGCCGGGCTGCTGCGTAAATAATAGTGGCGCACTAGGCCATTAAAGTTAATCGGCGCGCTGTTTCCGGCATAAAGCTGCACATTAACGACTTCTGGTACGGTTAACAGGTATTGGCTTAGCGCCATGCCAAGGCGTTGGCTTGTTTCTAAGGTGGCCCCCTCGGGTAAATCCACCATTACTTGAAATTCGGATTTATTGTCAAAGGGCAGCATTTTTAACACTACATGCTGACTTAGCGGCAGGGCGAGTGAGCCCAAGATCAACAGTGCAATCACAAGGGCAAGGCCAAATCGAGCGCGCCGTCCTCCTTGCTGGCGAACAAAAGGCGTCATCATACGGTTAAAAAAGCGCATGGTCAGGTTAGCTTTTTTGTTTGCATCAATGTCTATTGCTGCGCTTGGTTGATGGCGATGTAATAAATGTCCGCTCAACCAAGGCGAAAGCACAAACGCCACCAGCAAGGAAATCAACATGCCCAAACTGGCATTAATGGGAATCGGGCTCATATAAGGCCCCATTAGGCCTGAAACAAAGGCCATGGGCAGCAGCGCGGCTATCACGGTAAAGGTCGCTAAAATCGTGGGGCCGCCCACTTCATCTACCGCTTGTGGAATTATCGCCAGTAACGGCTTATCTTCGATGCTCATGTGGCGATGAATATTTTCAACAACGACTATAGCGTCATCGACCAAGATGCCGATGGAAAATATTAAGGCAAATAAAGACACGCGGTTTAAGGTAAACCCCCACGCCCAAGAAGCAAATAAGGTTAAGGCTAAGGTGACGGTAATGGCCGCACCCACCACTAAGGCTTCACGCCAGCCCATGGTGATAACAACCAGTACAATCACCGCGAGCGTGGCAAAAATCAATTTGCCAATCAGGGTGTTGGATTTATTTTCCGCAGTCACGCCATAGTTACGGGTAACTTCATAGTGAATATTATTTGGCAGTAATACATTTTCTAACTGGCTCATACGCTTTAGCACTTGCTCTGCCACCGCCACCGCATTTTGGCCGGGCTGCTTGGCAATGCTCAAGGTGACCGCAGGATAGATGTTAGTTTGTGCGCCATCACCCACGCCATGCCATACACTTTGGCTGGGTAGCTCAGCTCCTAAAGTTAAGGTGGCCACATCACTTAAATAAACGGGCTCACCTTGGTGCAGGGCTATCACCAATTGGCTTAGCTCTTGCTCGGATTGAAAAAATTGCCCCGTTTGCACTTGAATGATTTGGTTTGCCTGCTGCAGCGGCAGTAAGTTTGAACGCTGATTAGCTTGGCCTAGTAACGCGCTAATTTGTCCAATATTAACGCCATAAGCATTCATTTTATGGCTATCAAGACGAATGCTAAGCACGCGTTGCTGGTGGCCATGGACGGTAATATTGCGCGTGCCGGGAACTCGTTTTAGCTCGGTTTCTAGGCTAGTGGCAATATCGCTAAGCTGAGTCAAACTGGCATTGGCATCTTGTGACCATAGGGTCAGGCTGACAATGGGCACATCATCAATGGCTTTGGGTTTAACCTGTGGCTGGCCAACGCCGGCTTGTTGCGGCAGCTTGTCTAAATTGGCATAAAGCTGGTTGTACAAACCGACAATCGCACTTTCACGAGGCACCCCAACTTCAAACACCACAATAAACATGGCACCGCCGCTTTGGGAAAAGGAATACAAGGTATCGATGCCGTGTAGCTCAGAGATCACTTGCTCAGCAGGATAAGTAAGCAGATGTTCGACTTCTTGCACCGACGCACCGGGAAAGGGAATAAACACGTCAACAAAGGTCACATCAATTTGCGGCTCTTCTTCTTTTGGCGTGATCAGCACGGCAAATAAGCCCAGTAACAACCCGGTCAGCGCCAATAGTGGCGTGATGGCTGAGTTTTGAAATTGCTTAGCGATGCGCCCAGAAATGCCGAGCCTTGGCTTGTCCATGATGCTTTGCTCGCTATTAATTGTGCGCTTTTTGCTGGCTCAAAATAAGCGCTTGCAGCTGCTGAGCTTGTTCGGCCACGATGTCGTTGACGTGCAATCCGCTGGTTATTAATACGCTATCGCCCTTTTGCTCGGCGATGCGCACTGGGGTGAGCTGCCAGCCGCGTTCGGTTTTAAGGTAAACCCCTGTTAGCTGATATTGCTCAAGTACAGCGCTGCGCGGTAGCCAGATTTGCTCATTGATTGAGTCTTTGGCGGCATTGACTGCAAATTCCACTTTTACCCACATGCCCGGTAGCAGTTGGCCTTCAGGGTTATCGAAATTGACGCGTAACTTGACGCTATGACTTTGGCTGTTGGCGTAGTTAAACAGCACCGCATCATTACTGGTGAGAATGGGCTGATCATTGAGTAATAAAGTATATTGGTTGTCGGGGTGGATCTTCGCCAAGTAGCTTTGCGGTACCGCCACCACGGCGCGCAGTTTATCAAGGGCAAAGCCCGAGTAGAGTGGGGTGCCCACGTTGACGGCTTCGCCAAGCTGGACGTGGCGCTCGGTCACCACACCAGCAAAGGGGGCGTGAACCTGGGTATAACTATGAGCTTGCTCGGCTTGGGTTAGCTGCGCAAGGGCGGCTTGTAATTGACTTTTACTCGCTTGCGCGTTGGCCTTAGCTTGGTCTAACTGGCCTTTGGAAATCGCGCCTTTGGGGTATAACGCACTCAGGCGCTTTAAATTAAGCTGCGCTTCAACATTGGCCGCTTCACTGGCGGATACATTGGCCTTGGCCGCTAAAATACTGGCCGCTTGCTCGGTATCGGTAATGGTGAGCAAGGTTGCACCTGCGGGTACGCGATCGCTGACATCATAGTTCAGTTGGGTAATGCGACCTGAGGTTTGCGCCGATACGGTGCCATGATTAACGGCTTCAATGGTGGCATTAAAGGTTAATAGGGTGGGCGCTTGGGTCGGGATGACAGTGATGCTTGCTATCGTCTTGTCGTCAGCGTCTCCTTGAGCGGCTAGGCTGGGGTAGCTAAAGAGCATTATGGTGGGTAGCAGTGCACATGAAAATGCAAAGCTCCTTGCCATGGTTCGCGGATTTAACTTAGTTAAACTCATCTGGCACTCCTTAGCTTTTGTAGGCTAAATGAGAGGAGCTCAATGGCCCCTCCCTAATGCTTGTTAACACCTTGTTAAACGTGTAATTACACTTTGGCAAATTTATAAGTGCGATAGCCGCCGATTAAGTTGCGCGCTTTAAAACCATGATTGACCAACTGGCGATAAGCGACATTGCCACGTAGGCCGACTTGGCAGTAAATCACGATTTCTTTGTCTTTAGGCAGCTCGCCAATGCGCTGGCGCAGTTGATCCACAGGAATATTGATTGCTCCCTCAATCATGCCGACATTTTCAAGCTCGCCTGGGTTTCGCACATCAAGTAGCACTTGGTTGTCGTTTAGCTGGTCAATTTCATCATAATGAATGGCCTTGGCATCGCCTTTGATGATGTTAGTTGCCACAAACGCGGCTTGGTTTATCACATCCTTAGCACTGCCGTAAGGCGGCGCATAAGTCAGCTCAAGGTGCTGCAGCTGCTCAACCGTCATACCGGCACGCTGGGCCACCGCCATCACATCGATGCGCTTATCTACGCCGTCTTTACCTGCGGCTTGGGCGCCTAAAATTTTGCCTGTGCTTGGGTCAAATAGCAGTTTAAATGACACAATTTCAGAGCCAGGGTAGTAGCTGGCGTGACTGGCTGCGTGCACATACACCTTCTCGTAAGGGATATCGGCGCGCTTGAGTTGTTTCTCGTTTTTGCCAGTGGATGCAATGGCTAAATCAAATATCTTACAAATAGCCGTGCCTTGGGTTCCTTGGTAATGCTCATCTCGCCCTAGCATATTGTCGGCGGCCATGCGGCCTTGACGATTGGCAGGCCCAGCTAGCGGCACTAAGGTGGATTGGCCGGTGACAAAATCGGCTTCTTCAATGGCATCGCCCACGGCGTAAATGTAGGGATCACTGGTTTGCATATTCGGTTTAGTCCAAATACCACCAAGCTCGCCTATGGTGAGTCCGGCTTTCGCCGCTAGGCTGGTTTCTGGACGCACACCTATGGCCATGATCAGCATATCGCTGCTGAGGGAGTCGCCATTGCTGAGTTCAAGGTTTAAATGACCATTAATGTGTTGGTGAGATACACTTTCACCGGCATCTTTACTGGCGATGTGGGGCTCAGGAATATATTCAACACCTGCTAGCGCCACGCCTAAACGTAGGTCGATATCGTGAGCGCGAATCTCGGCATGGGCAAACCCTGCCATTTCACGATCTACCGGTGTCATCACTTGATCGGCCAGCTCCAATAAGGTGGTTTTAATCCCACGCTGATGCAGCGCTTCCATCATTTCAAGGCCGATAAAGCCGCCGCCAACCACGGTTGCGTGCTCAACATTGTTCACTGCTAAGGTGTGCAAAATCTTGTCCATATCGGGAATATTGCGCAGCGAATGGGTTAGCGGATTTTGAATACCGGGGATCGGTGGCACGATCGGCGCAGCACCAGGGCTAAGCAGTAAAAAATCATAGCTTTCCGTGTACTGGCTGTTATCGATGAGGTTTTTAACCGTGACCGTTTTATTTTCTTTATCTATCTCAACCACTTCGTTCATTACGCGAACGTCAACATTAAAACGGGCTAAGAAACTATCAGGTGTTTGCAGCAATAATTTACTGCGCTCGGTGATATCACCCCCAATGTGATAGGGCAAGCCACAGTTGGCAAATGAAACAAACGGGCCGCGTTCAAACATAATGATTTGTGCATCTTCGCTTAAACGTCTAGCTCGTGCGGCGGCAGAAGCACCGCCGGCGACACCACCGATGATTAAAATTTTAGTCATGCATCCTCGCAATTTAAAAAGGGTTGTAATAAAAATTCTTTCTATTTCATTCTTATAGTTAAGGCTTAAAACCTAAACTTTTCAATATGCTGGCGGCAGGACAGATGCCCGTAAAGGCGCTTTGGATCAAGTTAAAGCCGATAAATACTGTCAACCAGACAAAGTGGGGCGATACCCAGTAAGTTAGGGCAATTGATAACAGCACCATGATGCCAGCGAATACGCGAACTGCATTTTCAAGTTTCATTTGCGACTCCTTAGTTTGGCCTAACTATTGCCAACCTGCGATGAAATAACATCGGCAAGATGTCCTACCGATTCGATTAGTAAATACTATATTAGTACATTCTAATTAATCAAACATTATTTTAGTTTTTTCTAAATAAGATTAATCTAAAATAGTTTTGACTAATTAAATCGCCTTACTTTACAATGGCGCGGTTAAGTTTAAGAGGTGGATATGAACGACATTGAGAAAATGAAACAGCAGTCAGCCGTTGTGGCCGAGTTTTTAAAAACCGTCGCTCACCCAGATCGTTTAATGGTGCTGTGCCTGTTAACTCAAGGTGAACTGAACGTCAGTGAGTTATCAAAGCACACACAATTAAGTCAATCCGCGTTTTCTCAGCACCTCAGCGTGCTGCGTAAACAAAACATAGTTAATGTGCGCAAAGAGTCGCAGCAGGTGTTTTATTCCCTCGCAGACAAGCGCATCGAAGCCTTACTTGGTGTACTAAAAACCAGTTTTTGCGATTAGCTGCCAATAGCTAGTTAGATTGCTTGCCCGCTTGCTGACATTTTTGTGAGAGCAGGCGAGCAGCCACTTTTTTGTTTGTAAAATATTTTTAAGGAGTAATAGTGGAAAATTTTACCCCGTGGAGCGCCTTAGCGGGCGGTATGTTACTTGGCTTATCAGCGGTGATTTTGTTGCTGTTTCGTGGCCGCATCGCCGGTATTAGCGGCATATTATCTGGCTTGTTTACCCCTCATCGCGGCGATACCAGTTGGCGGGTGTTATTTTTAGTGGGCATGATGTTAGGTGCCTTGGTGCTTATTCCGTTGGGGTTCTCTATTCCTGACATGCCGTCATCTTCTTTGCTGCTCTACATAGCAGCTGGATTTTTAGTGGGCATTGGCACCAAATTGGGTAATGGCTGTACTAGCGGTCACGGTATTTGCGGCATGGGACGTTTTTCTATGCGCTCTGTGGTGGCCACACTGGTCTTTATGGCGGTGGCTATTATGGTGGTTTTAATTCGTCAAATGTTGGGGTGGATGTAATGTATCGTTTAATCGCGTTATTGGCTGGTATGCTGTTTGGTATGGGGATGGTGATTTCCCAAATGGTTGATCCTGTTAAGGTCATTGGTTTTTTAAACATCTCAGGTAATTGGGATCCGAGTTTAGCGTTTGTGATGGGCGGCGCACTCATGGTGTTTGCACCTGCTTATCATTTCTTGATCAAGCCGCGTAATCAAGCCATCAGTGGTGAACCCCTTAAAATTCCGACTAAAAAACAGATAGATGCGCCACTATTAACCGGCGCGGCGTTATTTGGATTGGGTTGGGGGATTGCGGGTATCTGTCCGGGACCTGCGCTAACGGCGATGGTATCAGGGCAAAAAGAAATCATCTTCTTTATACTAGCGATGGCACTGGGTCAAGTGGCCGTGTTGGTTTGGCAAAAGGCTCGCTCAGCGCGTTTACAACAAGCTTAATCTTATCTCGCGTTGCAATCGCTGTGCAGCCCTTGTTTTGCTTGGGCTGCTATCTCTATATCCCCAATCAACTTAGCGCTGCTCAGCAACTTACATCTTCAAGTTGATTGGGTATATATATCTTGAAAGTGGTGTTTTTGCTCGTTGATTGCTTTGCTAATCTGGTGTGCATCACTGTCTGAATCAGCAAGATAAATGGGTCTGCTTGGCATCACGCAGGCACAAAATAGTTTCCCTTGCCACGACGTTTTCATATTGGCTGCAATATTTTGCAGGTGGGTCTCAATTTCGTTAACAACACGATTGAGAGCTGAGAATTTAATGGCTCGACTTTGATGATTGCGTAATAAGGCGGCCATGACATAAGTGAGCGACAGTAGCCTTAATAATCTTTGTTGTTGTCTGTCTCGACTATGTAGGGAGGGGCTAGAGAGCAGGAGATCTTCACCTAAAATAGCCAAGATGTGGCTATAGCGCTTTAGCAAACGAAAATAAAACCCATCCGCAGCTTGAAAATGGTAGCGAGAAAATAACTTATTACAGAGAACCGTGGTCATTTGGTTGAGGTTATAGCCAATATGACTAACAAAATAGTGGTCAAATTGATTAAGATCTGGCTCTCCTTGGCTCGCTAAATAAGCATGACGTAGATAAGGATGGCAGGTAAAAAGGTAATCAAAATAAGGGTTCGCCGCCGGTAAGACAAACCCTGAACGGGTATTATCTATCTCATTGGTTAACAGATCGGCAATTAAAATCGGGCTTTCTCCGCTATCGATTGCTGAGCACGTCATATCAATACAGGCATTAAAAATGGTCACCCGCAACAGTAGATTGATCGATTTGTCGCTGGCCATTTCTTTTTGCTGCGTGGCAGGTATGTTGTGGGGCGGGCTTGACTGGGCGGCCATTGAAGCAGCTTTTTGGGTCTGCATTAAGGCTTGTTTCATTTGCGCAGCCTGCACGGCACTTAAATTTAGTTTCAGCCAAGCTTGTGCTAAACAATGCCATTGCTTGGTCACATCGGGTGGAATTAGGCTACTAATAGGAAAGCAGTAATCTAACAAAGAAATGAACAGTTGATCCGCCTCATAGTGATGACTTAGTTGCGGGCAATCTTGGGTGTCAATCAGCAAATAGGCTGGCGAGCTTGATGCTTGTTGCTGACTTTCCTCGCTTGATTGTGTTATAGCAATGATCAATAAATCGGGCAGTTCAGGGCCGATAATACTAAGTTGTTCAAGCTGAATTTGGCCCCATTCATCGTCAATTTTTTTCATCAGTGCATTTGCTTCGGTGATCAGCAGTGCAAAGCGGCGTCCAGTGCAAATCGGCTCAAGCCAAAGCTGTTGTTGTGAAGACGGTGCGCAGTGCTGAATAAACGAAGCAGCACCTGTGCTATTGACTCGAGCAAGCAGTTGGGCTGCGTTGACATTAATGCTGGCCACCTTTTGAATCACTTTATTAATACAATAAAAGCTAAAACCGCAGCCGCCAATATGCGTTCCTTGATTCATGGTCAAAAATCCATGCTGCTTTAAATGATGCCAGATGGCTTTAGTGATGGGCTGACTCGCAGTGGGGGCAGCCATTAATAGGCGACACAGCTGATCGGTTGGGCCATCCAAAAAAGCTTGCTCTTGCGCATTAATACGGGGGGCAGGCTGAGCATGCAAATGGTGCCATTGAATTTGCCCCGTCATGATTTTTCGCTCCAGCCAGCCTTGGCCCAAGCAGGAAGTGGGTTTAACCCAAAATTGACTGTGGCGGATAAACCAAGCCAAGCCAAAGTTAGAAAAATAGCGTTGGCGCAGGGGAGTGAGGTTAAACGCGCCAATCAGCATCAGGCAAGGCAAGTTTACCCACCAAACTAACCATTGCTGTTGCCAAGCCAACATTAAGCTTGCCGCAAGCAAAAAGGAGCAGGTTGCCAATGAGGCTTTCGCTAAAATAAGTAAAAAAATCAGCGAGCCAGTAATAAATAAAACAATAAAATCTGTCATCTATCACCTCTGCTTTGAGTATAGATGAAGTTATTTGCTTGGCTCTAGGCGTATAGGAATCAACTAGTAACTATGGCACAATGCCGCCTTTAACGTTCTTGAGTACAGGCCATGTATCAGCAATTAATCCAAGCAGAGTTAACTGAAGCCGCCGCGCTTTTAACCCAGTTTATGAGTCAAACTGAGAACCTAGAGAAAATTGAAGCGGCTGCGAAACTGATTGCAGCCAGCTTTAAAGCCGACGGTAAAGTGCTTTCTTGCGGCAATGGCGGCTCGCACTGTGACGCGATGCATTTTGCCGAAGAGTTAACGGGTCGCTATCGTGATGATAGGCCTTCGCTACCGGGCATTGCCATTGCCGATGCCAGTCACATGTCGTGCGTCAGCAATGACTATGGTTATGAGCATGTGTTTTCACGTTATGTGCAAGGCGTGGGCCGTGCTGGCGATGTTTTATTTGGTTTAAGTACCAGTGGCAATTCCGCTAACATTATTAATGCGATTGAAGTGGCCAAAGCCAAAGGCATGAAGGTGGTCGCCTTAACCGGTAAAGACGGCGGTAAGATGGCAGGGTTGGCCGACATTGAAATCCGTGTGCCACATTTTGGTTATGCCGATCGGATCCAAGAAATACATATTAAAATTATCCATATCCTGATCATGTTGATCGAAAAAGAAATGCAAGACTCGGCGGAGTAAGGTAAAAACATGTGTGAGTTGTTAGGGATGAGCGCCAATGTGCCAACCGATATTTGTTTTAGTTTTACTGGGTTAGTAAAGCGCGGTGGTGACACAGGGCCTCATCGAGATGGTTGGGGCATTACCTTTTACGAAGGCAAAGGCTGTCGCAGTTTTAAAGATCCTCAACCTAGCTGTGAGTCTGAAATTGCTGAATTGGTGAAAGCTTATCCGATCAAAAGTAAAGCGGTGATCAGCCATATTCGCCAAGCCAACCGTGGTGGTGTGAGCTTAGAAAACACCCATCCGTTTACCCGTGAGCTATGGGGGCGTAATTGGACCTATGCCCATAATGGCCAACTCAGTGATTATGAAGGTTTACCCACAGGGGATTTATTGCCAATTGGCGAAACCGACAGTGAAAAGGCCTTTTGTTGGATCTTAGCGCAGCTCAAATTGCACTTTCAATGTAAGCCCAGTGACTTAACCTGTGTGTTTGAATTGCTCGCACGCTGCGGCGATACCCTGCGTGAGAAAGGTGTGTTTAACATGCTGCTCAGTGATGGCGAGTATGTGATGGCGTATTGTAGCAATAACTTACATTGGTTAACCCGTAAAGCCCCGTTTGGCAAAGCGCGCCTAATTGATGAAGACATGGTGGTGGATTTTCAACAAGAAACCACGCCCGATGATGTGGTGACCGTGATCGCAACACGTCCCCTTACCGAAGGGGAGCCATGGGTAAAAATGAACCCCGGCGATTTTGTGGTATTTAAACACGGTGAAATTGTGTATGAACGAACAGTCACAGTAGCTTCATGCTAATCGGATGGGGTAAGCTTGCCTTTAACTGGTAGCCTGTAAAGAGTGGAACTTATTATAAGCGTAAGCGCCAAGCTGGGCGCAAGGGATGACTAACATACCTGCAACTATAAGCAGCCATTGATGGCCAGTCGCGTACTTAAAATCAATGGCATAGAGCACTAAAAAATTCAGCACTATGGTCATCCCCCCAAACATAATGGCGTTGATTTGATGTTTGTTTGCGGTCAGCATAGCGCCATAACCGCCACATATGACAGCAATTAGTGAAACCACTATGGTGGCAGCAATCGCGGCAGGGTATTCGAAGAAGGCCACGAAGAAGGAGCCTTCATAAACATAAAATAACCCAAATATCAGTGGCCAAATTAGAACCATGACAACCGCTTGTGAAATTAACAGCCCGATGATGATAGCCACGGGGCTTAACTTTTCTAACATGCGCCTTTCCTCTTAAACTGACAAACTTGATTAGCACTGAAGTCACACCCTAGGGGGCAAAACATGAGATGTGCTGTGTTTAACTAACTGGTGCTAATTTAGTCGTGGCTGAACAATCATTCTGACTATGTTCACGAAGCAAAAAAGTGCTTTCCTGTAATCTTCATTTACGAAAGGAAATCAGCGCACCTAAAGGGGCCGTTTTACCTGCTATTGCAGCTAAAATCGCCCAGTTAGGCGCTGGTATTTCAATAAAATACAACCAAGAATCTGCTAGCGGGATGCGCAAATTAACGAACAAAATACTAACGAAACTATAGGCATATAAACTAATCACATATATTAGCCATTGTTTTTTGATAATGAGCTTTGTTCCCAAAATAAATCCAATCATTCCAAAAAAGCCGCCCAAAACAATCAATAAAACCCATTGCAGTACCATTTTTTGCTTCTCTTACTCAATTAAGTGCTTCTGACATGGCTTTCTCTATCAAAGTACATCGCAGGAATCACATATATACAGTATTGGAAGAACATCAATACCTAGAGTTCTATGTGGCTTGTAAACATATTTTAGTTTCATAGACTCGTTACTATCGACTTCCATAACAGCTTGTTAGATCCCATGTTGGGAGTATTAAATATCCCCTTAATACTTGCATCATTTTTTTATCAAGTAAACAATGGTTTAGCGACAAGGTTTGCAAATCACGGCTATATCCCGCTTCCCCCCCATGTTATTAACAAAATCAAATAACGCCTTGGCAATAAACCAAGGCGCAGCTGGGTTAGGGCATCACATCGCGGTGAATCGGGTTTTGCAGCGAAATCAGGGTTTCGGTGGATTGGATGGCGTCTATGGTTTGGATCTTGTTGATTAGGGTGGTTTGCAGATGATCGATAGAGCGGGTCATGACCTTTACAAAAATACTGTAGTTGCCTGTGGTGTAATAGGCTTCAACCACTTCTTCTAGGGCTTCTAACTTCTTAATGGTGTCGGGGTAGTCTTTGGCGCTGGTGAGGTTTACGCCGATAAAGCAGCACACGTCGTAGCCTAACTTTTTGGCGTTAATGGCCACGCGCGTGCCTTCTATAATACCTGCTTGTTTCATTTTTTCGACCCGCACATGAATGGTGCCAGCGCTTACCCCACATTGTTTGGCCAATTCGGCGTAGGGAATGCGCGCATTGGCGGTCAGGGCTTGAAGTATCTGTCTATCGAGATTGTCGATCTGATAATTATCTGGCATTTTTTTAACCTGTGATTATTGAATTCTCATTATTCTAGTTAAATTTTAACGAATGTTTAGTGGTTTTGTTGTTTTTATTGTGGGTTATTGAATTTATTTGCGCTTTGGGTGAATATTCGTGTCAGTTGATTAAACAAGATTAAAACAATTACGCAAAAGGGATGAGTTTATGAGCAGCCAATATATTCAAAGCCAACGTCAAATCAGTAAGGTTAAGCAGATTTTTGCCAGCCAATTAGAAGAAAAATTAGGTCTTGTTGAAGTGCAAGCGCCTATTTTGGCAAAAGTGGGTGACGGTATCCAAGATAACCTAAGTGGCCACGAGAAGGCTGTTTCGGTGAAAGTGAAATCACTGCCTGAGCAAGATCAGCATTTCGAAGTGGTTCACTCATTGGCTAAATGGAAGCGTAAAACCTTAGGTGATTACGGCTTTAAAGTGGGTGAAGGCTTATACACTAACATGAAAGCGTTGCGTCCAGATGAAGAGAAACTAAGCCCAATTCACTCGGTTTACGTAGACCAATGGGACTGGGAAAAAGTGATTTGTGAGAGCTCTGAGCGTTCATTAGATTTTCTAAAAGCAACGGTTGAGACTCTTTACAGTGCGATTAAAGCCGCTGAAGCAGAAGTGGATGCCTTGTTTGACCTCAAGCCATTTTTGCCTGAGAAAATCACCTTTATTCACGCTCAGCAATTACTAGAGCAATACCCAGAGCTAACCGCGAAAGAGCGTGAACGCGCCATTACTAAAGAGCACGGTGCGGTATTCTTAATCGGTATCGGCGGCGCATTGTCTCACGGTGAAATCCATGACGTGCGTGCTCCAGACTACGATGACTGGTCAACGGCAACCTGTGATAAGTACGCGGGTCTAAACGGTGATATCTTAGTGTGGAACCCAGTGCTTGAAGATTCATTTGAAATTTCTTCTATGGGTATTCGTGTTAACCCTGAAGCGCTGCAAAAGCAATTAGAAATCACCGGTGACCAAGACAGATTAGCATTTGATTGGCATAAGAGCCTACTTGAAGCTAAGCTACCACAAACCATCGGCGGTGGTATTGGTCAGTCTCGTTTAGCTATGCTGTTACTACAAAAGCAGCACATAGGCCAAGTTCAAGTGGGTGTATGGAGCCCTGAGCTAAAACAAGCAGTACCTGAAATACTGTAAGTAACCTAAGTCATTTCTCTAACACCCGCCTAAACACCTGCGTTAGTGCGGGTGTTTTTGTTTATGCTATAGCTGATTAAGGCCAAGCATTTCTCACTAACAAATGGTATAAAGACGGATTAGTATTAGTAGCGATTATTGGCAAATAAAATGATAGAAAAACAACAGAACAACCCGTTACACGGCCTTAAAAATGAGCAGTTATTAACCGAGCTGGTCGAGTTTTATGGTTGGGAGCTGCTTTATGAAGCACTGCGATTGGACTGTTTTAAAAATAATCCCAGCATAGCCAGTAGCGTTAAATTTATGAAAAAGACCGAATGGGCGAAAGATAAGATTGAGAATTTTTACCTATATCGGTTTAAACGCATGCCCAGACCTAGTAAGCAACAGTTTGAATTAAAGCCGCGAGAGCGTGGGTTTGTTGATGGCATAGAGCCGCGTGATCCCATGCCATTAACCCCTGAGTTGATTGCGGAAATGAAGCTAAAAGCGCAGCAAGATTATGAAATGCAGCAGCAAAAAAAACGCCAGCGCCAAGACAAACCAGTGCGTCGCACTAAGCCTGCGGCGCCAGCCCATCGCCAAGCTGATGATAATGATCCTTGGTCGAGTTGGAAGAAAAAGTAATTGGTAGTGTGTCGGCTTGTTCCAGTAGGAGTGAAAAGTAAAAGTGAAATCAATCAGTGTTGCTCTATTGTTATTGTTGCTAACGGCCTGTTCAACACCTCCGCCGCCACCCAGTAAACCGTATGTGGACGTGAAAGTGGCACCGATTGAGCCACCTTTTGCTGTACCGACAACAGAGCAGCTAGATTATTTGGATGTGCTCAGGTCGCTACAGGTTGAGCTCGATAACGAGGAAATTCGTCAGTTATATATCTGGGTTAAAGCGGAATATGATTACTTTTATCAAACCGAGTTTGTTACGGGCTCTTTACTGCGCGGTAACCGCTACCTGCCTTATTTGCAGTATCGCTTAAGACAAGCTGAACTGCCTATCGAATATAGCTACTTAGCCATGATTGAGTCGGCGTTTAGAACCGTAGCCTTGTCCAATAAAGGTGCCCATGGTGTTTGGCAATTGATGCCAGCAACAGCAAAAGAGCTAGGCATTCGTCCCGAACAACGCAAAGACGTAGTGAAAGCCACCGATGCGGCCATTAAATACATCCAAGCAAGGCAGCAAGCCTTTGGTAATGATGCGCTATTAATCGCTGCGTCATACAATGCGGGTGAATATGGTGTTAGCCGTCGCTTTGAAAAAGTGGATTCTGGCCGTTATAACTTTGTCACTATTTACGACCACTTGCCCAAAGAAACACGCCATTATGTGCCACGTTGGATTGCGGCCACCATGCTAGCCAATCAAATTAAACGTCAAGGTAAAATGCCGCCCAGTGATGCCGTGATTATTACCAAGCGTGATTACCAAGTTGCGCCGTTGGCGAAAGGTTTAGGTATGGATGTGGCGCAGTTTGAGCAGCTCAATCCCGATTTTGTTGGTGCAAAATATTTAACCAATCAACATAACTTTATTGTTCACCCGAATGTGATGCCGGTGAATGCGGTAGATGGTATACATATAAGTGCGGCGACCGGCTTTACCCCTCAGTTTATATCAGCGCAAAATGATTCAGTGCCAACGCGTGGCCAAGTGGAAGCTCAGCTGCGTAAAACGCGCCTTGCCCAGCAAGCGAAACAAGCCAAGCCTAAGGTTAAGCTTTCACCAAAAACGCAAGTTAAAACACCTGTAAATACAACAGTTAAAGCAACCGCTAAAACAGCTGCAGCTAAGCCTGCATCGGCGAGTGCGCATGGCTACATTCAGGTTGAAATCAAACCGGGTATGACATACACCCGCTTGAGCCGTTGGTTTGGCGTGAGTCAACAAGAGCTGATCACGCTAAATCCCAGTCTTAAGCAAGGTTTACAAGCAGGTAAGCAGATTAAAGTGCCTGCCGCAGGCGTGTTAGTTAAGCAGTATAAAGTGCAGCAAGGCGATTCGCTGATGCAAATAGCAAGGCAGCATCGCCTTGAGTTAGATGATATTCGCCTTGTTAACCAAATTAAAGACAACCACATTCGCGTCGGCCAAGTACTCACCTTATATTTGCCACAGGGGTAGTCTGTCAGGGCGAGCGCATAAGTGTACAAAATGCAATCAACTAAGCGAACAAAGTGGAGTTTTCTTATACGAAACGCCGTGAAATCATCCCTCAATAATTGATGATGACTTAACTGCCGCATCCTTGCGGCAGATATTCGTCTAAGAAAACACCACTAAACGCTTAAAAAAAACTCATGTGTTTGCCCTGGGTAGTCTGGTATTGAACTAGGGAGGCTAGCTCCCTAGTTTATGTTTCTATATGCCAACGTAGGCATAATCCCCAACTGTGTTTGCACCTTGTTTTATTCATTATAGTCATCTGTTATTAAAACCATGAACTAGCACTTATTAAGGGCTAGTTCAGCTTGTTATGCTAAGCTGAAGGATGATTTATTGACCTTATTGTTCAGTTCTTTTCATATCAATCGACGAATTAAGTGGCTTAATTAGATGAATAAAAAAAAATTAGCTGTATTTATTGTTAGCTTAATGCTGATGGGCTGTCAGCGCGACAATTCCGCCAATCAAGCGGTGAATTTACCGATAGTACAAACTCAAGCGGCTAAGGAAATGGCCTATCACTTTAATAAAAGCTATGTCGGGCGTATTGAAGCGGTTGAAGATACGAATATTACGGCACAAGTGTCGGGCTATTTAAAGCAGCGTCATTTTGAAGAGGGGCAAATTGTGGAGCAGGGTGATTTGCTCTATAGCATTGAACCTTCTTCCTTCGAAGCCGAGGTAGCCACGGCGAAAGCAGCGCTAGCTCAAGCCAATGCGGCATTAAGCAAGGCACAAAATGATCATCGCCGTGGTAAAAATTTATTGCCTAAGGGCAGTATTTCACAGTCTGAATTTGATTCTTTGACGGCTCAATTACTTGGTGCACAAGCGCAAGTAGAGGCGGCAAAAGCGCAGCTAAACTTAGCCGAAGTGAACCTCTCTTACACCCAAATTAGAGCTCCTTTTACCGGCCGTGTGAGTAGCAGTAAAATCAGCCATGGTGACTTAGTGTCGCCTTCATTAGGGGTGTTAACGACCTTAGTCAGTCTTGACCCAGTGCAAGCTACATTTAGTGTCAGTGAGCGTGAGCGTCTTGAATTTAACCTCGACAAGGTTAGCGGTGATGGCGGCCAAGCCACGCAAGCGACAGAGGTGTTTCTGGCGTTAGAAAATAACCAACAATTTCCCCATCCAGGCAAGCTTGACTTCATTAACAACCGCATTAATACCGCTACCGGCACCATTCAAATGCGTGCACAAATTCCCAACCCTGAACAAACCTTGCTACCGGGGCAACATGTGATAGTGATGCTGCAGCAAAAGCAAGCGAGCGACGTCATTGTGATCCCTCGTCGTGCGGTGCAAAGTGATTTAGAGGGTGACTTTGTTATGGTGGTGCTGGAAGGGGACGTGATTGAGCGGCGCAACGTGAAAATTGGGGCGCAAACGGAACAAGGTGTGATTATTAGCACTGGCCTTAAGCCAGATGAAAATGTGATTGTGCAAGGTTTACAACGAGTAAGAAATGGCATGCAAGTCAGTGTTCAATCTAGTGCAGAAACCGCGCAATAGGAGCTAATACATGCTAAGTCGTTTCTTTATTCAAAGGCCTAAATTTGCGTTGGTGATTTCGATTATCCTCACGCTGGCCGGTCTTATCTCTTTGCTGGCTTTGCCCATTTCGGAATATCCGAAAATTAGCCCGCCTTCAGTAAGCGTAACGGCGTTTTACAGTGGCGCCAGTGCCGAAGTGGTTGAACAAGCCATTGCCGATCCGATAGAAACCTCGGTGAACGGCGTTGAGAATATGATTTACATGTCCTCAAAAAGTGCTAACGATGGCTCGTATAGCTTAAACGTAACTTTTGATATTGGCACCGATCCTGACATGGCACAGGTTAACGTGCAAAACCGTGTGGCACAGATTGAGTCGAAGTTACCTCAAGAAGTGCGCATGGTGGGTGTAACGGTTAAAAAGCGTTCGCCAGATTTATTAATGGTGTTGAATTTTTATTCGCCAAACGGGGAATATGACGACCAATTTTTGATTAATTACATTAACTTGAATGTGAAAGATCAACTGGCTCGTGTGCAAGGGATCAGTGACGTTAACGTTATTGGTGGCGGTGAATTCGCTATGCGGGTTTGGCTTGATCCAGAAAAAATGGCGAATTTGGATCTGACGACCAGTGATGTTTATGGCGCATTAGCTGAGCAAAATGTGCAGGTAGCCGCCGGTCGATTGGGCGGCGCACCTTATGCCAATCCCCAAGAAGTGCAGTTTAACTTAGTAACCAAAGGGCGTTTAGAGTCGGTTGCTGAGTTTGAAAATGTGGTATTGCGAGCTAACAATGACGGCTCTAGCGTCTATTTAAAAGATGTGGCCAGAGTGGAGTTAGGTAAAAAATTCTATGATGGTAATGGCCAATTTAGAGGCCAAGACGCGTCCATTGTCGCCTTATCATTACAATCCGACGCCAATGCGCTTGAGAGTGGCAAAGCCGTGATGGACTTACTGGAAAAACTCAGTGTGAATTTTCCAGAGGGGGTTGCCTATGAAACAAGCTATGACACTACTTTGTTCGTTTCCGAATCGATCAAAGGGGTGGTGATCACCCTAATTCAGGCAGTGGCCTTGGTTATCGCGGTAACCTATTTGTTTTTAGGCAGTGCTCGAGCTACGTTAATTCCAGTAGTGGCTATTCCTGTCTCTTTAATCGGTACGTTTGCGATCATGCTGACCACGGGCTTCACTATCAACACGGTGACCTTGTTTGGTTTGATCCTTGCGATTGGTATTGTGGTGGACGATGCGATTTTGGTGATTGAAAACGTCGATACCATGATGGCAAAAGATCCAAGTTTAAGCCCACGAAAAGCCACATTGCTGGCGATGAAAGAGGTAACAGGGCCCATTATTACCTCAACCTTGGTATTGTTAGCGGTATTTTTGCCCGTGGCTATGTTGCCGGGCATCACGGGGATCATGTACCGTCAATTTGCTTTGACCATTTGTATTTCGGTAGTGATCTCGTCAATTAATGCGCTTACCTTGTCGCCTGCGTTGTGTTCTTTGGTGCTCAAGCAAGGTGGCGATAATACGGCGAACTGGTTTAAGGCATTTAATCGTGGCTTAGACAAAGTGACTCAGCGTTACGGCAAGTTAGCCGCTAGCTTGGTTAAAAAAGCCATTGTGTTATGCGTGATTTTTGTAGTGGCGGTGTCTTCGGTATTGTATTTAGCAAAAAATACATCGACCGCGTTTGTCCCGCAAGAGGACAAAGGGATCTTGCTAGTGAATGTCCAGCTGCCTGATTCTGCATCCCTTTCTCGTACGGCTGAGGTAACGGATAAGCTGAATAAACTGGTATCGCAAGAGCCGGGCATAGATGGGGTGACGGTCGCTAACGGTTATTCATTTATGACCGGAGCGGCAGCTTCAAATGGCGCTTCATTATTTATCAAGCTGCATGACTGGGACACCCGTGCTGCTTTAGCTGGCACCCATTCATCAGACGCTATTGCTGCCCGTATTAATGGGCTGGCGGCAAAGCAGATCCCTGAAGCCGTAGTATTTGCGATGGGCGCACCTGCTGTACCGGGTATGGGCGCGGCCTCTGGTTTTGAGTATGTACTTGAGGATACTCTAGGGCGCAGCCGTACTGATTTGCAGCAAGTGATGAATAGCTTGATTGCGAAAGCCAACGAGCAGCCTGAAATCGCTTACACCTTTAGTACCTTTAGGGCTAATGTTCCGCATTATTACGTCGACATTGATCGGGAAAAAGTGAAGCAATTAGGCGTGCCTTTGGCGAGTGTTTTTCAAACCTTACAAGGAAACTTAGGCTCGCTCTACATCAATGATTTCACCATGTTTGGTAAGAACTTCAGGGTGACGATGCAAGCAGACGCGCAGCATCGCGAGAGCATTGATGATTTGCAGCGCTTTTATGTGCGCTCTGATAAAGGTGAAATGATCCCACTGAGTACCTTAGTGTCTACCACCCAAGTGTTTGAGCCGGATGTGGCATGGCGATACAACATGTATCGCAGTGCGGTGATCCAAGGAGAACCCGCTCCGGGATACTCCAGTGGTGATGCCATTGCGGCCATGGAACGCGTATCTGCTGAGGTATTACCGCAAGGTTATCAATATGAGTGGACGGGACTTGCCTACCAAGAGGTATTAGCTGGCAACCAAGCCATCTATGCTTTTGCGTTGGCGCTGATCTTCATTTACTTGTTTATGGTGGCGCAATATGAAAGTTGGAGTATTCCGCTGGCCATTATCTTGGTGGTGCCGATAGCGACATTAGGCTCATTTCTTGCTCTGTGGTTAACGGGTACGCCGCTTAACTTGTATGCTCAGATTGGTTTGGTACTGTTGATAGCGTTGGCGGCGAAAAATGCCATCCTTATTGTTGAATTTGCTAAAGTGGCGCGCGAAGAGCACGATGAGCCGATTGAGACAGCAGCAACTAAGGGCGGGATGCTACGTTTTCGCGCGGTTAATATGACCTCTTGGTCGTTTATTTTAGGCATAGTGCCTATGGTTTACGCTTCTGGGGCGGGGCATATTAGCCAAAACTCATTGGGGGTTTCGTTGATCGGTGGTCTGCTTTGTGTGTTATTGGCAGGGACTTTATTGATCCCCGGTTTCTATGCCTTGATCCAAAAACCAAGAGAGAAATTTCATGGTGGCAATACTAAGTTGCAACCCTTGGATGATGACTAGAGTCAAACTGTGTAAATAATCAGCCCATATAAATAGGCTAATCTTAAACGGCGGATACATTATGTATGCGCCGTTTTTTTAAGGCATAATTGCGCTTTTACTTTAGGGTTGAATCATGAAAGCCACCGTTGAAATCAGTATGTATCCCTTTAATCAAGATTTTATTCCGCCGATAAAAAGCGTTATTGCAGGCTTTAATCAATACCCCAATATCGATGTTGTGACGACCTCAACCAGCACCCAGCTCTATGGTGATTATGATGAGGTGATGGCGTGTGTGACTGCCGAGCTGAAAAAATCCTTTGAAGAGTTTGGTTTTGCTGTGTTTGTGGCCAAAATACTAGGACGTGATGTACGCAAGCCATTTACCGAGGACAACCAAGCATGAGTGCAACTTCTATAACCGACAATATAGTTTCGGCATGGCAAGCCATGTCGGGATTTGAGGTCGTGGCCGTGGTCCTGGCGATCGCCTATCTGGTATTAGCCATTAAGGAAAACAGTTGGTGTTGGTATGCCGCCTTTGTTAGCACGGCCATCTATACTTGGCTGTTTTGGGATGTGAGTTTGGTGATGGAGTCCTTGCTCAACGCTTATTATATGGCAATGGCCGTTTATGGCTGGTGGCAATGGCGCAGTCCCAATGAGCAAGCCAATGCAGTAAAACCTATTGTGCGCTGGCAAACTAAACATCATCTATTGGCGTTCGTGAGTGTCTTGGTGCTGACGGGATTGTCGGGCTATTTGTTAACGGAAAATACCGGTGCACAGTTGCCTTATTTGGATTCATTTACCACTTGGGCCAGTGTGTTAACCACTTATATGGTGGCCAAAAAAGTACTTGAAAATTGGCTGTATTGGTTGGTTATCAATGCCTGTGCGATTTACCTTTATGTCGATCGCGAGCTGTATTTAACCGCAATGCTGTTTGTGAGTTATGAAGTGATGGCGGTGATAGGTTATATCCGCTGGCGCAATCATTATAAAATGCAACAGCCAGCTTAAATGGGTAAATCAAGGCTGACCATCGCAGCCAATGCGATAAGCGGTGCGGATATAACGCTTGATCACATCAACCAAATTAATCGTCTTGTGGTTAAGTTATTAGCCGATGGCGATGCTCAAATCGTGGCGCTATTGCCATTAACTCAAGGCATTAGCCATGCGAGCTATCGGATAAAATTGCAATCTGAACATGGCCAAGCTTATGATTGGGTGGTGCGCTTGATGAGGGAGCAGCCCCATGCTTGGTTAGCGCAACAGGTCGAGCTGCAATTGTTAGTGCATTTATCGCGATTTCAGATAACGGCCCCTGTCGTGGGCTGCGATGTTAATGGGCACTGGTTGGTTACTGAATTTGTCGAGGGAAAGCATCCGCGTGCTCATTTACATCAAGATCCCTCGTTTGCTTGGTTAGCGGATTTGGCTGTCTGTTTTAAGCAACTGGATGCGATCACTTTGCCTGATGCGCTTTGTCAGCAATTGCCAAGGCTGGATTTGTCCGCTCGCTGCTGGCAATTGTTTGATGGCATCGATTGCTTTCCAGACTTTATTGCTCGGCCAACCTTTAAACTCATGTTGGATTATTTTGCCCAGCTTGATTTATCGGCAGTGCAATCCGAGAGCTTGTGTCATTGCGACCTGCATCAGGGCAATATGCTGATCACTGCAACAGGGGTTAAGTTGCTGGATTGGGAATATGCCAGTATGGGGGCAAGGCTGATAGACGTGGCTGCGGTATGTCAGGATTTAGCGCTTGATCAGCAGCAGATAGAATACTTATTAGCGCAAGCAGGTTACCAAGGCTGGCAAGATGAGCTAGTGCATTTTGCCTTGGCTTATCGCTTAATCGAGCTACTTTGGTATCTGCAAGCGGATAATCTTAGTTTGCTTCCTGCGAAGCAGCTCGAGGCAAAATGGCAACACTTATTGGCTTGCTGGTTGCAAAGTCAAAATGCCTAGCTCGCTAGCCTCGGCTAAGGTGATCTGTTTTTTGGCTAGCGCAACTAAGGTGGTTTCACTCATTAATATCACCGGATAGTCACCACTGGCACTGGGTGTATGTAAGGTTAAGGTCGGCGCTTGCTGCTCTAACCTGACTTGAGCCCACAGCTTGGTATCTATGATTAAAATGTCTAAATCACTGGAAAATTGGCTATTTAGCTTGGGTAATATTTGCTTTAGCGACCACTGTGTACGCTGTAAGCCTACTGCGCCGGTTAATGTTTTAGCTGGCGTTAGTTTTTGATTATCAATCGCTTGATGGGTTGCTAAGGCGACGCGAAATGAGCCGTTATAAGCTTGGTTAAATGGATTACTAAATTGGCCATCGTAAGTACAGGCTAAAACGGGCAGGGCGGTGAGTAGACAAATGCAATAGAAGAAATGCTTCACAATTTGCTCCATTAAAACATTGGCCAGCCTCATACTGGCCAATGGAGGCTAATGATATTTATGTTATGGCGTCACTATGTTAAACCAGAAGTTAAAGTTATCTAGCATGCCGACAAAGTCTTCAAACACCTTAGCATCACCTTCGATTTTCACATCACCTGCTACCACGGCTTGCTCCATGGTGGTTTGACCTAATTGAATTTCATCCAGTTTGGCTTTGGTTAAGGTTAAGCCAACGCTAGGTTTGTCAATGACCTTAGTGGTGTAGTTAAGAACCGAGTTTTCAACACTTAACGTGTACTGCTCTTCTAAGTCGGTAAAGTTAACATTAATGGTAAAGGTTTTACCCGCCGCTTTTTCTGGATTAATGCGCACAGATAGGTAGTCAAACAGCATCTCGGGTGGCATGTTCTTGATTACATCCGGTGAGGCTGTGTTGATACCGCCAGACGTGGGTACACCATTACGTAGCTCATAGGCACCTTGTAAATACACTGAGCGCCAAGGGCCTGATTCAGCTTGATAACCTAACTGCTCGTAGGTATCGGCCAGTAGCATTTTGCCTTTGGCACTTTCAGGGTTGGCAAACACCACATGCTTAAGTACTTCAGCTACCCAGCGGTATTTGCCTTGGTTGAAGTCTTGTTCCGCTTTTTCCAAGATAGCTTGCTCACCGCCCATGTACTCAACATAGTGCTTGGCCACATCGGCTGGGGGTAAGTTATTAAGATCGGAAGGGTTACCGTTGTACCAGCCCATGTAACGCTGGTAAACCGCGCGGCTGTTGTGTCTTAACGTGCCGTAATAGCCTCGGGTAGACCAGTTTTTCTCCAGCTCCTCTGGGAACTTGATCATTTCGGAGATTTCTTCACCGTTATAACCTTGGTTCATCAAACGTACACTTTGGTCATGAGTGTATTTGTACATGTCACGTTGCTTTTTAAACTCATCCACTATGTCTGCTTGGCCCCAAAGTGGCCAGTGGTGACTTTGGAATTTGACTTTGACATCCGCACCCCAAAGTTCAATGGTTTCGTTTAAGTAGCTAGCCCATTTCAATGCATCGCGAACTTGGGCACCGCGTAGGGTCAGAATGTTGTGCATGGTGTTGGTCGAGTTTTCTGCCATCCATAGTGCTTTTTTATCTGGAAACCAAGTATTCATTTCGGTTGGCGCTTCGGTGCCTGGCGTGTATTGGAATACCATTTTAACGCCATCTATGGTGCGCTCTTCACCGGTTTTCTCGATGATATCCGTTGGCTTAATTAAGGTCGCTTCACCCGTTGACGTGGTTTGGCCTAGACCGCCATTGACACCACCAAACTCATTTCGCGGCAACAGGGCGCCATACATAAATACTGCGCGTCTCCCCATGGCATTACCGGCGATCACGTTTTCTGATACAGCATGCTCAGTGAAGGCGTGAGAGGCGATGATGGCAACCTTGCCAGCTTTGACGTCAGCTTCATCGACAATACCACGCACGCCACCAAAGTGGTCGATATGGCTATGGCTGTACACCACGCCAACAACAGGACGCTCGCCTAATTGTTTGTTAACAAAGTCGAGGGCGGCTTTGGCTGTTTCTTTTGAAATCAAAGGGTCGAAAACAATCCAGCCGGTATCGCCTCTGATAAAGGTGATGTTAGATAAATCGTAACCGCGAACTTGATAAATGCCGTCGGTTACTTCAAACAAACCATTGAGCATATTTAGCTGGGCATTACGCCATAGACTTGGGTTCACCGAGTCGGGGGCGGCTTTATCTATGCTGATGTATTGCTTGTAGGTTTCTAAGTCCCATACCACATCACCTTGATTGTTTTTGATGGTGACTTTAGGCTCGGCCGCAATAAAACCACGTTGCGCGTTTTCAAAATCGGCTTTGTTACTAAAAGGCAGATCTTCTAACACTTGTTGGTTGATGGCTTTAGTGTGTTGGGTTGCGGGTTTTGGGGCGGTTTCGCTAGCAAAGGCTTGGGAGCTAAGGGTAAGCATGATAATAGAGGAAAGAAGCGTTTGTTTCATCGTAAATACCTTATTGGGTTTTGATGTTATTTGTATGTTTTATTTACATTAGCAGGTTACCTCGTAAATGTTGTGTTTTTGTTGCGACATTTCTGGTTTGAATTGCCAGTGACAGCGTCACTGGCATAGTGAGGCAGGGCTATTTTTCTGAGGTTGGGCTCGGACTGAGACCTATGGTATTCATCCAAGCTTGGTAATCGAGTAAGTTAGCAGGCAACACGATTTTACGTGATGGATCTGCTAGGCCTTGCATTTGTTTCATGTATTGCTCACTGAGTTGCATCTTCATCGCATTTTCACCACCCGGCTGGTTAAGTACGTTAGCCATTTTGTCGATAGAAGCTGCGGTAGCGCGGGCGATGGAAATTATTTCCTGTGCTTTACCTTCGGCAGCGTTGATCCGGCGCTGCTTTTCACCTTCGGAGCGGTTAATCATCTCCATTTTTAAACCCAGTGAACGGTTGATACGGCTTTGCTTGTCACCTTCACTGCGGGCCATAATGGCGCGACGTTCACGCTCTGCATTCACTTGCATTTCCATCGCGTCACGCACGGTGCGTGGTGGGGTGATATTTTTAATTTCATAACGGTGCACCTTGATGCCCCAGCCTTCACCTGCTTTTTCCAGTACTTCGACTACCTTACTGCTGATCAGGTCGCGCTCTTCGAAAGTACGATCTAAATCTAGTGTGCCAATAACCGAGCGTGTGGTGGTTTGCGCCAATTGCATCGCGGCATAGCGATAGTCTGTGACGCCATAGCTGGCTTTAACGGGGTCAATGACCGAAATATAAATAACGCCATCAACTTCAACATTTACCTCGTCTTTAGAGAAACAATCTTGCGGCGGTACATCGATGGTTTCTTCTTTAAGATCTTGAATGCTAGCTACTTTATCAAGAAAAGGAATCAACGCATGAAAGCCTGCGTCTAAGGTTTTAGAATAGCGGCCTAGGCGTTCGATAACAAAAGCCTTTTTGGTTGGCACTAAGCGAATGGATTGGAAAAATTTAACCACAACCAAAAGAAATAAAGCGCCCCATACCAGCATCACAAAGATGTCCATTGGGCCAATTTCATTACCAAAATACTGTTCCATTATTTTTCAGCTCCATTTAAATGAGTGGTTACCTTGTCCATGCCGGTAAAGAATCCTTCCAACTTAGCAACCTCAGTTGGTAATACGGTGACTTCAGCGCTGCTCAATATATCGCCGGTTTGCTTGATGAAATCTTCTAATAAGCGCATCTTCATGGCTTGATCGCCGCCTGGTTGAGCCAGCGCTTGAGTGACCATAGTTACCCCTTGTGCGCGGGCATCGGCCAAGATTTCAATCTCTTTAGCCTTACCTTCAGCTTCGTTGATTTGCTTTTGCTTATCGCCTTCGGAAATATTGATTGCTTCTTGGCGCTCACCTTCGGAAAGGTTAATGGTCGATTCTTTAGCGGCTTCCGCTAGGGTAATTTCGGCGCGTTTGCTACGCTCGGCTTCCATTTGTTTTTCAAGGGTATGAACCACCTCTGAAGAAGGCACGATGTTTTTAATTTCGTAACGTAATACCTTGATGCCCCATGAATCGGAAGCTTTGTCGATTTCTCGCACTATGATTTCATTAAGGTTGTCACGCTCGGAAAAGGTTTGGCCTAAAGTCAGCTTACCTATTTCAGAGCGCATGGTGGTTTGCGCTAGGTTAACGCTGGCGCGGCGGTAATCTTCAATGCCGTAACTGGCTTTTTGGGCATCCATTACTTTAATGTAAACCAAGCCATCAACTTTAATTTGAATGTTATCTCTTGAAATACAATTTTGCGCCGGAATATCGAGTACTTGTTCACGTGTTTCGTGACGATATGCAACCGAGTCAAAAAATGGGATCAAAAAGTGTACGCCGGGTTGCAGCACGCCTCTAAATTTCCCTAGTCTTTCTACGACGCAGATTTCTCGCATTTCTACTATCAATATCAGTTTATAGATAATCAATAGCAGTACCAGTAATGCGATGGTTAAGTACGCTAGCATGTTGGATCTCCTTATAGTTTAAATTTTGTCCGTAAGTCAGGTTGAACTCTTTCAACCACTAACGAAATATTATCTCGGCAAATGATTCGTACCGATTCGCCAGGCTCGATTGTGCTGCCATCGGCGATAGCGGGCCAAGTTGAGTCTTGGTATTGAACTCGTCCGGCATGAGTCGCTGGCCCTATGGTTTCAATCACGGTGGCTTGCTTTCCGTATAGGTGGGCGTCTTCGTCGGTATCATCAACATGACTTTCGCCACCAACCATGTTTTGCGCCACATTTCTAAATAGCACTAACAAGATAAGTGAAGAGATAAACCAAAGGGTGAACGCGCCAACCCAAGTGGTGAGTAAGCCAAAAAACAAACTGGCAGAAACAATCAGGGCGCTCATGCCAAGAAATAGAACGATGCCGCCAGGGATGATGGCTTCGGCGATCATTAATATTAGGCCTGCAATCGCCCAATAATGGGGCTGGGTTAGGGCATTCATCTTGCCTCCTAAATAAGTAAAATTAATCGTCAAGGCAGTTTACTACGCCATGACATTAATATAGAGATTATTGTGATATTGAATTTAGAGTGCTGGACATAATATGTCAAACTCTATTTTTGGCAATTGCGAATGTTTTGGCCGCAATCAAGGTTTTAGTAACTTACTTGCTTGTTGTTAATTGGCTTGGCTGGCGTTTAGAGGTAAAAAACAAGAAACGGCCTTGCTGTGAACAAGGCCGTGAAGTTAAATCAGAGAAAGATGTGTTAGCTGATGATTAGTAGTAGGCAAAAAAGTTAATCCACAGGGCATTAACGATATCGATAAAGAAACCACAGACCAGCGGCAAAATAATAAAGGCCCGGTGGGCGGCGCCGTGTTGCTGGGTTACCGCTGTCATGTTCACGATGGCTGTTGCCGTAGAGCCTAATGTCACCCCGCCAAAGCCGGCACAAATAACCGCAGCTTCGTAATCTTTACCCATGGCTCGAAACACCACAAAAATCGTGTAAAGCACCGACATCAGTACTTGTAGGCCAATAATGACCATGATGTAGAAGAAGCTACCTTCTAGCTCCCATACTTTTAGGCCCATTAAGGCCATGGTTAAGAACATGCCTAGACAAATATCTTGGATTAATGACAGACCTTTCTCACCATCACGCACATTGTTTAATAATTTAGTGCTGTTCTTTCGTACTACGTAAATCTTTAAGCTGTTACCGATGAGGATACCAGCAAGCAAACAGGCAACAAACATGGGTAATTTTAAACCTAGCTCGGTTAAGCCGGCATCGATGAAATGCCCTCCGATAAGGGATATATTTAAGAATAACCAAGCCCTTAAAACACCAAAGTAATCAACTTGTAGCCGTTTGTCACCGTCTTTGTGAGTGGTACCTATATCAAGTTCATTATCATGGTTACCGGTTAGTTTATGGCGTTTCATTAAATAAGCGGCGATGGGGCCGCCAATCGAACACGCTGCAATTAAGCCTAAGGTATTGGACGCAAGTCCTAGCTCTAAGGCATTGGCAATACCCAAATCGTTGACAAAGGTTGGGCCCCACGCCATTGCTGTGCCTACTCCCCCTGTGAGAGAGATTGAGCCAGACATTAAACCTGCCTTGGGATCAAAGCCAAATAAACTGGCAACACTGATGCCTAACAGGTTTTGCAAAAAAATGTATAAACCGGCAAGCAGCAATAGTACTAATAAAGGTTTTCCCCCCTTAATCAAGGTGGCAAAGTCGGCTTTTAGGCCTATCCCCGCAAAAAAGTAGAGCAATAGTATATCGGCCACGTCTAGTTCAAATTGGACTTGGATATTAAAGGCGTAATACAAAATACCGACGATACTAGCGCAGAAAAAACCACCAACGACCGGCTCTGGAATACTATACTTTTGCAATACCGTACTTTTGGAAATGATGAATTTCCCCATAAATAAAGCAGTGATAGCCAAAGTAAAAGCCAAAAAGGCTTGCACTTGTACCAGTTGCTTAACTGCTTCATTAATTAAATTTGGTTCCATCAGAGAGTTTACCCTTGTCAAAAAAGTCGATTTTATTGAGTTAGTGCAATTGAGTTGCTTCATTCTAGAAGGTCTGGCTAAAAGGGTAAAGAAGTAACCATGAAGAAAAACAATCGCTTGATATTGCAGCCGTTAATGCAAGGTGGATCATGTATTTTAAGCGCCAATAAACTTTAATTTTTTCACATGAATGACATTGATTGCGCGTAAATTAGAGATGTTAACCAGCGCCAGAAACGGTATCATCGCCTGTTTATTGTGCAAGTTGTAAATATGGTCATAACTGCAACAGTGGCTAGATAATTAAACTATTTAAAAGGGTTGGTGAAGAATGCGGCAAGATGACTTTAGGCTAGCTAGAAATGTGCGAGTATTGTGTTGGTTGTTAGTGCCGTTTTGGACAACGCTGGGCTATGCTTCAACGGTTGAGTTTAATGATCTTGTGCCTAACTACATTGGCTTAGGTGTCGGATCAACGAGTCAGTGGTCTGGCTCTACAGATAGTTTGGTAGGGGCTGTACCTGGAATGCGGGTCAAGTTAGAAAATAACCGCTATGCTGAATGGGCCGGGCCATTTATGGCGGTAAAGGTCAATACTCATCCAAATTTTGAGTTCGGCCCTATTGCTTTGCTCCACCTAGGCCGCAATGATGTCGATAATGAAAAGGTTAAGCATCTGCCTGACATTGATTTTGGACTCTCTATGGGAGGCTATGTGGGTTATCGCATTACCAAAACAGACACTACGATCCCCTTTAGTTCTCGTTTTGGCATGACGGCAAGCACGGCGGTGGCTGGAGATACCAAAGGCAGTAATTTAGGCATTTATGCCAATACTTGGGTGCCACTGAGTTATCAATTGTTTGTTGGCCTCGGCGTAGGTGCGACCTTTGCTGATGATAAATATATGCAGCATTACTATGGTGTTGATAGTGAAGCTAGCCTGTTAACAGGTATCAGTGAATTTGATGCTGCAGGCGGTAATCGTCAAGTGTACCTATGGCCCGCGGTGCTGTATCAGGTTACACCAAGTTGGTATGTTGGTGCGGCGATGTTTTATCAGCGTTTAACGGGAGATGCGGCCAAAAGTAGTATCGTCAAGGAGCAAGGCTCTAAGAATCAATATACTTATGGCGTGGGCATAGGCTACGCTTGGTAATTAGCTTGAGAGTCGAGGTAAATCTTTTATTATCGGCTCACATTCCCGCATTAACCCCTTTATTGATTTATCAGCTTTGCTCCTAAGTAGATTTAGTGTTGGTTGGTAAAGCGGTTCTGTGGATTCAGTCTATTAGCTCCAGTAACATTGTCATGTCTTGCGGATCGATAAGTGGGTTTATTCGACAGTGTCTGATGGCGACGGAAAATCGCGCGCCTCCTAATTTGGCGACTGCTGCGGTTAAATAGCTTTCATCTATCTGAAAACGATTTGCATACGCGGTGATTGTAGCCTCTATGCTGATAAACTCTTCTCCGTCAAAAGTGAAACCAGTGATTTGCTGGCACACCATAGCTTGGCCATCAATTTGAATGGGCCAGCCTTGAAACAAAAGGCGTTGTTGGGCTATTTCAAACATCATCCACGCACTTTTTTTAAATCCCGCAAAGGCTTTGCCTGATAATTCACTTTGCTCTAGCTCTTGTTTGGTCCAGTTTTTACCGATAGCCAAATGACTTTGGTATTGACGAGAAAAGACTTTTTTATACTGAGCTCTAAACTCAGCAATGTGATTATTCGCATTGCGAACTTTTTTACTCAAGCCCAAACACTCTTGGCAACACGGCAACGTCAGGGGAAGGTGTTCGCATTGCGGCGCATCTTGTAAATCAGCTGGAAACTTGAATTCGCGATGGCAGGGCTCACCGCAAAACCAGCAAAGGTGGCGAAAGTTGAATGGAATGTCGATGAGTTGATAGTCAAGCATATTGATAGCGCAAAGGAAAAAGACCGCAGTACAACATTTTTAGCTACTTAATAACAGTAAAATAAAATTAAGTTGTTATTAATGAAGAAATTGATGATAAATTTACATATTAGCGGTGCCATGTAGCACACCGTCAATGGACCATTCAGTTAACTAATATCAAATAACTAACATCAAATAGGGTTTATATGAAGTCACATTTTCGCAAAGCAATGATCGTTTCCTCTGTGTTGTTAGCGGTTGGAGCTCTGCAAGGGTGCTCTAAAGCACCTGAGCCGACATCCGTTGCTCCGAGTGAATCTAATGTTTCGACAGAGAAGGCTACACCTGTTTCAGAGCAAGCAGAGCAGGCTTTGGATCAACAAGAGGCTACCAGCATGGCTAGTTTATCGACTCAAGTCTTGTATTTAGATCGCAGTATGTTACCAGAAGGGGCACAGGTTAGTGTGAGCTTGCTTGATGTTTCAATTGTTGGCGCAGAGCCATTAACCTTAGCGGAGCAAATTGTCACCGTACAAGGTGGACCTCCTTATGCCTTAACCCTTGAATATGATCAAAATCAGCTTCAAGCCAATCACCGTTATGGCCTTGCTGCAACAATCAAGTTGGCTGACAAAGTGCTGTATCAAAACACAGACTATCTTGACCCATTTAACCCAGCGCTCACTGGCGACATTGAAATAGTGGTTAAAAAACTACCTGAGCCAACAGCACAAGCTGAATTTTCAAACACTTATTGGAAGTTGATGAGCATTGGGGATAATGCGGTTGAAACTATCGTGGGGGCGAGGGAGTTGTTTGTTCAATTTATGCTCGAAGAGAACCAAGTCAGGGGTTTTGCTGGTTGTAATAACTTTATGGGCTCTTATCAAGTTGATGGTAACACCTTACAACTCACTCCTATGGCTGGCACCCGGAAAATGTGTCCAAGTGGCATGGACCAAGAGCAAGCATTCTTGCAAGCTTTTACCGATGTGGTGGGCTATCAAATTGAAGGCGAACAGCTCAAGTTACAAAATGCAGCGGGAGAAACTTTACTGGCGTTTGAATCTCGCTATATGAATTAAGCGAGTTAAAAGCCTTAACCATAAAAAAGCCCGAACAATTGGTTCGGGCTTATCAATCGTGGTAACTCATTGGCGTCATTCGACATAGGCTTCTGTTGAGTTCTGAGTTACCTTATCACTAATGAGTCGTTATTAACGACCGCTGTTACGAATTGGTTTGATTTGGCCGTCACAAGCGTGTGGCAAATCTTGCTGTTTCGGGTTCCATACACTGAACCATAGATGTCGATTTCTTAAGTTACGCTTTTTTGTTTGCATAGTATAATTCCTTCTTCTTTTCTTATCGCTTTATAACTTGCCCTTGTCGTATGACACTGCTGGGGCAAAAATATGACAATCTGGTTAATTATTCGCCTGAGTAGTTCGAGTAGGAGAGTTCACTGTGTGATGTGATCCGCAACAAAACGTAGATCACCTATATTGTCTGTTATTGCGGGTACTCGATATTGCTCAATGTTAGCTATAAACCGTTTTGGATTGTCCTCTAGCCGCTGGTTTGTCGTGCTAGATATCCCCACTATCTGCTGTTTTTGCCAGAATAGCAAGTAGGGAAACCCTATATAATGAAGTATTTTTCTCTTTAGAGCTGAAGGTCTGTGCAAAAATATGCCTAGCTGCATCGGTTTTTGCGAAAGAACAAAGAAAAAGTAAATTTCTTACATCATAATGGCAAAACAACAGCCTGAGCGTTGATAATTTTCGCAAAATTGTGTTTGAATCACGTTAATTTAAGCATTTTTAAAAATAAAAATTGATCTACTAACTACAAGAAAAGAAAAAATAGGTACACTAACGTTGTTTTCTTCGTATGTGATTTAAAGCGAGTGCTAGGCTCCATGAATGCAGGGAACAGTTGGGCATAATGTCGGGCTGTTAAAGAAAATTTTTGATAGAAATTGGTCGAGGTAGCAAGTGATTAAAAAAATAGGCGTACTAACTAGCGGTGGCGATGCTCCAGGTATGAATGCAGCAGTACGAGCAGTGGTAAGAGCTGGCTTGTCTGAAGGCTTAGAAGTATATGGTATCTATGGCGGTTATTACGGACTTTATCACGACAAGATTAAGCCAATGGGTCGCCATGATGTTTCTGATGTGATCAACCGTGGTGGTACTGTACTTGGCTCTGCGCGTTTTCCAGAATTTAAAGAAGAGAGCGTTCGCCGCGAAGCCATCAAAAACCTTGAAAAACACGGTATTGATGCTCTTGTGGTTATCGGCGGTGACGGCTCTTACATGGGCGCGATGAAGTTAAGCGAAATGGGTTTCCCATGTATTGGTTTACCGGGCACTATCGATAACGATATCTCGGGTACGGATTACACTATCGGTTTCATGACAGCTTTAGATACGGTTGTTGATGCAATTGACCGTTTACGTGATACCTCTTCATCACATAACCGTATCTCTATCGTTGAGATCATGGGTCGTCATTGTGGTGACTTGGCTCTGTGGGCATCGGTTGCGGGTGGTTCAGAGTACATCATAGTGCCAGAAGTGGACTTTGATGAAGATGAATTGCTAAAACAAATTAAAGACGGTGAAGCCAAAGGTAAGAAGCATGCCATCATTGCTATTACCGAATTGATGACAGATGTTAATCAAATGGCTAAGCGCATTGAAGCGGCAACTGGCCGTGAAACACGTGCGACTATCTTAGGTCACATTCAGCGTGGTGGTTCACCAAATGCATGGGATCGCGTGCAAGCAAGCCGCATGGGTGGTTACGCGGTAGAACTACTACTGAAAGGTGAAAGTGCACGTTGTGTTGGTATTCAAAGAGGCCAGCTAGTGCATCACGACATTATTGAATGTTTGACAACAATGCGTCGTCCTTTCCGTCAAGACTTATACGATTTATCTAACCGTCTGTTCTAATATTTTTTAACAGTTGTTAGTGTCCTAAGCCAGCGCGGGCAACCGCCGCTGGCTTTTTTGTTTGGAGTTAATTGTGCATCGCTCAGTGTTTTTGCAACTTTCGTCTTATTTAGCTGCGCACCGCCCATTGTGGCAGATTGCCCCGTTTGAGTGCCAACAGTTACCTTGGCAGGATGAATACCCTGAACTAGAGCAAGGCCTCAATCAGTTAACTGACAGCGAATTGACGAGGTTAATGCAAGATGAGGCAGCTGCGCAGCACTGGTTTGCTAACCATATTGGTGAAATACCCAGTTCAGCGCTTGGATTAGCTCCTGCATTTACACCTGAATGGTTAACAGAGCCGCAACCGCCTATTGAGCCGCCGTTTTGGCTGCTAAATGGGGTTAAGGGGCGCAAATCCGAGCAAATAGTGGCTTTTAGTGCTCAACTGCCGTCAGCGCCAACGCAATGGCTTGAATGGTGTGCGGGGAAGGGGCACTTGGGTCGGGTTGCCCAATACCAAACTCACCGCCAGATTACCTCAATTGAATGGCAGCAAGCGCTTTGTTGTGCAGGCCAAGCTATCGCAGATCAATTGCATTGCCAGCAGCATTTTGTGCAAGCAAATGTATTAACAGAAGACTTATCAAACTGCTTCACAGCGGCTCAGGGCGTGATGGCGTTACATGCTTGTGGTGAGTTACATTTGCAGTTGTTGAAACAAGCTCGCCAGCATCAGGTGCAACATATTTTGGTTTGCCCTTGTTGTTATCATTTGATCAATGATGATCAGTATGTCGGGCTCAGTGAACAGGCTAAAACTACGGGGTTAGTTTTATCAAAAAGAGATTTAAAATTGCCATTGCAACAACTGGTTACCACCGGTCAGCGAGGACGGCGGTTAAGAGATACCGAGCTACATTGGCGCTTGAGCTTTTCTCAGTACGTACAGTTGTTAACAGGTAGCCGTCAATACACACCTTTGCCCAATTTTGCTAAGGCGCTACTAAGTCAAGATTTTGCGGCTTTTTGCCGTTGGGTTTGTGAAACCAAAGCGATCGATTTTGACCCCAGTTTATTGGAGGCATCCCTTGCTCGCGGTCAAAACCAATTAGCTTTAGTCAATAAAATTGAGTTAGTGCGCCAGCGTTTTCGCAGGATCCTAGAGTTTTGGTTAGTATTAGACCGAGTCTGCTTTTTGGAAGAGGCTGGTTATCGTGTCACAGTCATGCCGTTTTGTGATTTTTCTGTGACACCGAGAAACTTGCTAATTAAGGCCGAGCTAGTTTAGATTGCTTCTGCTTCGGGCGGATCCTATTTCGACAGTTTAATGGTCATATTAATGGTCATAGAGCTCAGCAACGCCGAGGATTTTCCCTATTTGGGTATAAGCTAAATCGAGTTGTGATAATAGCCGTGGATCTTTTAACTTAGCCTCAGTTAACTCATCAGGGTAATACTGCTCAATGCATGCTTTTAATTCTAGATATTTATCTTCATTAAACATGCAGTTAGGGTTGGTTGCTTGAATTTCTTCTGGGGTTAGCCTAACTCTAAGTCTAAGACAAGCTGGCCCACCACCATTATTCATACTTTGATCTAAGTTGACAAAATGAACTTGATTGATTGGGTTGCTGGCGTCTTTTATTAGCTGATTAATGTAATGATTAACTTGTTCGTTAATTGCGCAATTGTGTGGTGCAATCAAGACATACTCCCCCGCCTGATTGATAACAATTTGACTATTAAACAGGTAGCTAGACACAGCATTTTTTAGGCTGACTTGGCCTGTTTCGACTCGAATAAGATGGTATGGCTGGGTTTGAGTGTGCTGGGCAATAAATTCAACCAGCTCAGCTTCATCATAGAATGCGTCTTGATGATAAAACAAAACCTGCTGATGACCGACACAGATAACGTCATTGTGAAAAACGCCTTGATCGATAGCCTCGGGGGCTTGCTGCAAAAACAGGGTGTGATTGGGCGCTAAACCATGGCTTCGAGCGATGGCCTGACAGGCTTCTAAGCTTTGGCGAGCGGGGAAAGTGGTTGGCATAACCTTGCTTTGCTTTGCCTTACCATAAACAAAGATGCTGATGCCTTTGTCGCGATTATTGTGGCACAAGCGAGTGTGATTGGCCGCCCCTTCATCGGCCCAATCTGGGTGAGCTGGTAAACTAGGATGATGGCAAAAATAACGAGGATCGCCGAACACTGCTTTTAGCATCTTGGTCGTCGCAGGAGGTTCAATTGAGCGATGAAACTGGCTGATCAGGTTGGCTGCGGTGAAGTGTACCCGATTGTCTTGGCTATCGACGCTGGGGGTTACTGTGGCAGCATTCGCCGTCCACATGCTTGAGGCGGAGTAACAACTGGCTAGCAATGCCATGTCAGTTGCTGCGGCTTGCTCAATAATGTCCTTGTGAGTACCACTAAAGCCTAATTGTTTCAGTGTATTAAAGTCAGGCCGGCGCAACGGAGGTAAGATGCCTTGTGGTACACCAAGTTGATGTAGCAGCTTCATTTTCTCTAGGCCTTGCAAGGCACCTTGTTTCGGACTTGAAGGGCGATGAGCGAATCGGGTGGACGCTAAATTACCAAAGGCTAAGCCGGCGAAGTTGTGGCTCGGACCAATCAAGCCGTCAAAATTCACTTCTACTGATTCCATATTTTACCCCTTGGTATTTTGATTGAACGCGGTGGTCTAATTCCCCTTAGTCGGGCGCTTTGATGGTTCAACGTTAACCAGAAAATGGCGAGTGATTAACGCCAAATGATGCTAATCACATTGGCTACTCATGCGGTTAAAATCAGCCTGTTTAGTGATAGATTAAATGCACTAGAAAAGTGCAAAATTTGCCCTCATCTTGATGTAAATTTAGTGCAATTTCACCCTGTTTGGGAGCGAGTTGGCGAAGTGATTGAAAAAATAAAAAGTATTTTTTTCTTGACAGAAAGCAGCATTCCAACGCATTTTCATATTTATAGGGTTGCATTGCGTTAACTCGCGGCTACAATCCGGTGCAACTAGGTTTAGTCTTAATGACGGCCAATTTTTCAGCTGAGTTAGCAATCAAACATCAGATTATTTAATAATAAAGATAGCGCAGCGCAGGATACCTAACGGGGATCCAGACAGTTAATCACTATTACCAGAGTAAAGCGGAATTTATGGGCAAATCGCTAGTAATTGTAGAATCACCAGCCAAAGCGAAAACAATCAACAAATACCTAGGGAAGGATTTTGTTGTTAAGTCGAGCGTCGGGCATATCCGAGATCTGCCAACCAGTGGCAGTGCAAATAAAACGACCTCTAAGGCTAAAACCACTACAAAAGGTTTGTCTGCTGAAGAAAAGGCAAAAATCAAAAAGGTAAAAGACCACGCTGCGCTTGTTTCGCGTATGGGGGTAGACCCCGACAACGATTGGCAAGCTCACTATGAAATATTGCCAGGCAAAGAAAAAGTCGTAAACGAACTCAAGGCCTTAGCTGAAAAAGCCGACATGGTTTATCTGGCAACGGATTTGGACCGCGAAGGAGAAGCAATCGCGTGGCATCTACGCGAAGTTCTTGGCGGTGATGATGACAGATACCAGCGTGTTGTGTTCAATGAAATTACCAAATCGGCCATTCAAGATGCCTTTAGTGAGCCGACTGAACTCAATATTGACCGCGTTAACGCACAGCAAACGCGTCGCTTCCTAGACCGTGTTGTTGGCTATATGGCTTCGCCACTGCTTTGGAAAAAAGTCGCCAGAGGATTATCGGCCGGGCGGGTACAGTCGGTTGCAGTGCGTTTGGTTGTTGACAAAGAAAGGGAAATTAAAGCCTTTAACCCCGAAGAGTTTTGGGACGTTCATGCCGATTTAACCACACCTAAGGGTGATGCGCTGCGCATGGAAGTGACTAAGTTTGAAGGTAACGCCTTTAAACCGACCAACGAAGCCCAAGCGATGGCGGCAGTTAATGCACTAAAGGGCAGTGAATATAGCTTATACAGCCGTGAAGACAGGCCTACCACCAGTAAGCCTTCGGCGCCTTTTATTACGTCAACATTGCAACAGGCAGCCAGTACTCGTCTTGGTTTTGGTGTGAAAAAAACCATGATGTTGGCGCAACGCTTATATGAGTCGGGCTACATTACCTATATGCGTACCGACTCGACCAATTTGAGCCAAGATGCGGTGGCTTCAGCCCGTGATTACATCCTGGATCATTATGGTAAAAAGTATTTACCTGAGCAGCCAAATAAATACGGCAGCAAAGAAGGCGCACAAGAGGCTCACGAGGCGATCCGCCCTTCAGATGTAAATGTGTCGCAAAATGATATTCAAGGGCTTGACCGTGACGCACAGCGCCTATACGAGCTTATTTGGCGTCAGTTTGTATCTTGTCAGATGGTTCCAGCTAAGTATGACTCTTCAACCTTAACCGTGGCAGCGGGTGATTATCACTTAAAAGCTAAAGGGCGTATTTTGCGTTTTGACGGTTGGACTCGTGTGCAAACGGCCGTGCGTAAAAACAGTGAAGACATTCATTTACCGGATTTAGTCAAAGGTGATGTACTTGATTTAGTGAAACTGGATCCTCAGCAACACTTTACTAAACCCCCTGCGAGATACAGTGAAGCATCTTTGGTAAAAGAGCTTGAAAAAAGAGGCATAGGTCGACCTTCAACCTACGCCAGTATTATTTCAACAATTCAAGACCGAGGTTATGTCAAGGTCGAGAATCGACGCTTCTACGCCGAAAAGATGGGTGAAATTGTCGCCGATCGTTTGGTCGGTAGCTTTGAAAAATTAATGAGCTATGACTTTACCGCTGAAATGGAAGCGGAACTAGACCGCGTGGCCAACGGTGAAGAGAACTGGAAGCAGCTGCTTAACTCTTTCTATCTTGATTTTAAAGACAAGTTAATTACCGCTGAATTGCCTGAAGAAGAAGGGGGCATGCCACCTAATGAAATGGTGGTGACGGATATCCAATGTCCAACTTGTGGCCGTGAAATGGGCATCAGAACCGCAAGCACAGGTGTGTTCTTGGGTTGTTCTGGTTACAATTTACCGCCAAAAGAGCGCTGTAAGACAACCATTAACTTAACCCCGGGTGAAGAAGCGGTTCCTGAAGGGGAAAATGCCGAAACCGAAGCGCTCATGGCCAAACGTCGCTGTGGCAAGTGTGGCACAGCCATGGACAGCTACCTGATTGATGAAACGCGCAAACTGCATGTGTGTGGTAATAATCCTGCGTGTGATGGTTATGAAGTAGAGCAAGGCAAGTTCAAGATCAAAGGCTATGATGGTCCCGTGGTTGAATGTGATCGCTGTGGTCATGACATGCAGCTAAAAAATGGCCGCTTTGGTAAATACATGGGATGTACTAACGAAGAATGTAAGAACACCCGTAAAATACTTAAAAATGGTGAAGTTGCACCACCAAAAGAAGATCCGGTTCATCTACCTGAATTGCCTTGTGCTAACAGTGATGCTTACTTTATTTTGCGTGATGGTGCATCGGGTATCTTCCTTGCGGCCAGTACCTTCCCTAAATCGCGTGAAACCAGAGCGCCATTGGTTTCTGAGTTGGTTCGATTCAAAGACAGACTATCACCTAAATTTGAATATCTAACCCATGCCCCGCAGCAGGATCCCGAAGGTTTAGATGCGGTTGTGAGATATAGCCGTAAAACCAAAGAGCAATATGTGATGACAGAAGTCGATAAAAAACCGACAGGTTGGATAGCGAAATACGTCGATGGTAAATGGGTTGAAGAGCAAACCAAGAAACGACCGACAGCAAAAAAGGCTGAATAAAGTCAAAATTGGATATTGATCGAAAAAGCAGCCATTAGGGCTGCTTTTTTATTGCTTTAGCTCGCAGATTTTCTCTGTGTAACGGCATTTTTTGCCACTTTTTCTATTCTTTTTAACAGGAAATATAAGTTGCTCATATCTTATCAAGTGTGGGCGTGACAACGAATGGCATAGAGAGAGCTCCATGTTAAGTCAACAATGGTCTGAGCTGGATAAAAAAATATTGCTGTATTCTCGAGAGGTTGAGGGCCATACATCGCCGTTTTGGAACACACGCTCACCTTTTGACGAAGATCTGAAAACGTTTGTTACCACTAAAGGGGAATACGTACTTTGGTTACAAAGCAAACGCCCGATAACTACAGAAGAAATCATTAACACGGTTTGGGTCAAAACCAACCCCAGTGGTTATACCACCGAAATGCACTTTTATGGCAACGGTACGCTTCGAGATATTGCCCTGTTTGATCGCGCCACATTAAGCGGTAAATGGCATTTAGATAATGGCGTAGTGAGGGTCAGCATCAAGGCTGATAAACACCTATATGAGTTTGATATTGTTGGTAATGAAGAGTCCGGAATGCACTCGGCAGTTGAATTTGAAGATGGCGTGCTAAGCAGTTATCTAAAAATTTTCAAGCTTTGCTAGTCTCTAATTTTTCAACCTAATCCACTGATTTAATTGCTTTATAGCGCGAGCCCTTAATCTATCTAGTTGCCAGCTTGGCCTCAATTTTGCCAAGTTGACTAGCATCAAAATAAATGCGATTAATGACAAAAATGTTACTTTTAAATTTGACAGAATTGCACTCCTTTCCCATACCTAGTAGACGCATAAAATAATATTCATTCCCATTATTTTGCTGTCATATAGTTAGGAGAAGTTAACACATGTTTAATGCAACTTATGCTGCAAGCGCCCAATTAAGAGATACCGTAGCGATTATTTTAGCGGGTGGAAAAGGTAAGCGACTAAAGCATCTTACCCATAATCGAGCCAAGCCTGGCATTCCCTTTGGTGGCAAATACCGGATTATTGATTTCACCCTCTCAAACTGCGTTAACTCAGGCATTCGTCGTGTTGATGTACTCACCCAATATAAGGCATGCGATTTAGTGTTTCATATTCAGCGTGCCTGGGGACATATGCGCTGGGAGTTAGGAGAATATGTCGGCATCGTACCCGCTCAGCAGCAAAAAGGGGATGACTGGTACAAAGGCACAGCGGATGCGGTATTTCAAAACTTGGATTTACTAAGACGCCAAGGCTGCAAGCATGTATTGATTTTGGGCGGCGACCATATCTACAAAATGGATTACAGCTTGATGTTAGCTGAGCACGTTCGCCGTGGTGCGGAGTTAACGGTCGCCACAATATGCGCTGATGTTGAACGCGCCAAATCATTTGGGGTTTGTGAAATAAACGAAGCGCAACGCATTACCGCATTTGAAGAAAAACCTGCCTCTCCCTCTCGTATTCCCGGTGATGACAATCATGCCTTATGTTCAATGGGTATTTACATATTTGATATTGATGTACTGGAAAGAATGCTGATAGCTGATGCAGAGGAGCCGCAATCGGATCATGATTTTGGCTACAACATCATCCCCGAAGCAATCAAGCATCATAATGTTTACGCCTATGTGTTTAACTCGGTATCCGACGGTATCCAGCATTACTGGAAAGACGTGGGTAACTTAGATGAGTATTACCAAGCAAACATGGACCTAGTGAGCGTCAGTCCTGAGCTGAATTTATATGACGAACGCTGGCCTATTTACACCTGCCAAGAGCAGTTACCGGGGGCTAAATTCGTTTTTGATGACGATGGTTGTCGCGGTGAAGCGTTAGATTCAGTGGTTTCGGCAGGTTGTATTATTTCCGGTGCGCGAGTGAAAAACTCATTGCTGTTCTCTCGCGTTAGGGTAGAAAAACGCAGTAATATCGAAGCATGTATTGTACTGCCGTCGGTTACTATCGGCCGAGATTGTAAGATCCGAGGGGCTATTTTGGCCGAAGGTTGCCAAGTGCCATCGGGTACAGTGATTGGTTATGACCCCGTCGAAGATGCCAAAAAATACTGCGTATCAGACAAAGGTATTTTATTAGTCACACCAGAAATGCTTTGTCAGCATAGCGCGCCTCATTCAGCCGGCTTAGATAACCATTTATCCAAAGCTTGGCTCAACTCGTCACAACTCACTCACTAAGCTCTCACTAAATTTGCTGATTTGATTTTCTGCCACCTATACTTGGTTCAGGTGGCAGAGAATCTGTCCCGCTTCTAATAATTCACTTTTAACTCAATTGGCTAAGATATGTTTTGAGCCAAGTATATGGCCAGATCGTAATCATACTTAGTTTTCTAATTGACCTTAATACGCGACCGCAAAGGATGCGTACCCATAGCTTTATAGGCTGTTTGAGGGGGCTGTATGGAACTGTTACTCGTTATCTGTGGTTGTATCTTGGTGGTGTTTTACGTCAAACCTGTGCGTTTAAAACTCATTAGCGGACCCATTTTTGGTTATTTTAAGCAAATTCTACCGCCGCTTTCGGCAACCGAACAAGAAGCGATGAAAGCGGGTACAGTATGGTGGGATGGTGAATTATTTGCCGGCAAGCCGGACTGGCAAAAACTACATGGTTATCGGCTGACCAAACTAACGCAAGCCGAGCAAGAATTTTTGGATAACCAAGTCAACACTTTGTTGGCCATGGTTGATGATTATCAAATCGTGCAACACGATCACCGCTTACCCGAAGCCGTTTGGCAATATTTACGTGAGCAGGGCTTTTTTGCCTTAATTATTGACCCTGCTTACGGCGGTAAAGGGTTTTCTGCATTTGCCAACTCCACCATTGTCAGTCGCATTGCAACACGCAGTTTGTCGGTGGCCGTGACCGTCATGGTGCCCAACTCATTAGGGCCGGGGGAGTTACTTAGTCATTATGGTACGTTAGCGCAAAAGCAATATTGGCTACCCAGATTAGCAAAAGGCGAAGAAGTGCCATGCTTTGCATTAACAGGCCCAAATTCAGGCTCAGATGCGGGCAGTATTCCCGATAAAGGCATAGTTTGTTATGGCGACTACAACGGCGAATCGGTGTTAGGTATTCGTCTGACGTGGGACAAACGTTACATTACCCTAGCTCCGGTGGCCAGCGTACTTGGGCTTGCTTTCAAGCTGTATGATCCAGATGGGTTAATAGGTGAAAAACAAGCGCTAGGCATTACTTGCGCCTTGATCCCAACATCACATCCCGGAGTGATCATCGGTAAACGTCACTACCCAATGGGACTCGCCTTTCAAAATGGGACGACCCAAGGTAACGATGTATTTATTCCTATGGATTGGGTTATTGGCGGCCAAGAATACGCTGGCAAGGGCTGGCGTATGTTGGTTGAATGTTTGTCCGCTGGACGGGGCATTTCATTACCAGCCCTAGGTGCAGCGTGTGGCCATTTATCTACCAGAATGACGGGAGCCTATGCTTTTGTGCGCAAGCAATTTGGTTTACCCATAGGCAAATTTGAAGGTGTGCAGGGCACCATGGCACGGATTGGCGCATTTACCTATCAGCTTGAAGCCAGTCGAGTATTGACAACAACCGCGCTGGACTTAGGTGAGCGGCCTGCCATTATTACTGCCATCGCCAAATATCATATGACAGAGATGGGACGTACCTTACTCAGTGATGCCATGGATATTCACGCCGGCAAAGCCATTCAATTGGGCCCACAAAATTATTTAGGCCATGCCTATTTAGGAATTCCCATTGCGATCACCGTTGAGGGAGCTAACATTTTAACCCGCAGCTTGATGATTTTTGGCCAAGGGGCAACGCGCTGTCACCCGTATGTGCTAAAAGAGCTGGCAGCAGCGGATAACCCAGATCCTGTGCAAGGTCTGGCTTGTTTTGATCAGGAACTAATAAAGCACATCGGTTTTGCCTGCTCAAATGTGCTGATGGGAACATTACAAGGTCTCACTTCAGGTCGTTTGATTAAAGCCCCAGAAGCGGGGGAAATGGCGGGTTATTATCGCCAATTAAGCCGAATGAGTCGCGCGCTTGCCTTAACTGCAGATGTTTCTATGCTCATGCTAGGCGGCGATCTAAAACGCAGAGAGCTGCTGTCGGCGCGCTTAGGTGATGTGCTCAGTCATCTTTATCTGGCATCGGCAACGTTAAAGTGGTTCCACGAACGGGGTGAGCCTGACAGTGACAAGCCATTTGTGCACTACAATTTGCAATATAACCTCTATCAGATAGGTCAGGCTTTTAATGGCTTCTTTGTTAATTTTACTCAGCCCATTGTCGCGCGAGTATTGAAAACTTTGCTGTTTCCTTGGGGGGTAAGGTATCAATTGCCAACCGATAAGCTAGCCAATCAGATCAGCCAAATTATGATGTCTGATTGTGAGCTACGTGATGCTATCACCCACTTGTGTTTCATCGGTGATGGCGAAGATGATGCGACCGCCATTGTGGAGCGCAGTTTTAAGGCGCGATTAGCCGCATTAGCAGCCGAGCAGAAGTTGTTTAGTGCGATCAAGCAAGGCCAGTTAAACGCGGATTCCCTAATCGGACAAATTGAACAAGCCGTCGCACAGGGCATATTGACAGATACGGAGCAAGCTCAATTAATTAAAGCCATTGAGCTGACCGACAAAGCCGTTGCGGTTGACGTATTTGATAAGCTTTAAACCAGACAAAAAAGCCCTCAACGAGGGCTTTTAATCTAATTGATGTTAGGCAAGGTTACTCGACCGTTAAGATCTTACAAGTATTAGTATTACCGCTATTGTAACGATCACCATGAGTGAAAAGCACTTGATCACCTTTACTTAAGCGACCCTGTTCTTTTAAGTGCTCAATGGCAAGTTGAGTAATTTGAAGGCTATCTGTCGTTTCACCACTGCAGAAGTTAATTGGGGTAACACCGCGATATAAAGCACATAGGCTCAAGGTCTTTTGATTGCGAGAAAGGGCATAAATAGGTAGGCCCGAGCTGATACGTGACATTAATCTTGGCGTTGAGCCAGATTCGGTTAATGCCACGATAGCTTTCACGCCTTTCATGTGGTTAGCCGCATACATGGTCGACATCGCAATGGTTTCATCAACCGAGGTAAAGGTGTAGTTCATGCGGTGCTTAGAAACATTGATACTTGGGTGTTTCTCAGCGCCTAAACAAACCTCAACCATGGCTTTTACGGTTTCTACAGGGTAATCACCTGCGGCCGTTTCACCAGATAGCATCACCGCATCGGTACCATCAAGTACGGCATTGGCGACGTCCATGACTTCTGCACGCGTTGGCATTGGTGCACTAATCATTGACTCCATCATTTGGGTTGCTGTGATCACCACACGATTAAGCTTACGGGTTAGGCGGATCATCTTCTTCTGAACACCAACCAGATTCGCATCGCCAATTTCTACCCCTAAGTCACCACGGGCTACCATAACCGCATCCGATGCCATGATGATGTCTTCTAACGCTTCGTCGGTGGCCACAGCTTCAGCGCGCTCAACCTTGGCCACTAATTTGGCATTACAACCGGCTTCTTTAGCTAGCTCTCTGGCATAGCGCATATCTTCGCCGTTGCGAGGGAATGAAACGGCTAAGTAATCTACATCAATCAAGGCTGCGGTTTTAATGTCTTCTTTATCTTTTGGAGTCAGCGCCGCCGCGCTTAGGCCGCCGCCTTTTTTGTTGATGCCTTTGTTGTTTGATAATGGGCCGCCAATGATCACCTCGGTATGAACGCAGTTACCTTCAACGCGCTCGACCTGAAGTTGTACTCGACCATCATCAAGTAACAGGATATCACCCGCAATCACATCTTTCGGTAGCTCTTTGTAATCTAAGCCGACTTTTTCTTGGTTACCTTCACCTTTTGGAAAGTCACTGTCGAGACAGAACTTATCGCCCACGGCAAGCTGGATTTTTTTGTCTTTAAACGTCGATATACGGATTTTAGGGCCTTGTAAATCACCTAAAATAGCCACTTCGCGGTTGTGCTTTTTGGCGATGTCACGTACTTCTTGAGCACGCTTAACATGATCTTCTGGGCTGCCATGGGAAAAATTCATACGCACAACATTGGCGCCGGCAACGATAATTTTCTCTAGGTTATTATCTCTGTCTGTTGCAGGACCTAGGGTAGTGACAATTTTGGTACGTCTCGTCATGTTTAACTCCGTATATTTTTGTGGCTGTGCAAAGCCGATGACAAATTAAAACGAAAAAAAAGGGCTCGTCAGAGCCCTTGATTAATAATTTGGTTTTTCAAAGCGAGAGTCTTTAATACTCTCTTTTACTTTCTTTAAATTCTCTCTGAATTTAATGCCGCGGCGCAAAGTAAAGCCAGTTGCAAGCACATCAACCAACACTAGCTGGGCTAAACGTGAAGCCATAGGCATATAGATGTCGGTGTCTTCGGGTACATCCATTGATAGCACTAAGTTTGACTCACGTGCTAAAGGTGAATCTTTTGCGGTTAAGCTGATAACGGTGGCATCATTTTCACGGGCTAGGGTCGCTATCTCCACCAAGGACTTGGTACGACCGGTATGTGAAATTAATACGATCACATCGCCTTCGCCGCTGTTAATACAGCTCATACGTTGCATTAAGATATCGTCAAAACATTGCACCGGAATGTTAAAGCGGAAAAACTTGTTTAGGGCATCATGGGCAACAGAAGAGGAAGCACCTAAGCCAAAGAACGAAATCTTATTAGCTTGGGTCAATACATCAACCGCTTTGTTTACTGTTTGTGTATCTAGCGAGCTTTTCGCGGCATCTAAGCAAGCCATCGAAGATTCAAAAATTTTTGCCGTGTAAGCATCAGGGCCATCGTCTTCATCAACGTGGCGATTTACATAGGGCGTGCCATTGGCCAAACTTTGCGCCAGATGCAATTTAAAATCGGGAAAGCCCTTAGTATCAAGGCGGCGACAAAAGCGATTCACCGTTGGCTCACTGACATCGGCCATTTTTGCTAAAGCAGCAATACTGGAATGAATGGCGGTTTGCGGGGAAGCTAAAATAACTTCTGCCACTTTGCGTTCAGATTTACTGAAGCTGTCGAGGCTTTTTTGGATTTTTTCGAGTGTATTCATTGCTCTTTATTACCTGATGCTCGCTTATTGGGCTTATACGAAATGCAGAATAAGCCTTGATATTATTGGGTCACTATACTGAAATTGTTGGCTTCATTCGTATCTTATCTCACAAAACTATGATACGAGTCTAAAAAAATTTCAGAAATACTGTAATTTTGCTACATATATCGGGTTAATACGGGTTTTATTGGCCATTAAATTGTTTTTTTGTTACAAAAATGCAAAATTATGGTGGCTAAAATCAGCATTAGAATGCCTAAATGGCGCACGGTTAAAGTATTTGTTGAGCCCGATAATTACAAATCGACTGCTTACTAATCGTTGTAATTTTATAACTAGTTTATTTATTTACTTTGATATGACACCGTATTTTTCTTAGAAAAATAAAAAAACCAGCTAAGGTGTCGACCCAAGCTGGTTTTGGTGTTTAAAAATGAAGTTGTGCTTAATCGAACTTAGTTAAAACAGCACTGATCCCTTGATGGGTACTGCTTGGTAGCAATTGCTGTAAATCCAGCAGTTTTTGCTTTAGGGCTTGTTTGTCATGAGCACTCACGTTGATATGTCCCATCTTGCGGCCGGGTTTATTCTCTTTGTTGTACCAATGGATAGCAACACTAGGAATAGCCAACACTTGATCATCTACTTGGGCTTCGCCGAGTAAATTAACCATCAAGCTTGGACGGATCAATTCTGTGTCACCTAATGGCAGATTACACACCGCGCGAATATGGTTTTCAAACTGACTTGAATAACAGCCTTGCTGAGTCCAATGACCCGAGTTATGTACACGTGGGGCGATTTCATTAACCAGCAGCTTGCCATCAAGATCAAAGAACTCCACGGCCAACACGCCAACATAATCCAGCGCCTCGGCGATAGCCGTAAACATTTGATCAGCCTGCTGCTGTAAAACGTCACTTTCACCCAACGCCAACGAAACACTCAGTACCCCATTTTCATGGTGGTTTTCTGTTAGTGGGTAAGTTTTAACCTCACCATTGGCATTACGAGCACCGATCATCGAAACTTCGCGTTGGAATGGAATAAACTGCTCAGCCACAATCGCTTGCGAGGCATCGCTACTGGCTAAAACCGATGCCATTTGCTGCCAAATCACACCCGCTTGAGCCGCTTCTTTTAAACGCCATTGGCCTTTTCCGTCATAACCGTCTTTTGCGGTTTTAAATACGATGGGTAAGCCCAATTTAGCAATAGCCGCTTCAAAGCTGGCTTGGTCTGTTACCACGTGGTATTTAGCGTTACTCACACTGGCTTGATCGAGCAATGCCTTTTCAAGACGGCGATCGCCACCTGCTTGAATTGCATTGGCACCAGGTTTGAGCTTACCGCTTTGCTGGGCAAGGGCGAGAACAGGGGCGGGAATATGCTCAAACTCAGCAGTAATAACATCAACTAACTCGATAGCTTGCTGATAGCTCAGCGCTTCTGGCTGTTGCGTAATAGGGTGCACTATGCGGTCTTGGTTAACATCATAGGCAATAATGCGTATGTTGAGTGGCTCGGCAGCCAAGCACATCATACGAGCAAGTTGGCCTGAGCCAAGCACTAAGACTTTCATATTAGTCCTCTGATGGATCAGGGTTAGCCAATACGGTATCGGTTTGCGCTTTTCTGAAACTGTCAATTTTGGCCATCAGTTCGTCATCGCTGGTTGCCAGAATTTGCGCCGCAAGTAAACCTGCGTTGGCTGCACCAGGATCGCCAATAGCCAGAGTGCCCACCGCGACGCCTTTTGGCATTTGCGCGATAGAAAGTAGTGAATCGACGCCATTTAGCGCCTTTGACTTAACGGGCACACCTAATACCGGAAGGCTAGTAAATGCAGCCGCCATACCCGGTAAATGGGCTGCGCCGCCAGCACCTGCGATAATGACTTTTAAGCCACGACTTGCAGCTGCGCCAGCGTAATCAGCTAATAGCTGAGGTGTACGGTGAGCCGAAACTACTTTGGTTTCATAAGCGATACCAAATTGATCTAGCATAGCCGCTGCATGTTGCATTGTCGGCCAATCTGATTTTGACCCCATGATGATGCCAACTTTCATGTTACTTCCTTCCAAGCTTTAACGTCCAACACCCCTCAATGCCAAAAAACACCTAACCTAAGCTTAAGTTAATCGCTTAAGTGAATAGGAGAAGTGGATAGAATTTAGCCGAGTGGTAAAAATGGCGCCATTTATACTACTTTGGTGCCCCAATAGTCAAACTGAGCCCGAGCTATTTGTCTTGAAGTAAATTCAATAAACCAATAAATATTAATAAGTTAATGTTGCAAAAAAAATAACTACTCGTTAGCGACTAGATAATAACTAGATAACAGCTAGGTTGATAGCGGACACTCTGAGAGCACCTTACTTTAAGCTGCTAGAAAAATGCGCTATAGCAAGGCCAAGGCAAGCTATGATAGGTTTAAACAATGTCAGGTAAACGGAGGTATGACCATGTCCTTATCGTTAAAAGTGCTGCCAGTAGGCGTATTTGTTGTCGCTATGGTACTGGCCAAGCTGGTGGCCGTTTGGTTACCGGGCTCGTTTATCCCCACTCAAGCTGTTTTACCTCTGGTCATCGTATTGGTGTTATTGGGTTTAGTGTTTGGTTTGTCGGGCGTAGGCTTATTTCGCCGCTTTAAAACCACAGTCAACCCGGTTAACCCTGAACAAGCGACCACCTTAGTCACCTCGGGTATTTACCGTTATAGCCGTAATCCTATGTATCTAGGGCTACTGTTTTGTTTGTTAGCGTGGACGAGTTACTTAGGATCCCTTGCTGCGTTTATCTGCGCTCCTTTGTTTGTGATTTACATGAACTTGTTTCAAATCATCCCTGAAGAGCAAGTGCTAACGCGTTTGTTTGGTCAGCAGTATCAGGCGTATTGCGCCAAGGTAAGGCGCTGGCTTTAAGGCACTCATTTAATGAACTGGTTTACGACATAGCAGCAGGGTAAACTAGCACACCATAGTTCAGTGCAATTCAGTGAGAAAACAACCTTATGATCCAAGAACAAATTACTCAAAAACTACAAACGGCCTTTACGCCTGAATTAATCGAAGTGGAAAACGAAAGCCATAAACATCGCTCAGATCATGGGGCAGAAAGCCATTTTAGAGTTGTGCTCGTCTCAGCGGCGTTTGAAGGCATGCGCTTAATTGCCCGCCACCGCGCGGTTAATGAATTATTAGCCGATGAGTTAGCTAATCAGATCCACGCCTTAGCCTTACACACCTTTACCCCAGCAGAATGGCAAGCCAAAGGTCAACAAGCTAACCGCTCTCCGGCATGTCGATAAGCCCACTGCCATTTCAAACTAGCCCTGTTCAATCGATACAGGTAAATGGGCTTGAACTTTGGCTTAAACGCGACGATTTACTTGATACTTACTTCTCGGGGAATAAAGCGCGTAAGTTTGCTTACTTTTTGCAGGGCGAACAGCTGCAAGGCGGTAAAATCGTGGGTTATGGCTCGGCGCAGGCTAATTCTTTGCTGAGCCTTGCCGCGCTTGCCAAGCTTAAACAGGCGCAGCTGGATTTCTATGTACAACATTTACCTAGCTTGTTAGTGGCCAATCCCAGTGGTAATTATCAGCATGCGCTGGCCTTAGGGGCGAAGATAAAATGTTTACCCGCTGAAATTAAGGGCGAGCAAATTGAGCCCTATCTGCGTGCAATGCTTAAGCAAAACGAGCCAGACAGCGTATTGATCAGCGAAGGAGGGCGCATGGCAGAGGCCAAGTATGGCGTCGCTCAATTGGCTGATGAAATCTATCTATGGGCTAAACAGCAAAACCTATGCCAATTAAATCTGGTATTGCCTTCGGGTACAGGCACCACTGCCTTGTTTTTACAGCAATCTTTGCGTGAGCGTTTATCCTCGCAGGGCGACGTGAACATTGAGGTGTTTACTTGCCCTTGTGTTGGCTCGGTCGATTACCTAGTGCAACAATTTCGCTCTTTATCCACTGATGAGGCCGATTTTCCACAGATAGTGACGCCGACTAAAAAGTATCACTTTGGTAAGCTTTATCGCCAATGCATTGAAATTTGGCAATTATTATTACAACAAACTCAAGTTGAGTTTGAGCTACTTTACGATCCCATCGCTTGGTTAACCATCATGCCATGGCTCGCGGAGCATCGCCAAGGCGAGCCAATCATGTATTTACATCAAGGCGGGGTATTGGGAAACGAGACCATGCTTGCGCGCTATCGCCGTAAGTATCCGGATTTGTTTTAAGCTTTTAATTGCAGTACTGACATAATCACCCTAAAATTTGCCTTTTTTTGTGGGACAAACGCATGAGCCAGCCAGAAAACGAGCCAAAACGGTTAAATAAATACATCAGTGAAACTGGTTTTTGCTCGCGCCGAGAAGCCGACCGCTTGATTGAAACCGGTCAAGTGCAGGTGAACGGACAAGTTGCTGGAGTTGGTGTGAAAGTCACCAGCCAAGATACCGTGTTAGTGAATGGCAAGCCTGTTAAAGCGAAGCAAAAAGCGGTCTATTTGGCTTACCACAAACCCGTTGGCATTACCTGTACGACCGAGCGCCATGTTCATGGCAATATTGTCGATGCGATTAATCATCCGCTGCGTATCTTTCCAATTGGCCGTTTAGATAAGCCATCTGAGGGCTTGATCTTTTTAACCAGTGACGGCGATATCGTTAATAAAATATTACGTGCCGGCAACCAGCACGAAAAAGAATATGTCGTGACGGTGGACAAGCCGATCACCGATGAATTTTTGCGTCGCATGGCGCAAGGCGTGCCCATATTAGGCACCATTACTCAGCGCTGTAAGGTACAAAGAAAAAGTCAGTTTGTGTTTAACATCATTTTGACTCAAGGCCTTAACCAACAAATTAGAAGAATGTGTGAATACTTAGGCTACAACGTAACTAAGTTAAAACGCATTCGCATCATGAGTGTAACCTTAGATAAACTTCACAAGGGTCAGTGGCGCGAGCTAACCGAACAAGAAATGCAACAAATTACGGGCATGCTGGCCGATTCTAGTAATGCCGAGCAAGCGTCTACTCAGGTGTCGAAGCAGCAGCAACAAAAAGCCCTCAAACAAGGCCAAGTGAAACTGGGCCAGCGTAAATTTTCGACCCGAGGTGTTAACTCAGCCAAACGCCAGCAAGCAATATCAGAAGGGGAAGGGCCGCATAGCCATCATGGCCAACGTAATAAACCCAGTCATCCCCCTAGAAAGGATACAAAAAGAAAGGATTCAAAAAGAAACGACGCCAACAGGAACGACCAACAAGGGAGTGATAATAATCCCTATGCCGGTTTTAATAAAAAGCCGCGCAAATCCTAGTTTCTATAACGTTGGGAAACACACCTAAACTAATATAACCTGAGCTTTGAATTAGCTAAATCGTATCAATAATCCGCAAAAACGCAGTGAATATGTCCTTATACGCTCTGCGTTTTCATCCCTAAAAACGAAGTTTTGCTACTTATTCATACGATTTCTTAGCTGGCTGTATTAACCCGAATTGAGGTTAATAAAAGTTTAGTGATGCGGTGTAAAGCCGCAAAATATCGCATTTGACTTGCCTTTGGCTGCACAAATGAACGAAACTCAAACTTATCACGTAGATAATAACAGTGATAAGTTTGAAGGACGTTAACTAATGGAGCCAAAAGGGCGCAAAGTCACCCGTTATCTCATCAGCCTAATCTTGGCTTTATTTCTCGTTGGCTGCTCCACCCAATTTACCTACAACAACCTAAGCTGGCTGGTTTACTGGTATCTAGATGATTATGTAGAGCTGACTAGCGAGCAAAGAAAGGTTTTTGATCAAAAACTTTACGCATTTCAACTATGGCACCGCTATAACGAGCTGCCACGCTATCAAAGCCACCTAGATGAACTCATCAAGGATGTAAACAAAGGCCCATTAACACTGGCGCGCATTGAATATCATCACCAAGCATTTATTGATCATTGGCAGCGGCTAAAGCAAAAGGCCGTCCCCGAACTCGTCGCGATGGCCCCCATGCTAAGCCAGCAGCAGGTTGATCAACTGTTTGCTGCATTGACGAAAAAGAACCACGAGCGAACCGACGAAATAGTTAAACTGCAATCAGCCGCCAAGGATAAACAGCTGCAGGTTATGCTGGATGAGCGCCTTGAGGGAATAAGTGAATGGGTTGGTAAGCTAAGCCCACAGCAAAAGTTATTAGTGAGCCAAGCCAATCAAGACTATTTTGATAATCGACTGCTTTGGCTTCAATATCGCGCTCGCTATCAAAACGAGCTTAAAAACGCCTTTAGTTCGGCGGGTAATAGTGATGTACTACAAGCCCGGCTCACACAATTATTATTAAAACCAGAACCCTTGCGCGGCCAGCCATTGCAACAGCAACATAGCTATAACGTAAAGGTTTACCACCAGTTTTTAGTCGAGTTAGGACAAAGCCTAACGCCAACACAGCGCCAGCATTTAAGCGCGAAAATAATGAAATATCACAATGACTTTAATGCCTTGGCGCTTAATTGACGTGGTCAGCTAATAACCCTTAAAACTGGTCAAGCCTTATAGAGCGCTTAATCCCAATATAACGATTCCTATGCTCTTGTAACGGGGGCTTTCATTCTTGAAAGTCAGTTTTGTTAGCTGTTTGTAGGCTAACAACTTGCAATATGCTTAAGCTACACAGGGCTTTAATCAAGCGTTGCTCAATATAATCAAGGCTGAGCTAGCCATGAACTAACGACTACCTCCGTGCTTGTGTTTTTATACAGGTGTCATGGCGTTTGGCTGGTTTTACCAAGTGTTGGCGCGGTAAATAATTGCAAAAGTCTCGCTTTGTTCACATCGAGTTATTAATTCATTGATATATAATCACAAAAAACATCTGCTCACCGATTTACGGGGGCCAAATTAGGCCTCGGTAATTTTTAGTCTCGGTTTGTTTTCCTCTGGGATCAGAGTTAGCCGTTAATTAATGAGGTTAAGTTGTTGATTAGTAATTATTTTAATGGGGTTGGCCTAGGCGGTAACGTGTGGGTTTACCAAGAAAACCGTATAATACACTGTTAAGGGTTAAGATGAATCGTTTACTATATCTACTATTATTTGCTTCCATTAGCGCTACTGCAGGTGACTTTAGCAGCCCGGAAAGTGCAATTAAGTCACTGGAGGCAGCATACGCCAATCAGGATATGCAGAAAGCGATGGAAGCCCGAGATTTTCACGCTGAAGCCTATTTAATGATCGCTGATGTTAACAAGGAATATTTGAGCGACCCGGAAATAATGCTTGAAACAGAGAAAGTGTTAAAGCTCGGCTTTCAAACTGAAATGAAAAATGGCTTGCCTGATTTCTCTGGCGTTGAATGTGTTCTTAAAGACAAAGAAACACTAAAGAATAACGTCGTTCGCTTTGTTGAGATATGTAAATTTCCCGGTGGTGGTCAATCTAAGCAGTATGTGCATGCTTATAAAGGAAAAAATGGCTGGAGGTTTGTAGCATATGCTGGCAATAACCCTTAACAATTCCAGGCAGCAACGTTCGCTGCGCTCACTGGACCTCGCAAGCTCGGCCGCTGCTGGCGGGCGTTAGGTGTATAAATTGATTTTGAGACTTTGGTTAGTACTAATAATTGGAGTAAGCACAACAGTGAGTTTTGCTGAAAAACAATTCCCTCCGGTTCCTGAGTGGCAGCCAGACTTCTTTTCTAGTCCAGAAGCACTATTGGAGAAGATGGTTTTTTATACAAACAATCAGAAAGACCTGGTTCAATTTAAACACGGCACGATAGTAATTATCCCTGACAACCTTAGCGTTCAAGAAGCGCATGAATTCGCATTGAAAGTACTCTCCGATATTTACAATTATCATCCTGATATGAATCCAACACCGATGAAGGATGGAAATTTGGTCGTTCAATATAACCATCCTGCATTCAATGTTGTTTTAGAAGAGTTTGTCGCTGGGCACATGGAAGAGATCCGAAAACTACATTTGAAGGGTCTTGCGACCGATGAGGTTCTAATTACACCATCTGGTAATAATGTATTTGACGAATTTGGCATGAAAGCACTCTATGGAAGATCTTTTATGTTTATGGATGCACAGAATCCGGAAATTATTGAAGTTTACAGGCATTGATCACCTAACAAGGTGAAGCACCCGCGCGTTCCGCGCTATGGAAAAAATTTCACTGGCGTTCAATTTTGTCGGTGTTCAAGGACGTTAAGTATCAAACAATGAATCCTTTAGACAAATTTATTAAACAAGGCTACGAGTTATTCTCATGCTATGAAAAGCCAGAGCAGTGCATAGATCACCAGGGCGATTTTGAGTATCTGGAATACGAGAAAAGTTTGACTGGTGTAATGCTTGATGATCTAGAAATGAATCACCTAGGGCATATTTGTTGGGGGCCGTTGAGTGCTCTAGGCGCTGAAGCTATTGCTTACTATATGCCTAAACTTATTGAATTTGCATTGCTGGGGCTTAATGACAAAGCTGATGAGCCATTCTTTAATTTGTTTACTTTAGTCATAGGTGACCCAGTAGACCATGAACGCTTTTCTCTTTTGGGCTATGAGCAGAGGAACTACATATACAGGACATTTTTGCTACTAAAAGGACTCAACTTTCGTGATGAACACCTTGTTTACGGATGCTATGATGATTATTTTGATGAAGCAATTGAAAACTGGAAAACTTAACAATCACATCAAGTGGACAGTCAAACCGCTCGCCATTTTGGTGCCTTCGGCAAGTATAGGCGAGCGGTTTGCTTGCTTATTATATGGGCGTTAGAAGTAAGGTGTATATGGTTCGCATTCTAATTCTATTATTGTTTCCAACTTTGTGCTTTGCTGGAGGAGACTACAGTGAAGTTCGTATTAATGAATTTTATGGGAGCGGAGCCAGAGCCGATTTTACAATTGAATTTGTGAATGATCGTAAGTTTAATGAAATCTGTGATGTACTAAAAGTACAGGTAAAGTATAAGAGAGTACCTTGGTACTCTTGGTTACCATTTGTTCATTCTAGCCATCCAGCATCTACCGATACGCAAAAATCGGTGGCATATTTGGAGAATGCATTTACAGAAAATGAAACTGTAAACTTTGGCTACATGGGGCATGGTTTGAAGCAAAGTGATAAGCCTTGTGAGTTTATCAGTAAAGGGCTTCGTTTAGATGGGGTTGATGAATTTCATTATATTATGTCATTCCATGATCCCGTATAAATTCTAAAGCGTTATGAAACGGTGGTAATTTCATGAATTCAGTTAAATCGCTATTACATATAAATTATCTGTTAATTGGAAGTTTTGCACTCTTATTTGCGTTATGGATCGGAACTTATATAACGAATGCTTTTGATGTATACAGTGGAATACTATCTAAATATGATGTTCTTTCTAAGCCTTATTTAATCGAATATGTCGTGGGCGTTCAGTTCATTAATAAATACCTGGTAACGAGTTTATTTTGGTGTGCAGTATTTCATGCTTTAATTGGCATACTTCTTCAGCATTGGTTACGTGATTATAAATATGTTGAAAGAACATGTATTGTATTTGGGTATGCTGGTGTTGTACTAGCATTATTTACAATTAGCTTTGTTATGGTATTTATTTTAAAACCATTTATGCCTTTTTACTTATAAAAATCGTTACATGCTAGTCAATTTAAATACAACTAAAACAGTTGGTTAGGTTAGCTTCGCTCCACATTCCAACCAATAATTTTAGTCCGCTTAATGTGGGCGTTCAATTCCTTGAGAGAGAGCATGCGTAACAAGATAATCGAATTGATTTCCTATCACGGCGGCATTAAGCCAGAAAGGATTTACGATGATGCTAGGTTAGAAAAAGACCTTGGCGTTACTGGCGATGATCTGTGGGAATTGTTAGAAGACATGGATAAAGAGTTTGAGATAAATTGGAAAGACACAGATTTCTCATATTTCTTTTATCCTGAGTGCGCAGGTTTTATTTGGAGCGCAATAAACAAAGAAAGGATGAGAAGTATCAAGGCTCATCCAATAACAGTAAATCACTTAATTTTGGTCGCCCAAAGAGGAGAGTGGTTTACACCGAAGAGTGAGAATTGAACAAGGCGCTGCAACCTACAGCCAAAAGTGTCACTCGTTTTGCAAAAATCCGCAAAACAAGCGCCATTTTGTCTTCCGCTGAGCGCGGCGTTAAATTACATGGAGACACAGTGGAAAATTTAAAGGAATACCCCATTTCACTTCACGAGATATATAAGGCTAAAAAGGTGGTTTCAGCTTACATGAAACCATCCCCTCTAATTAAGTATGATAGTTTATCCCGATTACTTGGTTGTGAGGTTTACGTGAAGCATGAGAATCAAAATATCACGGGAAGTTTTAAAATCAGAGGTGGTATAAACATTATGTCACACCTCAAAAAAGCTAAAGTGAACGGTGTTGTTACCTTCTCAACAGGTAATCACGGCTTATCTGTTGCCACGTCAGCAAAACTATTTGATATACCGGCAATTGTAGTAGTGCCAGTTGGCTCTAACCCTGTAAAAATTGAGTTAATAAAACGCGCGGGTGCTGAAGTCATTGAAGCTGGTGAAAACTTCGATGAAGCGGCTAAGGTTGTGGCTGATATTAATGAAACGAAAGGCTATTACTACGTTCACCCTGCTAATGAACCCCTTGTAGTAAATGGCGTTGGTACAGAGTTTCTTGAAATCATTGAAGAGATTCCAGACGTTGATACTGTAATTTTACCCTTAGGTGGTGGTAGTGAAGTCGCTTCAGGGATTAGTGTTTTAAAATCAATATCACCTCAAATTAGCATTTACGCTGTTCAAGCAGAGCTATCGTCAGCTGCTTATCAGTCATGGTGCAGTAAGAAAATTGTTGAAAGCAGTAATCAAACCTTTGCAGGTGGCTTTGCTACTGGAACAGCTTATGACACTACTTTTAACATTTATCGTGACAAATTAGATGACTTTATCCTTCTTTCAGAGCAAGAAATTCTACAAGGTATCGCTTTAGCGGCTCATCACACAAAAAATTTAGTAGAAGGCGCAGGAAGTTCAACAATTATGGCTGCATGGAAGTTAAGGGAAAAATTGGTAGGAAAGAAAGTTGTGCTTCAGTTTAGTGGCTCTAATGCATCACCTGATGAGTTAACTAAAGCTTGTGAGCTGTCTAGCTTTCGTGATGGAAAAATAATTTTAGAATCAGTTGAATAGTGCAATGTTGGGCTGTCCCGTAAATAGCGTCACTGCGGGCCATGTTCTCGCTTGCGCTCGCCCCAAATTTTGGCGTTAAGTTTAGGAGTTTTAATGAAACTTGAAATTGTCGAAGGTTACCCCGATCAGCTAAAGGGGATTGAGGCGCTATTTCGAAGTTTTGGTGATTTCAACGAAAAAGTTTTAGAGCACTCCCTTAGAAACAGGGTTGGTATTATTTGTGTTTATGCATACGAAAATGATCTACTCGTAGGCTGTAAGATTGGCTTTAGCCCTAGGCTAGGGTATTTTGAAAGTTGGATCGGGGGTGTTCATACAGACTATCGATCACAAGGAATAGCAAAGAAATTAGCTTTGGCTTTACAAGAGACACTTAGGGGAAAAGGCTATCGCTTTCTCGAAACAGTCACTTCAAATGACAACCTGCCCATGCAACTTGTGAATTTGAAGACGGGCATGAGAATTGTAGGTACATTCCAAGATCGTGGGAATGAGTTAAAACTAAAGTTTCAAATGGAACTACAAACTGAGCCCGCCCGTAGCGAGCTATAGGGCTATTTAGATGGCTGCACTATTTTTCTTCGTCAATGGTCGCATGCTGCTTGCCTTGCAAGCTTAAGTTTGTAAGATTTTGTTGGTAAAGGATTTCAAAGCGTTGTTGTTCGTGGGTGTACATGACTTTACTTCAGTAAGCTCCATCAAAGTGAGGAGTAACTTGAGTATGAAAGAACAACTAAACTCCGCTGCGAAGTGGCTTCGTTCAACAAACGGCTCCAAGTGCTCACTATTTGTGCCCATGCCGCGAGCGCCAATTTTGACTCAAACCTCGCACTGGTTGTTTGTGCGAAAGCCGAGCGTTAGTTGAATAAGGAAGTTACGTGGATATATTTGGATTACTCTCAGGTGCTTTAGCTCAAGTTTGGTACTTTCTACCTTTGCTACTTCTCGTTTCGATATTCAAGAGTCGATGGTTTAAAGGTATGTTTGGCGAGTTTTTGGTAAACAAACTGCTGTCACAGTTGCCCGAGTCAGATTACAAGTTGATAAAGGATGTAACCTTACCCACAGAAGGTGGCACAACACAAATCGACCACGTTGTTGTGTCTAAGTTTGGTATTTTCATTGTTGAAACGAAAAACATGAAAGGTTGGATCTTTGGCTCAAAAAGTCAAAAATACTGGACTCAAAAAATCTATCGCCATACTTCTAAATTTCAGAATCCTCTTCATCAAAATTACAAACACGTCAAAACCCTTGAATCATTATTGGGCTTAGATTCATCTAAGTTGCACTCTGTCATCGTTTTTATTGGTGATAGTACGTTTAAAACGGATATGCCTAACAATGTTACTCACGCACGAGGTTGTTTGGATTACATAAAACAGTTCATACAGCCTGTATTTTCAGAGGCGGAGTACGGTCAAGTTATCGAAGCCATCAATGAAGTTAAGCTAAAGAAAGGTGTGGTTACAGATCTAAGGCACATACAACACGTAAAAGAGATGGTCGCTTCAAAAGAAAACAGAAAGCAATGTTCACGTTGTGGCTCTGTAATGGTTGTGCGTGAAACAAAGCGTGGCGAAAATAAGGGTAAACCGTTTTGGGGTTGCTCCTCTTTCCCTAAATGTAGGTCAGTGGAAAAATTCAACTAAAAAACCGAATTTAGAATCAATAGCTAATGCTGAAGTGTCAATGGAGCGTTGCTGTATAGTTCTCGTTTGAACGCTTTTCAAGGCGGTAGAATTGACAAAAAAGGTGTTCTTGTTATTTTGCTTGAACAGCGCCGCAATGTTAAAACCAATGTGACCAAGCATATAGGTGGATGTTCTATTACTTTTAACAGGATTGATGGTGAGTACGATGAAAAGGATTGCAGTCATTGGCTCTGGCGGTTCAGGGAAATCGACATTTTCAGCGTTATTAGGTAAAGAATTGAATTTGCCTGTTTATCATCTCGATCAGCTATATTGGAAACCAAATTGGGTTAAAACGCCAAAAGATGATTGGCTCAAAATTCAACAAGGTCTTTGTGAAAGCGAGCATTGGATTATAGATGGAAATTACCAAAGCACCCTTGATATAAGGTTTGAGGCTTGTGATACAGTGATATTTTTGGATGTAAACCGATATACCTGTATTTATCGAGCGCTAAAGAGAATATTATTAAGCCGTGATCGCCCTGATTTAGCCCAAGGTTGTGATGAACGGTTCGATATCGAGTTCATCAAGTTCCTCTGGGAGTACCCGAATAACTCGAAACCCGTAATCATGGACAAGCTCAAAGCACTGGCAAGCAAAAAACGTGTAATTATTGCCAAATCTGGCGAGCAAGCGCTTCGCCTTTGCAAATCCAGTTAACCCTAGTTCGCTTTTTCTTTACTGGGGTGACAAAACCTGTTCCATTTTTTTCGTGTTAGGAGCGAGATGATTGACATGCGTAAACGGCCTAATGTAAAACGTATAGCGGGACATCCAATGTATAATTGTCTAATCATTTAGGTGGGTGTCACAGCTTTCCCTAATGGGTCGCTCTACCACGATGGTGCTGAAGGAAATCGTGCTATGTTCAAGAATGTTATTATTTGCACACTCTTAATGATTCTAGTAGCTTGTTCAAAGCATCAACCTGAAATCACCGCTGTAGAATTTGTGGAGAAAATGAAACTTGGCGATAATCTATTTAGTCTAAGTTTTAAAGTTTCCAAGAATACGCAAACGTTTCGGTTGCTTGCCAAAAATCTTGGTGAAAATGAAGCCTCAACTCGCTTAGAAAAAGAACTTTTCAAAAAAGTGAAAATTCATCAGGGAAAATGGAATGATAATTTGGCTAACTCATATCTTGAGTACTTTTCAGTGGCAGAGTTAAACTCAATTTTCTACGAAAAACGTAACTCTAAATATGCAGAAAAAATGACTAAAATGCAGAAAAGAGTAGGCGATAGCATGGAAAATAGGTCAAAAGAATTACTCAAGTTAGTAGTTACAGAGTCACTTAACAGTGTAAATAAAAGTGTACAGTAAGCACCTAACTAATAAGAATAGGTGTCGCGCAGCCGACCCCCTATATTCGGTTATTGGACAGGCTCGGATTATCCCCGGATCCTCGATAAGCTCGATTTCCCTCTTTCATTAAGCAAATTTCGCTATTCAGCATTTGCCGCGCTTAGCCTGAGTCCTTTTTTCAAGGCGAGCGGGATGGATGCAAGGGGCGAACATAATGTATACGCCTTTATTATCAGTTTGTTATAGCTTGTTGGGCAGAGGCAGTACGAAAGGAAAGTCGATATGAAGTGTATTTTTTGTGAAATAGTGTCAGGAAGCTTACCTTGTCATAAAGTTTGGGAAGACGAAAAGCATTTAGCCTTTCTTTCTATTTTTCCTAATACGAAAGGTTTTACCGTGGTGATCCCTAAAGCGCATTATTCAAGCTATGCCTTTGCACAAACAGATGAGGTCTTGTCTGAGTTAGTGATTGCAACCAAGAAGGTAGCCAATTTACTTGATCGTGCATTTGATAATGTGGCCAGAACAGGAATGTTCTTTGAAGGCTATGGGGTAGACCATCTCCATAGTAAGCTGTTTCCGATGCATGGGACGGGAAATAATCCCGAGTTTAAGCTGGTGGAATCAAAAGTGGATAAGTTTTTTGACTGCTATGAAGGTTACCTTTCCTCTCATGATTATAAACGAGCTGACGATAATGAATTAGTGCAAATTGCTGCGCATATTCGCTCATTTATTTAGACCAGCCAGTTATTTATCAGCATCAGTCGCCGCTTGCGCGACTTGCTTTTGCTTACAATCCTTAAGCACAATTTCCAGCGCCGCGATGGCTGTGTCAATTTCAATTTCATTTTCTTCAAGAATTTGAATCAAATCGACGGCGAGTTGAATGTGTTTAGGGGCGTTGGCTAGGCTCATTATTACTCCTTGGTTGGCTAGGTGATGGCTAAGTTATGGCTTAGTTAAAAGTTACCGATAAAGGCATTGGAGCCTTCAAACTCGCGCACGGCCAGCTCAACCTCAAAGGTGGCGCTTTTACAGCGTGCTAGCCTTTCTTCTAAGGTTTGGGTCGCTATTTGGGCTTGGCGTTTATCGTTGCCATACAATTGCGCTGCTTGCTGCTTACTGTGGGCGATCATTTGCTCTAAGCGCCGTTCATATTCATATTGTTTCTGTAGCTTTTGGTAAAGCTGCTTTTCTTGCTGGCTGGGGTGATGAGAAAAAATATGACCGTTGCCTTGCTCGGCTTGGCTTACTAATTTAAGCAGCGCAGAAAATTGATCGGTTAAAGCTTCACATCTATGGTTGATGAGCTGTGATGAAACTTTATTTTCAATGGCTTGCTGTAAATCGATGATTTTCTTTTCTACTTGCAGGCAATAGCCCGTTAGGCTTTTTTCTGGCTTGGCGAATAAGTTTTTATTGAAGTGAAAATGCTCGCGCTGCTTAGCCGTAAGCCGATTATCCAAATGCTCACATTGCTGCTTGAGTTGATTTATCCGCTGCATTAATTGTGAAATATCTACCATGCTTCAATCGCCAGTTTTACCGCCATCACTACCACCACTAAGACAAAGATAGGGCGAATAAATTTACCGCCAAAACGAATGGCGGAATGAGCGCCTAAATAAGCCCCCACCATTAAACACATGCCCATGCTTAAGCCTAATACCCAGTTGATATGGCCAAGTATAATAAAGGTGGTTAAGGATAAGAAATTACTGGTGAAGTTCATGGATTTGGCCAAACCCGAAGCCAGCAAGATGTTGACCTTATAAAGCGCTGCTGCCGAGACGGTCCAAAATGCGCCGGTGCCGGGCCCTGCAATGCCATCGTAAAAGCCAAGGCTTAAGCCTTGGATCCATTGCTTTTTGACCAGTTTTGGGCCCGTTTTAGGCAGGTCGTTTTGGCTGTCTGAAGGAAAGCGATTAAACACCGTATAAATCGCCGTGGCTAAGATAACGATGGGCAGCGCCTTATCTAAAAATTCGGTACTGATAAAGTTGACCGCTAAGGTGCCACTAATTGCGCCTATACCGGTGGCATAAAATGATTTGCGCCAAAATACCGGATCAAATAGTTGTTTTTTATAGTAGGTCCACGCCGCGGTTGAGGAAGCAAAGGTGGCGGCCAGTTTATTGGTGCCCAGCGCCATATGGGGAGGCAAGCCTGCGCTGAGTAATGCGGGAATGGTGAGCATCCCGCCGCCGCCAACCACGGCGTCAATAAAGCCCGCGATCAGACCCACGCCGCAAATAAGCAGAAATAAACTGGGTTCAAGGGGCAATGCAAAACTGAAATCAAACATTAATATTGAATATCTCGTTTAAATGGCGGCAAGGAATCGAGTAAGCCCTTGCCGTAACGGCGCGTGACAAGGCGACGATCAAGAATGGTAATTTGGCCCCAGTCGTTTTCTTTTCTGACTAGGCGACCACAAGATTGGATTAATTTTTTACTGGCCTCGGGAATGGTAATTTGTAAAAAAGGATTACCGCCGCGGCTTTCAATCCACTCCGCGTGCGCTTCTTCTACGGGGGAGGTGGGCACGGCAAAGGGCAGTTTAGTGATGATCAAATTGGTCAGGTAATGTCCGGGTAAGTCTAAACCTTCCGATAAACTGCCGGTGCCAAACAAAATGGCGGTTTCGCCTTTGTCACAACGCGCCTTGTAATCAGCCAATAGCTGACTGCGAGACAGTTCACCTTGCAGTAAAATTGGCGTATCTACTTTGCTTTTTATTTTTTCGGCGACTAACCGCATTTGCCAATAGGAAGCAAACAGCACCAAGTTACCTTGCTCTTTGGCAATCAGCTTGGGCACCTTTTCACATAGTTCATTATCAAAATTGTCACTGCCGGGCTCAAATTGCATCGCCGGCAGGGCAAGGGTGATTTTGTCATAGTCAAAAGGTGAGCGCAGGCGCAGATATTGGGTGCCGTCATCTTGTTTTAGGCCACTTTGATGGCGAAAAAAATCAAAGCTATTTAAGGCCGTTAGCGTAGCAGAGCATAAAAATACCCCAGCCGCTTGTGACCACAGTTGTTGCTCTAATAGGCCGCCTACCTCAATCGGTGAGGCCGCCAGCATGATGTCTTTGTCACCTTGGTCGAGCTGTTTTGCCCAGCAGGCCAGAGGCGCATGTTTGCCCGTTGGCTCCTTGGCTAACATGGTCCACAGCTGCAAAAAGGTTTCCAACCGCTGCACATTATTGCCCACATCGGCCATCAGTGGCTCGGCGACCTTGGTTTTAATATCACCTTGCTTGAGCTGCTCGGCGATGGTGCTAAGGAGTTTATTTAGCGCCTTTAAACAGGTGCGGCTTTCATCTCTGATGGTTCTGGCATGTTGTGGCAAAGGGTCGGGCAGTTCGCCCATGGCAAACCGATAGCTGCCATCGTTGTTAAACAGCGAGGTGTTATGGTTAAAAAATTGCGCCACATGGCCGAGCTCTTGTTTGATGGTGAGCGCATTGGCCACCATTTCACTGCCGACACTTAAGGTCGAGGTGCCACTGAGCTGCTGGGCAATTTTTCGATTAAGTAGCTCAAGCTTGCCGAGCCAATTAATGCTGGCGTTGATGGCAATATGGGCACTGGCAAAATCACGGGCAATACTGGGTAAATGATGAGCTTCATCCATCACATAAAAACAGCTATCGGGCACAGGTAAAATAATGCCACCGCCTAACTCGGTATCGGCGAGCAATAAGGCATGATTGACCACCAACACGTCGGCTTTTTCTAATTCATCACGGGCTTTGTGAAACGGGCACTGATGGTGATGGGAAAGAGCGCGGCTACAGCTGTGTTTATCGGCGATGATCTGTTGCCAAACATGGTCGGCAATGGGGGTGGGCCAAGTGTCACGATCGCCTTGCCATTTACCGGCTTGATAGGCTTTGTATAGGCGTTTAACTAATTCAATGTCTTTGGCTTTTGGCTTTTCATCCCACAGGGCAATTTGTCCATCTTGTGGATCGGCCAGGGCGCGTAGTTTATGTTCGCAGCAATAGCGGCCGCGGCCTTTGACTAAGGTGAAGGTAAACGAGAGGCTGCTATGGCGCAGGAAAAACGGCAGATCTTTATTGATCAATTGTTCTTGCAAGGTCACCGTTGCGGTAGAAATAATCAGTTTTTTATTCAGATTCAACGCAACGGCTAAGCCGCCAAGTAAATACGCCAGGGATTTACCAATTCCGGTGCCTGCCTCCGCCACCAGCATACGGCGCTGAGGATGATATTCGCCCGCCAAGGTTTTAGCGATTTCGGCCACTAAGTAGTTTTGCTCTTTACGTACTTGATAGTCAGGTAGAGATTGACTGATATTTTGGTACGTTTCACGAATAAGCTGTTTTACTTCTGGCTTTAGCATGGCTGAGTCGAAAGATGAAGGTGAACGGATTGTAACAAGTTATCGACATTTGCCCAAGCAGGATTGCTGGTTTTGTTGTACGGCTGCGGCCTTTGACGGGCTGGCGGAAAATAGAATGACTAATTACAGGTGGGTGTGTTTAAGGTTAGGTATGGCATTGCAATGGGGCAGAGCGGGCTTTCATCCTTGAAGTTCGCCCCTGACATGATGCTGACGCAGTATTGTTTAATCTAAAGCGCAATCACGCCTGTTTTACGCTTTTGGTATTTCTCTTTACAGCGAAAACAACGTTGCTCAGTCGGATCTTGTGATAGCAAGGCCATTTCGATTGGCTCTTCGCAATCCGAACACAAGCCATACAAACCTAAATCGATTTGGCATAGGGCAGCATCGATTCGCTTGATCATGGCGATGGCGGGCTTAAATTTCGGTTCATCCAAGTGGATGGCGTACTCAATAAACTCTGCATTGGTGAGTTGCATCAAGCGTGCTGCTGCCATGCGATGGCTTGGTTGCTCCGCTTGCTCCAAAAAAGCGATTATCCTATTTTTTTGTTCATTTAGTTGCGTCATTAACTCTGTTTGAAAATGGGTTAAGTCAGCGATTTGATGCTCAGTCATTGTGCACTCTGGGAAAAATTGTCAGGCTGACATCATAGTGAGCAAACAGGGCTAAGGTGCTGATATAGGTCAATTACAGCATGATTTAAGCTAAATGCAGCCCTTGATTTGATGCAGATCATCTTACTAAAACTTGAGCAATGGGTGACAAAATGTCGGTGACACCCTAAAATCCGCGCTTCAATTGTAAGAGGCCTGTTATGCGCGTTGTTTTAGCTCCGATGGAAGGGGTTGTCGATCCGTTAATGCGACAAGTATTAACCGGTATCAATCAATATGATTTGTGTGTCACCGAATTTATTCGTGTGGTGGATATGCGCCTGCCTAAAAAGGTGTTTTATCGATTATGCCCAGAATTACATCAAGGCGGTAAAACTGACGCGGGTACCGATGTACGCGTGCAATTATTGGGGCAAGCGCCGCAATGGTTGGCAGAAAATGCTTATCGGGCTGTTGAGCTTGGCTCTAAAGGGATTGATTTAAACTGTGGTTGCCCGTCTAAAACCGTCAATGGCTCCAATGGCGGCGCGGCTTTGCTTAAAGAGCCAGAGGTGATTTATCAAGCGGTTAAAGCCATGCGTCAAGCTGTCCCAGATAAGCCTGTGTCGGTTAAGGTACGCTTGGGCTGGGAATGTAAAAGTCAGCGTTTAGAGATTGCCGATGCCGCTTATCAAGGCGGAGCAACCGAGCTGACCGTGCACGGGCGCACCCGCGCAGATGGCTATCGCGCCGAGCGTATTGATTGGGCGGCCATTAACGATATGCGCCAAGCCATTAACATTCCGGTTATTGCCAATGGTGAGGTTTGGCAGGCTGAAGATGCGAAACGCTGCCTTGAACAAAGTGGCTGCGACGATATTATGTTGGGGCGCGGTGCATTGGCGATGCCCAATTTGGCCAATGTGATTAAGCTGGGCCATCAGCCCATGCCTTGGGCGGAGGTGGTGAACTTACTGCTGCGCTATTCTGGGTTAGAATGCAGTGGCGATAAGCATTTATACTTTGGTAATCGCATCAAGCAATGGCTTAAATATGTGGTGTGCAGTTATCCGCAGGCACAAGCCTTGTTTGAAGAAATTCGTCCGTGTCGGCAAACCGATGAAATTTTGTTGATTTTACAACGCCATCACGCACTCGCTCAGCAGTCAGCGTAAAATTAAAAAAGGGAGTTGAACCAAGTTTATGATAAAACGACCTTTTTACTTTGTTTGTGGTTGCCTTGCATTTTTGCTTGGGTTAATTGGCATTCCTTTACCGGTTTTACCTACCACCCCATTTATCTTATTGGCCGCTTTTTGTTTTGCTAAAAGCTCAGAGCGGTTTCATCAAGCCTTGCTCAATCATCCTTGGTTTGGCCCTATGATCAGGGATTGGCAGGCTAAGCGCGCCATCGCTAAAAAAACCAAACAACGGGCATTAGTGTTAATGAGCCTGGCCTTTGCCATTTCTATCTATATAGTGCCACTGATATGGATAAAGGCATTATTACTTGTGTGTTTTTTATGCTTATTCACGTGGATGTATCAGTTAAAAGAAACTTAAACCTCAATTTAAAGGCCTATGCCTTGAAAGCAAGGTATCAAGTGAATAAGCTTACCTTCTTTAATGTTTACGACACTTCAAAATAGGACCCTCTGATGGATTCGGCCACTCAAAAATTACTCACTGACAGTATTAAATCGATTGCAGATTACCCTAAAGCCGGCATCACTTTTCGTGATATCACTAGCTTGATCGAAAATGCAGAGGCGTTTGCTAAGTCTATTGAACTTCTTGCCGCGCATTACCGCGACAAGGGCATCACTAAGGTGGTTGGCACCGAAGCACGTGGTTTTATTTTTGGTGCGCCGGTAGCGGCCGCTATTGGGGCGGGTTTTGTGCCTGCTCGCAAGCCGGGTAAATTGCCTAGAGCCACTGTGGTGCAAGTTTACGATCTTGAATACGGCACCGATATGCTACAAATTCACAAAGATGCCATTGAAGCGGGTGACAAAGTGGTTGTGATTGATGATCTATTGGCAACGGGCGGCACCCTAGAAGCAACCATTAAGCTAATCAAAGAGCTAAAAGGTGACGTGGTTGGCGCAGGGGTGGTGATTGAATTACCTGATTTAAAAGGTAAAGCTAAATTAGATGCCCAGCAAGTTGAGTTGTTTAGCTTGATCCAGTTTGAAGGTGAGTAACTTCCTATGAGTTATCAGGTGTTAGCGCGTAAATGGCGTCCGCATAATTTTAGCCAAGTTGTAGGGCAACAGCATGTGCTGACCGCCTTGATCAATGCCCTTGATCAAAACCGCTTACACCATGCGTATTTATTTAGCGGCACGCGAGGCGTAGGTAAAACCAGTATTGCGCGGATCTTAGCGAAAAGCTTGAACTGTGAAGAAGGGGTAACATCTACCCCTTGTGGTGTTTGCCATCATTGCCAAGCTATCGATGAAGGTCGCTTTGTTGACTTACTTGAAATCGATGCCGCGTCACGCACTAAAGTCGAAGATACTCGTGAGCTACTCGATAATGTGCAGTACAAGCCAGCGCAAGGTCGTTACAAGGTTTACCTGATTGACGAAGTGCACATGCTGTCTAAAAGCAGTTTTAATGCCTTACTCAAGACTCTTGAAGAGCCACCTGAATACGTTAAATTCTTGCTCGCGACCACAGATCCACAAAAGCTGCCGATCACTATTTTGTCGCGTTGTTTGCAGTTTCATTTAAAGAGCTTAAACAGCGAAGCCATTCATCAGCAGTTAGCTTATATTCTCGATCAAGAGCAACACAGTTATGAGCAAGGCGCACTGCAGGCGCTAGCGAAAGCAGCTCAGGGCAGTATGCGTGATGCGTTAAGCTTAACGGATCAAGCCATTGCGTTTGGTAACGGTGTGGTAAACTATCAGCCGGTGCTGGCCATGCTGGGTACCTTAGACCATCATCAAGTGATCCAGTTGCTGCATTTTGTCGCCGCAGGTGATGCTGCAAAATGTTTACAAAAAGTGGCTGAGCTGGTCAGTTTAGGACCCGATTTTGCGCTAGTACACAATGAGTTGGCAGCCACCTTGCATCAGGTAGCACTGGCGCATATGTTGCCTTCTACACTCAATGCTTTGGATGACAGCGAGCCGATTCGTGTTTTGAGCGAGCAGTTATCCCCCGAGCAAGTGCAGCTTTATTATCAAATTGCCATTAAAGGCAAACAAGACTTGCCATTAGCACCTGAGCCACGCATTGGTCTTGAGATGACCTTATTGCGTATGCTCGCGTTTCATCCTTTGACTACATCGGCAAGGGCCGCTCATGCAGCCGCTGGGCAAAGAGTACAAAATAACCCAGTAAAGGTTGACGCGACGGCACCGATCGCGACGACAACGCCTAAGGTGCAAGACATCGTTTCGCCCGCCGTTACGACCGATAATGCCGTGATTGCCGCGCCGCAACCAAACGCGAATCAGGCTATGGCACAAACACAAGAACAAACGCAAACACAGCCAGATACGCCGGCGCTAAGGCGTGATGATGCTGTTGAACCTTTGAACCAAGCTCAATCCCCTGAACCGTTACATGCCGAGACTGCATACGCAGAGGCTGCCAATGTCATTGAAGCTAGCCCAGCGATGACTACCGCGTCGGCTGTAACAACTAATACATCTAACGAGCCTGTTACAACAGCGGCCACGGGCTTAACTGGTGTGCTCGAAAAGCGCAACATGTTAAGGAGTCGCAAACTTGCCCTTGAATCGGGTAAGGCGAAAGCCAAACCCATTGTCGCAGCCCCTATTGCCGAAAATCCCAGTGCCGAAAATCCAAGTGCTGCACCAGCGCCGCAAGCTGAGCCTGCTCAAGCACAACAGATGGCGCCTCAGCCGACACCTGTTTCGCCAATGGCGCAGCCAAATATCGCGCCTAATACTACGCCGATTACCACGCCTAATTCTGCGCAGAATACCGCGGCAAATACCGCAGCGCCAACCACTGAGGTTGATTTACCTTGGGAAACCGATGAGCCTAAACAGGTCAGTGCACCTACCACGATGACCGCGTTAAATCCGGCGCCATCAAGTGCCGTGGAGCAAGGCCCGCCTGATTACGGCGACCTGCCGCCAATCGAGGCATACGGTAATGATTATGCGCAGTATTTTGAAACACCTGACTACAGCTATCCGCATGAAATGGACGCCAGAGCAGATTTTGAGCCTGCTGGACAGGGCGAGCCTATGCTCGCTCAAGATATTGCACAAAGTCCAAATCAAGACCTTCATGCAGAGCCAAACTTTTCAGAGCCAAGAGGTGAGCTTAATACTAGGGCAGAAATAGCGCCCAGCACTGCCCAGCAAAGCCGCCAAGCCCCTGAGCCATTAGCGCCAGCTGATATGCCGCGTCAGTCAAATGCTGACCAAGGGGCTGTCGCAAATGCGACTAGCGCTTTGCCCACATCACTAGCCATGGCTGAGTTTGAAATACCCAGTGGTTTTTCGCCGCAAAACAATGACCCTTGGTGTCGACTGATCGATAAAATGGGACTGGGCGGTATCTTGCGCCAGCTGGCATTAAATAGTGTGTTGCTTGACGCTAACTTGGCGCAAGCCAGTCAGTTAAGGTTATTATTACAGCCTACCAGTGCCCACTTAGATAATGACAAAAATTATCAGCAACTGCTCCAAGCGGTGCAAAAGGTGTTGCCGCAAATTCAATCTGTTGAGATCCAAATCGGTCAAGATGCCAACTTGGCCACACCGATAGAAATCGAGCAGCAAATTTACTTAGCTAGGCTAGCGCAAGCTAAAATCGATATACAACAAGATGAAGCAGTGAACTTTTTTATTGCGCGTTTTGGCGCGACGGTTGATGAAGCGTCAATCAAGCCAAAATAAAGCCATTAAAACCCTTGAAAAATGTTGGCTGACCCCAACATTACAATCAATAAACCTAAATGAGAGAAAGATTATGTTTGGTAAAGGCGGAATGTCTGGCTTGATGAAACAAGCCCAACAAATGCAAGATCGTATGCAAAAAGCGCAAGAAGATATTGCGAAGATGGAAGTGATCGGTGAAGCGGGTGCGGGCATGGTAAAAGTAACCATGTTAGGTAACCACAATGTGCGCCGCATTGAAATCGATCCTAGCCTGATGGAAGACGACAAAGAAATGTTGGAAGACTTAATGGCTGCAGCCATCAATGATGCCGTGCGCCGCGTTGAAGAAACCAGCAAAGAGAAAATGGCTGAAGTGACCGGCGGTATGCAACTACCACCAGGTATGAAAATGCCATTCTAATACTGGTTATTGGATGCAAACGAAAAAGCCAAGCCGCCAAGCTTGGCTTTTTTTATGCTTAAATGACTTGAGCTGAAGTGAATTAAACTGAACGTTGGATAAGTTATATCGTATGAACAATCCGCAAAAAATATCCCTATACGCTCTGCGTTTTCATCCCTGAAAACGAAGTTTTGCTACTTATTCAAACGGTATCTATTTGGCATGCCTTTAACCCTAGGGCGAGCGCATAAGTGTACAAAATACAATCAACCAAGCGAACAAAGTGGAATTTTCTTATACGAAACGCCGTGAAATCATCCCTGATGGCTTAACTGCCGCATCCTTGCGGCAGATATTCGTCTAAGAAAATACCACTAAACGTTCAAAAAACATTCATGCGTTTGCCCTGCCCTTAACCAGAACTGAAGTTAATTAATAAATTTTGGCGCCATCAATTTAAACTCGCCGGGATCCCAAATAAAATTGCCTTGGTTAAGCTTATCTTTGCCTCCATGCGCAGAGCCATAGCTGCACATAATGATGCGATCTGAAATACGTGATTTTAATTGAGTGATAAAGCGGATCAAATCGGCTCGGGTCATTTGCTCTAGGGCAAGGGCAACCTGCTCGCGTTGATCAAAATGCCAATCCTTATTGCCTATACTGGCCCAATAGCGTTGGCTACGACTTTTTAAGTTAGCGTCGGGCTGGCGTATTTGACTGATTAATCCTTGTTTGCTGATTTGCCATTGCTCTTGGCTTAGCTCCATTAACACTAAGGCAAAGGTATCAATAAACTCATCAATGCAAGCCAGTAAGTATTGTGGGCCTGCGACTGGGCTTTGAATGTAAAAGATAATGCCGGGATGGCGATTGAGTGGCAAGTTGCCACTGCCTACCACATAACCCAGTTGTTTACGGGTTCTTAGTTCATGAAAAAAGGTGGTCGACATGATGTGATTAGCTAATGTGTAACGCGCTACGTGGGTTGGCGTAGTATGCATGGATTGATAATACACTATCATGGCCGAGTCATTATGATCGCAATTGACCTCGCGAACTAAGGTGCCTTTGTTTGAAATATCAACCAGACGCCGCTTGGTTTCAGCGCTGGGCGTGCTGTTTGGCGCTAATTCACGCTGTAAGTAGTCCGCAATCGTTTCAATTTCTTCTTTAGACCAATCACCGTGCGCCAATACTTCGATATGCACTTGTTTATAAAGTTGTTCAACAAACCCCGGCATTTCATCGGCGCGAACATCGGCTAGGGCCTTAGCCATTAAGGCAACGGGTGGGTTGGCAGGCTGTAGTAATGAGGTTAATTGGCTAAAGAGCTGCGAAATCGGTTTGCCTTGCTTTTGGTTCTTCCAGCTGCGGATCATATTTTGTTTAATATGCTCAAAGCGCTCGGGATCAACATGGCCAAACTTACGCGTACCTAAGATAAGCTGTAACAGCAAATATTGTTTGGCGGTAAAGCCACTCAGGTTAACGGTAAAACCGCCTTGATGAGCATAGATGCGATAACCCAACCCAGCAATTTCTGCCGGATAGGTGATTTCGGTGAGAATGTCGAGAAACAGCTCCACCGCCAGTCGCGTCATCGCAATGTGGCGGATACTTTTTACCGCGTGCTCAGAATCCACCGCTATGTATAAGCTGCCTTTGGGCACGTTGAAATCATTGTCTTTTTTATACCAAACCCGAAAGCCCGCTTGGTCGCGAATGATGCTGGGATAAGGGGTTTCTGGCCCGGATTGTGGCAGCATTTGTCCCATCACGATAAACGGGTTGGGAGGTGGCAATTTAAGTGCGGGATCTAGCTGTTGCTCGCGCCAACGGGCGAGTAGCTCGGGCTTGATTTTATTGACCGAGTAAGGCGTAAAGTACCATTTGGCTGTTTTATCGGTGGTGAGCCCCTTGGCGCTCACTAAGATGCGCATATTATCGGGGGTAAAAAAATCAAGAAAGTAGCTTAATTCATCACTATCAAAGCCGGCCATCATGTAATCACCATAAATGATGTGCTCTGGCTCATAATGATGCATGTTAATACTCAGGTGCGACACGATATCAAGGGCGCGGCTGGTTTCCTGAAACTGGTATGCTTGCTCGGTGATGGCTTGTTTTTCTTGGTAGCGCCAAGGATTGAGTCCGGTTTGCTTGATCTGCGCTATGTAGGCAAATAATTGGCTAATAATGTCATCGCGCTGGGCTAATCCCTTGTCTGTTAAGCCAAAAGAAATATTAAAATCTTTGAAATTGGATCCGCTAACCCCTCCGCCCGCACTCAAACTGTTGATCAGGCCTTGGCTTTTTAGTTGTGAGAATAAACTCGCAGGGTATTCATTACCTAAAATATGACTGATGTAAGTTAATGGTTTGGTTTGATAAAAATGATCAACACAAGGTAAAGCAAAAGCGACAAACAGCTTCTTATGATCTTTTACCGGCTCAACATAAATTTCTAATGCCAGTTCGCTGTCGGTATATAAAGGCTGGTCAATGTGCCAAGAGGGGAGCGCCTTATAAGCGATTGCGCCGAAATAAAGCGCCGCCCATTGGGCCATGTGCGCCAATGTATGTGAGCTTAACAGCACCAGCGTCATTTTTGACGCACAATAGTGCTGCTGATAGAAGCGTAATAGATCGTCACGCGCTAAGCCTTGTTCGGTATCGGCTAAGGTTTGGCTATTACCCACAGAAAATTTAGCAAACGGGTGCGCCGGGTTGACCGTTTCTTTATGAACTTGATATTGTCTTCTGATATCGTCATTGAGCTTTAACTGATATTCCGATTCGATGGCTTGGCGCTCTTTGTCCACCAGCTCTGGGGTAAATAGAGGCGCGATAAAAAATTGGCTAAAGCGATCCAGCGCGGGCTCAAAAAAGGGCGCTTCGATATCGAAAAAGAAGTTGGTGAACTCGGTGCCTGTCCACGCATTGTTGCTGCCGCCGTGTTGATTGATATAGTGTTGGTATTCGCCGCTTTGAGGGAATTTCTCGGTGCCTAAAAACAGCATATGCTCTAAAAAATGCGCCATCCCTTGACGCTCTATTGGGTCGTGAAAATGCCCTACATTGACGGCCAATGAGGCGGCGCCATTACTGGCCTTGGCATCATGGATCAGCAATACCCGCAGCTGGTTTGGTAAGGTAAGAAATTGATATTCTTTGCTGTCATTAGGACTTTTTAGCAAGATAGGCTCCAAACTAGCGCCGCCATCCTTTAGTTTAGTCGCCGCAATGGCTCCACAATGGGGTGGCGTATATAAAGGTAAAAACTAAGTTATTTCATTATTATGGTTCAAATTTTTAGTTGCAAACAAATCTCACTTATTTTGCGTTAAAACCTTTTACCGAATCTGATTGCAACGTAAACTAGCCCACCAAGTTAATTGAGCTCAATTTAGGGATTTAGCATGTTGGTTTATATAATGCGCCATGGTCAGGCTGAAATGATGGCAGCGACAGATGCGCTGCGACCGTTGACCCAACAAGGTGCGGCTGACTCAGTGATGATGGCCCGTTGGTTGGCTCCACAAATCAGCGCCCTTGATGGTATTCTTTGCAGCCCATATTTACGTGCCCAGCAAACACTTAAAGCCATTGAGCCTTATTTGCCTCAGGCAGATTTTTTTGAAGAGTTGCCCCTGTTAACCCCTTCCGGCAATGTCACTGCGGTGGTCAATCATTTATTTCAGCTTGCACAACAGGGCACGCGCCACGTGTTAATCGTGTCTCACTTACCTTTAGTTGGCTATTTGGTGGGAGAGCTATGCCCCAGTGAAGGTGCGCCCATTTTTGCTACCAGTGGCATCGCGTGTGTTGAAATTGATGAGGAATATCAAGGCCAGCTGCACTATTTGCATGCCCCGCACAGTTTGAATAGGTAAACCTGAGTTTCATTGTTTTGTTCATTATTTGATATCAAACTGTCACATACCCTGACTAAGCTGCTCGTGTTTCTTAATAGTCATATCGAGCAGACAATGAAAGAGTTTAAAATATATAACCCAGTCAAAGTTGCAAAATACGTTAAGAGTTATTTCACCGGCCAATTGTTTATACAAGGGGTAGGGCGCTTTGAATTCTATCAAGGCAAAGTTGCGATTTCGCAACATGCTCCCTTACACTACAAACAGATTGCCTCTGAAATCAATAAGTTGATCAAAGCCATGCGTGTTGCTGCTGTCGCGTAGTGAGCATTGCCTAGTCACGATTACTTAGTAACTATTGTTTAGTCACTATTGTTTAGTAACTAGCCTGAGCTTTGGATAAGTTATATCGTATGAACAATCCGCAAAAACGCGGTGAATATGTCCCTATACGCTCTGCGTTTTCATCCCTGAAAACGAAGTTTTGCTATTTATTCATCCGATATTCATTGGCTGGTTCTATTAACCGGAATTGAGGTTAACTATTATTTAGTCACTATCGCTTAGAGCTTGCTTATTGGCGTAGATTTATCGGCGTAGATATTGTGCTTCAATTTCAATCAATACCAATAAAGCCCCATTGCCGCCATATTCTAACGGCGCTTGATGAAAGGCCACCACATCGGGATGTTGAGCAAGCCAAAGTGGGGTTTTGCGCTTGAGCACGTGTTTACCAAGACCATGCATGACGCAGCAAGTTTGATAATGGCGCTTTTTACATTCATGAATAAGCGCTGCCAATTCTTCTTTTGCTTGCTGTTGAGTGAGACCATGCAGATCAAGAAATATCTCCGGCGCATAATCACCACGGCGTAATTTTTTTAGCTCGTACTTATCGGCGTCTTGGCGAATATAGCGAGTTGGGCCTTGTTCATCGAGCAGCGGCTCGTACAAATCAGAAAAATAATCTTTCTCTAGCGCTTCTTGTTTTATTTCATTGCGCTGAATTTTTTCCTTGATCCTAGGTTTATCCGGTTTTATGGTATCCTGCTTTATTTTACGGGTGCCAGAGATGGCTTGTTTAAACAAGGCTAAGTCATCAAACTCGTCTGACATGGGGTTTATCGACTTATCTTGCGATATCTCTTTGTTGCTCATATCGGCACCTGAAACTGAATCAAAAAAACAAAGTCAGCAATACTAACCGAGTTGGAGTTAAATTTGGACAAGAATTTGCGAGCCGAAGCCGTTGCCGAATTGAGCACGATTGGCGATATGATCCGTTGGAGTGCCTCACAATTTAGTGCAAATGGCCTATTTTATGGCCATGGTAGTGACAATGCGTGGGATGAAGCGGTGCAATTAATTTTGCCAAGTTTACACTTGCCCCTTAACATGGGGGAGGCCGTGTTTAGCGCCAAGTTATTGACCAGTGAGCGTGATGCCCTTGTCAGTTTAGTGGCTCGGCGCATTATCGAGCGTGTGCCAACGGCATATTTAACCAATCGCGCGTGGTTTGCGGGCCTTGAGTTTTATGTTGATGAACGCGTATTAGTGCCGCGCTCTCCATTTGCTGAGTTAATTGGCCAGCACTTTGCGCCTTGGCTAACAACTGAGCCGCAGCGAGTTTTGGATTTGTGTACGGGCAGTGCGTGTATCGCCATCGCCTGTGCTTATGCATTTCCTGAAGCGGAAGTTGATGCGGTTGATATCTCGATTGATGCCCTTGATGTCGCGCAGATCAACATTTGTGATCATGGTTTAGAGCAACAAGTATTTCCTATTCAGTCAGATTTATTTGATGAACTAAAAGGCCAAAAGTACGATTTGATCGTATCCAATCCACCCTATGTGGATGAAGAAGACATGGCCAGCTTGCCTGATGAGTTTACTCATGAGCCCGAGCTAGGTTTGGTCGCAGGGTTTGATGGTTTAGATATAGTGCGCCGTATGTTGGCGCAAGCAGCGGATATGCTAACAGAGAATGGCATATTGATTGTAGAAGTGGGGAATTCGCAAATTCACCTTGAGCAGGCGTACCCGCAGGTGCCATTTACTTGGCTCAACTTTGAGCATGGTGGCCATGGGGTGTTTATGTTGACACAAGCACAATTAAAGCAATATCAGCAGGTGTTTTCCTCTTAATTTATTTGGGATGTAGAAGGTATGGCAGGGAACAGTTTCGGACAACTTTTTAGAATTTCAACCTTTGGTGAAAGCCATGGGGTTGCGCTTGGCTGTGTGGTAGATGGTGTGCCACCGGGCTTAAACATAACCGAAGAAGACTTACAGGCCGATTTAGATCGCCGTAAGCCGGGCACGTCGCGCTATACCACGCAGCGCCGTGAGCCTGACCAAGTGCGTATTTTGTCTGGTGTTTTTGAAGGCAAAACCACAGGTTGTAGCATAGGTTTGTTGATTGAAAACACCGATCAGCGCTCTAAGGATTACTCTGCTATCTCAGGGTTATTTCGCCCGGGTCATGCTGACTACACCTACCACCAAAAATACGGACACAGAGATTATCGCGGTGGCGGTCGCTCAAGTGCCCGTGAAACAGCGATGCGCGTTGCCGCTGGTGCCATTGCAAAGAAATACTTGTTTGAAAAACACGGCATTACCGTGCGTGCTTACATGAGTCAATTGGCTGATATTAAAGCGGAAACCATCGATTGGGATCAGGTTGAACAAAACCCGTTCTTCTTCCCTGATGCGAGTAAACTTGATCAGCTAGATCAATATATGCGTGACCTGAAAAAACAAGGTGACTCAATCGGCGCGAAAATCACTGTGGTTGCCCAGCATGTACCTGTCGGGTTAGGTGAGCCGGTATTTGATCGCCTAGATGCTGATATCGCCCATGCGCTTATGAGCATCAATGCGGTGAAAGGCGTTGAGATTGGTGATGGTTTTGATGTGGTTAACCAAAAGGGTACCGAGCATCGCGATGAACTGACGCCAGAAGGTTTTACCTCTAATCATGCTGGTGGCGTACTTGGCGGCATTTCAACTGGGCAAGATATTATTGCGCACATTGCATTGAAACCGACTTCAAGTATTACCATTCCGGGTAAAACCATTACGGTGGACGGTGAGCCTACGGAAATGATCACTAAGGGCCGCCACGATCCTTGTGTGGGTATTCGCGCGGTGCCGATTGCCGAAGCCATGATGGCCATTACCTTGATGGATCATTACTTGCGCCACCGTGCACAAAATAACGATGTCGTGACGCAAACACCGAAAATATAAGGTTGTTTCAGCTCTAATTACTATGAAATGCTGCTTTTTTATAAAAGCAGCATTTTTTGTTTTTAAACAAGTTAAAACTGTGAGTTAAACAGGATTTCTAAGGCTTTTTTGGTATAATCGGCGCACTATTTTTATGTGTGTATTACAGGGACAGTGAGCAGATGATCCCCATTCTTAGCCACCAAGAAAACATTGATCCAACCGCTTTATCATTTTTAGATGCATTAGCCCAAGCAGGCTTTGCCGGTGATATTGAAAAATCCTATGCCAGTCGCCTTGCTGTTGCGACCGATAACTCGGTTTATCAAAGCTTGCCACAGGCCGTTGTGCTGCCTAAACATCAGCAAGACATAGTGATCATGACGCAGTTGGCCAGTCAGCCAGCTTATGCCCAAGTTCGCTTTTCTCCTCGTGGCGGTGGTACCGGCACCAATGGTCAGTCCCTGACGCAAGATATCGTAGTGGATTTATCCCGCTATATGAATCAAGTGCTAGAGGTTAATGCCGCAGAAGGTTGGGTTCGAGTACAAACAGGCGTGATCAAAGATCAGCTTAATGATGCCCTGCGCCCTCACGGTTTCTTCTTTTCACCGGACTTATCAACCAGTAACCGCGCCACCATCGGCGGCATGATTAACACCGATGCGTCGGGCCAAGGCTCACTTAAATACGGTAAAACCAGTGATCATGTGCTTGAATTAACCACCGTTTTGGTTGATGGCACTGTGCTTGAATCAACCCCGCAAAGTAATCAAGCTGCCAAGCAACTTGCCGATCAAGGCGGCACTGTGGGTAATATTTACCGCCAAGTGCTGGAAACGTGTGAAAACATGCAGCAGGAAATCGAGCAGCGTTTTCCCAAATTAAACCGCTTTTTAACCGGCTACGATTTAAAGCATGTGTATGATGTAGACACCGGCGCGGTGGATTTAAGCCGTATTTTGTGTGGCTCGGAAGGCTCGCTCGGTTTTATTACCGAAGCCAAATTAAACATCACGCCTATTCCTAAGTATCGCGCGCTGATCAACGTAAAATACGATAGCTTTGAATCAGCGTTGCGCAATGCGCCGTTTTTGGTCAAAGCCAATGCCTTAAGTGTTGAAACCGTTGACTCAAAAGTGCTCAACCTCGCTAAGCAAGATATTGTTTGGCATAGCGTATCGGATTTAATTCAAGACGTGCCTAATAAAGAAATGGACGGCTTGAACATGGTGGAATACGCCGAACAAGATGAGGCCAAACAGCAGCAAAAAATCGCCAGTCTGTGTCAGCTGTTAGATGAAAAAATTGCCAATGGTGAAGATGGCATCATAGGTTATCAAGTCTGTGATGATCTGGCTGGGTTGAATCGTATCTACACCATGCGTAAAAAGGCTGTGGGATTACTTGGCGCAGCGAAAGGGCGCGCTAAGCCGGTTGCGTTTGCTGAAGATACCTGTGTGCCACCTGAAAACTTAGCCGACTTCATCATGGAGTTTCGCGCTTTGCTTGATGGCAAGGGGTTGAATTACGGCATGTTTGGCCACGTTGATGCGGGTGTATTACACGTGCGTCCCGCGCTTGATATGTGCGATCCATTACAAGAAACCTTAATGCGTGAGGTTTCCGATAAAGTCGTGGCGCTAACCGCTAAGTACAAAGGCTTGATGTGGGGCGAGCACGGTAAGGGATTTCGTTCTGAATATGGTCCGGCGTTTTTTGGCGAAACCTTATTTAATGAACTGCGCAAAATCAAGGCCGCATTTGACCCGTATAACCGCGTTAACCCTGGTAAAATTTGTACGCCGTTTGCTTCAACCGATCAGCTGGTTAGTGTCGATGCGGTTAAGCGTGGTTTTTACGATCGTCAAATCCCAGTACAAGTGCGCGACAGCTTTACCGAAGCCCTAGATTGTAACGGTAATGGTTTATGTTTTAACTATGACGCTGCATCGCCGATGTGTCCTTCGAGTAAAATTACTCAAGATCGCCGTCATTCGCCAAAGGGCCGTGCTGGCTTAATGCGTGAATGGCTGCGCCAATTGGTTAACAACAATGTCGATATCATTGCGCTAGAGAAAGAGCTGTTGGCGGGTAAAAATGACGTGAGTTTAGTAAAGCGTTTTGCTAACTCTTGGTCTAAAAAGCGCGGTCAATATGACTTTTCTGCCGAAGTGATGGAAGCAATGGAAGGCTGTTTAGCCTGTAAGGCCTGTTCAAGTCAGTGCCCAATTAAGGTGGATGTGCCTACCTTCCGTTCGCGTTTTATGTTCTTGTACTACAGCCGTTATCAGCGTTCACTAAAAGATTATTTAGTAGGCTATTCAGAAGTCTACACGCCGTTAATGGCTAAAGCGCCAGGCCTGTTTAATGTGTTCTTAAAGCAAAATTGGGTGCAAAAACTGGCCACCAAAACCACAGGTATGGTGGATATTCCGGTCTTGAGTCAGCCTACCTTAGCGCGCTCTTTGTCGGGGCACAGTGCGCTGACGTTTGATCTTGATGCTTTGAATGAAATGAGCGTTGAGCAGCGCAATAAAACCGTGCTGATTGTACAAGATCCGTTCACTAGCTACTACGATGCTGATGTGGTGCGCGACCTTGTGTTGCTAACCGAGAAGCTGGGCTTTAAGCCCGTTATTTTACCGTTTAAGCCAAATGGCAAGCCACAGCATATCAAAGGCTTCCTGCGCGACTTTGCTAAAACAGCCAAAAATGCCGCTGACTTTTTAAATCAAATTGCTCAGCTTAACATTCCGATGATCGGCACCGATCCTGCGTTGGTACTGTGTTATCGCGATGAGTACGACAAGGCGTTAGGTGATGCTCGTGGTCAGTTCAAGGTTGAGTTATTCCAAGAGTGGTTAACGCCGCGCTTAGCTGAACTTGGCCCATTGGCTACAAGTAATATGACCTTCTTCTTGTTTGGGCATTGTACCGAAAAAACCAATTTGCCGAATTCAACAGCGGATTGGCAGCGTATTTTTAGCGCATTTGGTGCCGAGCTAAAATCCGTGAATGTCGGCTGTTGTGGTATGGCGGGAACCTATGGTCACGATGCTATGCAATATGAAAATTCAAAAGGTATCTATAGTCTGAGTTGGCAGCAGGAGCTGGCTAAGCATGATATGGCCCAGTGTTTGGCCACGGGCTATTCTTGTCGTAGCCAAGTGAAGCGTTTTGAAGGTGAAAAGCTGAAGCATCCAGTGCAAGCTCTGCTAAGTTTACTCTAATATTTCCTTAGCGTTTCATTATCATCCAACGGCAGTGACTTAGGTGATTTAGGTGACTTAAGCTGACTGCCGTTGTTTTAAAGGGCTGATAAATGACATCGATTTGGCGTAAAGCAAGTGATTTAACCAAGCTTAATCAATTAAGCGATAACACTTTAGTTTCCCATCTAGAGATAAAATACACCGAGCTGGGTGACGACTATTTAGTGGCTACCATGCCGGTTAAAGCCATCACTAAACAGCCCTATGGTTTGTTACATGGTGGAGCAAGTGTGGTGCTTGCGGAAACCCTTGGCAGTGTGGCGGGCAATTTGGCGGTGCCTATGGGCCGAGTTTGCGTTGGTCAAGAGATAAACGCCAATCATTTGCGCAGTGTGCGTAACGGGGTGGTGACAGGCAAGGCAACACCTGTTTACCTTGGTGGCCGCAGTCAAGTGTGGGACATCCAGATCAAAGACGAGCAACAGCGTTTAGTTTGTTGTTCAAGGCTAACCCTAGCTGTGATTGCTGACCCAAGTAAGGCGCAAGAGCAGTAGGGCTAGCCTTGCAGGGGGAGCTAGCCTAGCTCACGCTGCATTTCTAAATATTGACGGTGTAAGTCTTGTCGCCAGATATCACCAATAATACGGGCATGAAAGCTTTTTGGTGATAGTTTAAAGTAATCCAGCAAAGATTCATAAACCTGCTTAAACGCCTTGTCAAAGCCATTGCGCTCTATGCTGCGAGAGCAGGTGGTTGCTTTTTCATTCTTGGGATTAACTATAAAGCCGATACGCCAACCGTTTTTATGATCCGGCGCCCTTACCTTGATATGTTTAAACTGGCCTTCTTCGTAGAAGTGTTTGAGAAAGGTTTCTTGATGTAATTCGCCTTGCTCATCACGCCATTGCTCGTCTAACTTTTTGGCTTCATGTTTAGCAAGGGCAATTTCTTGTCGACTCATGCCATCAATGTTAATAAAGCGCTGTTTTTGGACTTTATTAACCTTGCGTCGGACATGGATGTAGCTTCGACCTTCTAATTCTCTTAGAACAACTGACATATAGTTTTCTTTTTAAAAGTACAAGTAAATCGAAAATAACCTTTGGCACTAACCTTAGGCACAAGGGGAGATAAGGCCTAATTAGTTACCTTTGATTTGGTAAACGTGGAGCCTTTTGGGGATCAAGGCAATGATTGCTGATGCAACGTTAACACCTATAAGACCGCTTGTAAGGGGCTAACCAAATCATTTCTATATTGTGGGCTGGGAATATAATGAATTCAAGTAAACAAAGGAATTAGCTGTGATTAGTTAGAAAGATTTGACATTGATAATTGATACTAGCGAATTAGTTTTATGCTGAGCTTAGCTAAAATGTTAAAAAATAAGGCTAAGCTGGGCTGGGTCTATGCTTAGCGCCAATCGAGCCAATAGCGATATTCAAACTGGTTTTGCTGCTCAAGGGTGGTTTTAAAGCTGGCACTGGCTTGATTCAAACAACGTGGGCCAATAAATTCTGGCTCAGACCAGCCAACATAGCCGCCCATATAATCACGCTGATAGCCCCATTGCCCGCAACTCAATAGGGTATCGAATTGGTTATCCCGTTGACATACCACGCAGGTTTCAAACTCGACCTTGATGGGTTTACCGTCTCGTCCGTAATGATCAGAGGCATAAGGGGTATCATAGAGGGCGACGGTAGAAGCTCGCATGGTTCTGGTTTGCCATGGCTTATCGTCAACATCAACCGGGGTGAGGTGCATGCCACTGCCATGCTCAAGGGGCGGGTTATCGTAGAATGGCTCGTTAAATTGTTCAGGTACGTCGATTTGTATGGCTGATTCATCTGGGTTGAGTTTTAAATTTGAACTACGAATTTGCAGTAAGCGGTAACGGTCACACTGAGCTAGGTTGGTTTCTTTTATCTCGCCTTGGCTGTTGCTGAAAAAGTGGATCTCCACACCCACGCCAGTGGCGTTGTCAAAGGAAGTATATGAAGCTTGCATTCTGGCATTATGATACCAAGGCTGAGAAAAGGTCAGTATCCCGATGGCAGTATTGTTATACGTCACTGGGCAGGCTTTATTGAGTATAAGATCCTGCGCAAGACTCGCGTTACAATAACTAAGCGCCGCTAAGGCAAATAGGCAATACAGCTTCATTATTTTGTCATACAAGCCACTTCAAGTTGTAAAGAAAGCATAGTATGAGAAATTGATTTTGATCAAGGCCGCTTCTGAGCGGCCTTGGTTATGGCGGGCAGATATTACTGATAATATTTAACGTTACTGCAAGCGAAATTGACCTAACATTGCTTTGAGGGCTTGCACGTTTTCAGCCAATTGACGGCTTTGCGCAGCGCTGCGATTACTTAACGCGACACTTTGAGTCGCCACATCGCTGACATGGGTGATATCGCTGGCAATTTCACGGGTAACCGAGGTTTGCTGCTCGGTGGCGGTGGCGATAGACATGATCATCGATTCTACCTGATGTGCCTTAGCAACAATTTCTTCAAGCGCTTGGCGAGACTCCTCACTTAATATGGCACCTTGCTCTACAAGCTCACAACTTTGCTGTGAGTTTTGCACTGCCGATTTGGTCTCACTTTGAATCGCGCTGATAATTTCGGCGACCTCTTTGGTTGCTTTGGTGGTGCGCTCTGCTAAGTGGCGCACTTCCTCGGCAACCACAGAGAATCCGCGTCCTAACTCGCCGGCTCGCGCCGCTTCTATCGCCGCATTGAGCGCCAGTAGGTTGGTTTGATCGGCAATATCGGTGATCACGCGGATCACATTGCCAATTTCGTCACTGCGTTTGCCAAGCTCAAGAATGCCATTGGACATATCCTTGATGCGGATGGCGGTGGATTTTGAGCTGCTCACCATTTGATCCATCACCTTACTACCAGATTGGGCGAGTGCGCCTGCGGCTTTCGCTTCATCGCTGGCGATCGCACTTTGCTGCGCGACTTCTTCAACCGTGACGCTCATTTCTTCAGCTGCGGTAGCAATTTGATCGGCTTTATTTGATTGCTCCTGACTGCCTTTTTGAACTTCTTCACTGCCTTTTTCTAATTCAATGCTGGTTTCTTTAACTTGCTCTGATACATCACTAATGGCGCTAATTAATTCTTTTAACGATTGCTGCATTTGACAGATGGAATTCGCAACCTGACTAATCTCGTCTTTTTTGTCACTGATGGTGAGTTGCTGTGATAAGTTGCCCGTTGCTATTTCATTGGCGATGCTCATCAATTGCGTTAAGCGTTGGCCAATCGAGCGAGCTAATACGAAAGCGATACCCACACCAATAAAGACCGAGATCAGTGTGGTGACAACTTGCCCCGTTTTCATTTCCGCCAGAGAGTCAGATTGAGATGCTAAGCCTTGTATGGCATCGGCGACCTCTTCATCCGTGGTTTTATTTAACATGGCTTCAAGGGGCTTAAAGTATTCGTTTTCGATGGTATTGAGTGCTTGGTAGCGCTCGTCGAGGGTTTTTGTGGTCGCGCCGAAAACATCCGCTTCCATGGCTTGACTATATTTTTCAAGTAATTGAGCCATTTTTGCCATTTTTTCTCGATTGGCGGCTGAATTGGCTTCCAGTTGTTTAAGTTGCTCGAAGGTTGGTAAAAACCGTTCTTTGACTTGGTTATAGACGGCGCGCTCTTCTGCTTCGCCACTGAGATATTCAAATGCAGCTAATTGCATTTGGCTTAACATGTTAAGCAGTTTTAAGCCGGCGATAGCGCCGGGGACATCATCGTTTGAAACTTCATCCGCAACATCAACGGCATGGTTTACTTTAAAACTTGCGACCGTGCTCATCGCTATCATCAATAAAAGGATGGCACCAAATGCAAGGTACAGGGTATGTGACATTTTTAGGTTCATATTATCTCTCGCTTAGGGATGCTAATTAATTCGATGATTTTTAAGTAAATATGATTACTAATCGGCAGAAAATACCGTTACTTAAGTAGATTTAACTGGCTTTAACGTAAATAGCGAAATTTAATTTATGAGTTGTGAACTTAGTCATGGCGAGAAAAGACTAGGGCACAGTCGTGCCCTAGATCATGGGGGGAGATTAATCTTGGTAAACTTTTGGGTTGAAAAAGTCGCGTAACCAATCACCTAATAGGTTGATCACTAAGATCAAGGTGACCAGCACTATGCCTGGAAAGACGGTGATCCACCAAGAGCCTGAAAAGATATATTCAAATCCGATACTGATTAATGAGCCCAAAGATGGCTGAGTAACCGGCATGCCTAAGCCTAAAAATGACAGGGCAGCCTCACTCATAATGGCATTGGCAATTTGTACCGTAGAAATAACCAAGATAGGCGATAAACAGTTTGGCAGAATGTGACGAAACATGATGCGCGGCGCCCTTAATCCCATGACCAAGGATGCTTCGACATATTCTTTTTTCTTTTCAGCTAGCACGGACGCGCGAATGGTGCGTGCGTATTGCGGCCATTCGGCAATACCAATAATCAGCACTAGCATTAAAATGGCATATTGGCTGTACATTTCCGAGCCCATCGCACCTTGGAATATCGCTGAAACGATAATGGCGACCATCATGGTTGAAAACGACAATTGCACATCAGCGATACGCATCAATAAGCTGTCGATTTTACCGCCAAAATAGCCCGCACTCAGACCGATAACGATACCCAAAAACAACTGCAGGCCAACGGCTAAGATACCTATGGTTAACGACACGCGCATGCCATACATGATGGTGCTTAAAATATCGCGTCCTTGGTTATCTGTACCTAGGAAAAAGCGTTCATCGCCTTCATCACTAAACATCATGGGCGGTAGCTCAGAGTCCATGATATCGATGCTCTCAAGGGCATAAGGATCGTGGGGAGCAATCCAAGGTGCGGTTAAGGCGACGATAGCGCAGCTTAAAAATACCGCAAAGCTCAGCATTGCCACCTTATCGCGGCTGAAATAGTAAATAAAATCAGATTGTTTAATTTTTTGCCAGCGGCTTGGGCTGGCAGCTACATTGGTGCTCATGAGGTTAGCCCTTTGCCGTTAAGTTCACAGTGGGATTAATCAATCCGTAAAGTAAGTCCACCACGGTATTGGTGATAACGAAGATCAGACCAACAACGATAACGTAAGCGGTGATCACCGGGGTGTCGGTGCGCTGGATGGAATCAAGGAATAAAAATCCCGTACCCGGCCATTGAAACACCTTTTCCGTTAAGATGGTGTAGGCCACCATGGTACCAATTTGTACCCCGCCCACGGTTAATACCGGCAATAAGGTATTTTTTAAGGCGTGAACATACCAGACGCGGCGCTGTGGTAAGCCTTTGGCATAAGCAAACTTAACGTATTCTGAGCTTAGCTGCTCTATCATTTCGCTGCGTACCAAGCGAATAAACAGCGGCAACATGATGGAAGCAAGGGCAAAGGCAGGCAAAATTAAATGCGACAAGCCATCTAAGGTGAAAAAGCCAGACTCCCAACCTAGCCAGTTTGCTGTCTCGCCACGGCCATAGGCAGGTAACCAACCAAGCTCAATCGAGAAAACATACATTAATAGAATGGCCGTTAAAAAGACGGGAATTGAGATGCCGATACTGGATATTGCCATCACCAGTTTACTAAACCAATGTTTGGGGTTGATGGCGCAGTAAACCCCCAAGGGGATTGATAACCCGATAATGATCAAGGTAGCGGCAAACACCAGCTCTAAGGTGGCAACCAGTCGGTCCAAGATCACCTCAAGGGCGGGGCGGTTAAAGGTGTAGGAAGTACCAAAATCGCCCTGTACGGCATTAATTAAGAATCGCTTATACTGCACAAAAAACGGGTCATTTAAGCCCATTTCGGTACGCATTTTTTGCCGCTCTGCTTCAGAAACAGATTGGCCCGTCAGTTCACGCAGGGGATCGCCAAGGTTATCCTTAACCGCGAAGGCCACCAAGCTAATCACCAGCATCACTAGGGTGGCTTGCACTAACCTTTTCATTAAAAAGGTAAACATATAACTTCCTAACAACTATTTAAAACCATCACGCGAAAGATGAAGCATAGATGCTTGATGGTTTAGAAAAGAAACAACTCAGGGGGCTAGCGATGTAGCCCCAACCTACTATCACTAAGCCCAGATATTGGGCTTAGTACAGGTTTTATTCAGCGACGACAAGGTCACCAAGGTAAGGAAACTCCATCACGTTGATAACAGGTTTCATGTCGAGTTTTTTATTGGCACCCCAAGATAGGTTTTGCCAGTGTAGTGGTACAAACGCGGCTTCATTATAAAGGATGGTTTCTACCTCTTTTAACATGGCCGTGCGTTTTGCCGTGTCGGTTTCAACGTTCGCGTCATTAACTAGCTTGTCGACCTTAGGATTTGAGTAGTAACCACAGTTGTATTGTCCCATACCGGTTTTTTCATCACGGGTCATGGTTAAAAACTCGGTGAAGTTAGCACTGTCTTCGGTGTCTGAGTGCCAGCCAATCATCAACATATCTGCCGCACATTTATCAAACTCAGGCCAGTACTGCGCTTTAGGCATGGTTTTTAGATCAACCTTAATACCGATTTTAGCCAGCATAGATGCCGCAGCTTGGGCAATTTTGGCATCATTAATGTAGCGATCACTTGGTGCTATCATCGACAGTTTAAAGCCGTTCTCGTAGCCTGCTTCTTTCATTAACTGTTTGGCACGTTTTAGATCGTAGCGCACTTCCAGTTCAGGAGCATGCCCTAGGTAGCCTTGCGGACTTTGCTGAGAAGCAACGGTGGCAAAGTCTTTCATGATTTTTTTCACTATGCCTTCATTGTTGATGGCGTGAACGATGGCTTGACGAACGCGCACATCTTGTAATGCTGGGTTGCTCTTTTGGTTCATCTGGAAGGTAATGATACGTGTGCCTGGTAGGGTAACCAGCTCTAACTTGTTGTTTTCTTGTACGCGCTTATGGTCATTAGGTGCGACCGGTGAAATCATATCGACATCGCCAGAGAGCAGCGCCGCAACACGTGTGGCATCTTCTTTAATTGCCACTAAGGTCAGGTTGTCAACATTACCCGGCGATTGCTTATCCCAGTAACCATTAAAGCGTTCAAATTCCCATTTGATGCCTTGCTCACGGCTTTTAACTTTAAACGGGCCGGTGCCTGACATGTTATTTGACGCAAAGGTGTTGCCAAATTTAATGATGGCGGATTTGTCTTTGTTGTTTTCATCAACGCCAGAGTAAAACTTTGAGTCCATCGCAAAGATATAGGTTGCCATAGGCAGTAGTAATGGATAGGGCTCAGTAGTGACCAGATCTATGGTGTAGTCATCAATCACCTTGGCACTGGCAAAGGCTTCAAATAGGCCTTTGTAGTCGGTGCTGGTTTTAAGTCTGTCTAAAGTCCATGCGATATCATTAGCGGTAAAATCATTACCTGAGTGGAACTTAACCCCTTTGCGTAGGGTAAAGCGTACGGTTAAGGGATCGATACGCTCCCATTTTTCGGCGAGGCGACCTTCAAATTGCAGATCTTGGGTCCAGCGCACCAGCGGGTCAAAAGTCATGTGCGATAACTGCATCATGCCGCCCGATAGCTGTTCGTGGATATCCATCGAGATAGGATCTGATGGGTAGGCGATGGTGATGTCTGCTGCTGCAGCATTAAATGCGAAACCGGCCGCCAGTAGCGCCCCTGCAATTTTTGTCAATCCGTATTTCATTGTACGCTCCAATGTTGTTGTCTTTGCATTGTGTATTTCAATATCGCTATATTGCGATTTGTAACTTGTCTTTGCTTAAGGTCAGCAAGCCTGTCCTTAAGCGGATTTGATGTTTGCTGTACTTATTGTCAATCCGTATTTCTTTGTTCGCTTTAACGTTGTTGTTGTCTTTGCATTGTGTATTTCAATATCGCTATGTTGCGATTTGTAACTTGTGTTTGCATTGTGCAATTAATCATCGCTATTTTGCGATTTGTAAATTTTGGGTACTGAATGCCGCAAACGACGGCATTAAGCTGATTAGATTTTTACTGTATTGATGCTGCGGTGCCGTGAATATTTGTTCACTGTCCCCGACCTCTACTAACTGGCCATGCTTCATCACGCCGACGCGATCGCACATTTGTCTGATCACAGGTAAGTCATGACTAATAAACAGCATAGTGAGGTTTAGCTCGTCTTGTAGATCTTTGAGTAAGTTTAAAATTTGCGCCTGAACCGAGACGTCAAGTGCCGAGGTCGGTTCATCACAGATCAATAAGCGCGGCCTAGTAGCCAGCGCCCTGGCGATAGAAATACGTTGGCGCTGGCCACCGGAAAACTCGTGTGGGTATTTCAAACCCGCTTTGCGGCCTAAGCCGACGTGATCTAATAGATCCGATACGATTTGATCGACCTGATGTTTCTCGGCAAGACGATGAAAGCGGATCGGCTCGGCGATAATGTCGGCTACTTTCATCCTTGGGTTCATTGAGGTGTAAGGGTTTTGAAACACCATCTGCATTTGTCTGCGCAGCGGTCTTCTGGCTTGCTCATTTTTGAGCTGAGTCAGATCAACGCCTTCGAAGGTAATACGGCCCGACTGGGGAGTATATAAACCGGCGATGGCGCGGGCGATGGTCGACTTGCCACTGCCACTTTCACCCACTAAGCCAAAGGTTTCACCTTCAATTATTTCAAATGAAACATTATTCGATGCCTGCACATATTCACGTCGGCTGGCAAAGATAGAGTCTTTGGTGGTAAAGCGCAGGTTTACGTTTTCGACTTTGAGCAGCGGGCCTTGATATTGTTTTTGATCTTGAGATTGCCCCAGCCAGTGGTTAGCGATATCCAGTTGATGTATTTCTTCGGCGGCTTCAATGTAATTGACCAAAGGAAAGCGCACCAACTTGAGATCGCTGCGCGGCACGGCGGAGATCAAACTTTTGGTGTATTCATGATTGGGAGAGCCCAACACTTGTTCGGTGCTGCCCATTTCAACTAACTGACCGCGATACATCACCGCTACTTTGTCGGTCACGCTGGCCACTACGCCCATATCATGGGTGACTAACATGCAGCCCACTTGACGCTCTTTACACAGTTTTTTAATCAATTCTAGGATTTGATCTTGAATCGACACATCAAGGGCAGTGGTTGGCTCATCGGCGATGATTAATTCTGGCTCACAAATCAAGGCAATGGCGATGACTACGCGCTGGCGCATGCCGCCGGAAAACTGATGAGGGTATTGTTTGATACGCAATTCTGGCTCTGGGATACCCACGGCTGCCAGCATATCAAGGGCGCGCTGATAGGCTTGCTCGCGCGTCACATCCAAATTAGCTAGCACGGTTTCAACCATTTGTTGCTCAATGGTGAACAAGCTATTGAGGGAGGTCATGGGATCTTGAAAGATAAAACCTATCTTAGAGCCACGTACTTGGCGCATTTGTTCGCGTGACAAACCGGAAATTTTATTGCCATTGAGAAACACCTCACCTTGAGCTATTACCCCAGGCGGACTCAGTAAGTCAATAATGGCATTACCTATGGTGGACTTACCCGCACCTGACTCACCCACAATCCCCACAATTTCACCCGCATTGATGCTGAGGGATAAATCGTTAACGGCAATCATGACGCCATGGCGCGATGGATATTCAATTTGCAAATGCTGCACTTCGAGAAGTGACATATTCTTATCTTGAGTCAAGCCTAAGTCCTTTGTTGTTGTCTAATTGCTAAAAAACAGTCAATAGCCCTACTGGCAGCAGATAAACTTAATCCTAATGAAATAATATGTAAAGCTAGCCTGTCACATATTTGCGGCATAAAAACCTAATTTAAATGTATAAAAAGTCGAATATGTTAATTTTTTCTGCTTTTTTCGTGTCTATTTATGCAGTTAATTATGCTGATATCTGCGAATGCCTATTCTTTTTTGTAGCGTAAATATTTGCCTTTATGCTTAATGGTTTCATGTTTTCACCTTTTGTCATAATTTTGCTGGTATTTATATCTGCAATATAGTCAATATTTAGTGTGAAAATCTTCATCTGGTTTATTTTTCGTGTTTTGATTCTATTTTCTGATTTGTTAATTCCTTATGATTTTGATGAACCACTGCATTTTTTTATATTTTGCGAGATATGCATGGTGTATAAGTGAGTTTAGCTCTATTGTGCGAGCATATAGTTAAAAATGGAGAACCCCATTGAGCCAGTTTCAAGATTTTTTTGATTTATTACGCGTGCTGGTGCGTCAACCTAGCGTCGTTGGTGCCGAGCATTCTTTTTTTCGCGTGTTACAACGTGAACTGGAGGAGCGTGGTGCTAAGGTCACTTGGTACGAAGGTCTGTTGGTTGCACAAGGCTCACAACCCGATAGTGTGATGTTTTCGGCTCATATCGATCGTCATGGTTTGGTGTGTACCGGTCCTAATGAATTTCAATATGCCGCGTTTGTAACGGGTCGTCGTTCTGATTTGCTGGGTAATTCGGTTTCTGAAAAGCTAATGACTAAAATAGTGGATCGCTTTCGCCACATACCTGTAATGGCTTATGAGCCTTGGTCCGGCTCGTATCGTGGCTCAGGAATAATTAATGATGCCCATATTTGCGAATTTCGTAACAACTTAATCTTTGAAGTGGCGGGTTTGGAGCATCTTGTTGCCGGAACGCCGGTTGCTTTTACCGATAGCCTAAAGACCAAAGATGATATGTTGACAGGCCAGCTTGATAACGTGATGACCGCGGCCGCTTTGGTTTATTTGTTTGAACTGGGCTTCCAAGGCACGGCCTTTTTTACTGCCGAAGAAGAATCGGGTAGTAGCTGGCGTTATTTATTGGAATGGTTTCGCCGTTTTAATGGTGCAACGGATAAATTGATCGTGGTGGATACCAGTCCATTTCCTAATCGGGAAAGCCTTGAACATCAACAGGTTGTGCTGCGCCGACGCGATGCCAACGCCAGCTTTAATGATGAATTGACCGATAAACTGGAAAACTTATGTAAAGAGGCCGGCATTAGTTATGTGTTTAAGGATGCCTACATCGAGCAGCAAAATGTCCAAGCATTGGCTGAAGGTCGTGAGCCTGCTTCTTTAGGCAGTACCGAGCTAGGCCGGATCACCGCGGCATCTAATGGCTTTGTTCAGGGGACGACCTTACAAGTCCCGACCATGGGTTATCACACCATGGAAGAATCCGCTTTACTCAGTGCGAGCGATGCATTTTTGACTTTGTTGATCCAACTTGCAGGCGTTGTGCCTAAGGAGCAACAATTATCATGAAGATCCCAGCTCAGCTTGTTTCCTTAGTTGAAGACGGTGTAATCGATGAAGTAGTGAGCCAATTAATGAGCGGTAAAGAAGCCGCCGTTTACGTGGTTCGCTGTGGTGATCAATTGCGCTGCGCCAAGGTTTATAAAGAGGCCGCTAAGCGCAGTTTTAAACAAGCAGCACAATATCGTGAAGGGCGCAATGTGCGCAACAGTCGCCGCGCTCGGGCGATGGCTAAAGGATCGCAATTTGGCCGCAGTGAGCAAGAAAAAATTTGGCAAAACGCTGAGATAGACGCCCTGTATGCGTTGCAGCAAGCCGGAGTGCGAGTTCCTGAGCCTTATGGCTGTTTTGACGGTGTGTTGTTAATGGAGTTAGTTTGCGAAGAAGATGGCAGTGTCGCATCACGACTTAACGATGTCACTATGTCGCCAGAGCAGGCAATTGAAGATCATCAAGTCATGCTGCAATACATTCAAAAAATGCTTTGCATCGGTATCGTTCATGGCGACTTATCTGAATTCAATGTGCTGGTGGATGACTATGGTCCAGTGATCATCGACTTACCCCAAGCTGTGAATGCCGCAGCCAATAATAATGCCAAGTGGATGTTTGAGCGCGATGTTAACAACATGCGTGCTTATTATGGCCAGTTTGCTCCGGCGCTACTTAGCTCGCAATACGCCAAAGAAATGTGGGCCTTATATATCGCCGGTGATCTTACACCTGAGACACCGCTAACGGGGATGTTTAAAGAGCCTGAACAAGCGGCAAATATTTCTGCGGTACTGGATGAAATTTTTGCCGCGCAACTGGAAGCCGAAACGCGTCAGTTACGCGCAGAGCAGGAGTTTGATTAACTTACAGTAAATAGAGATAGCCCGCATTAAACCAATCTAATAGGACTTGATGGTGTGGGCTCTTTAATATTTTTTGTATGATCATTTGGTTACAACCAGCTGAGGTTAGCTGTTGGTAATCACTGTAGGCTGGCGCAGGGATAGTAAAGGTTTCACCATTCACAAATACCGTGTTAGGCAGTCCCGCTAAATAGAGAAACTTAAGTCCAGCCACTTTTTCTGCGTATTCTCCGTCTTCCAATGCCGCCAATAAATCGTGTTGTTGCCATTGCTGCTCTTGCTCTAGGGCTAAAATATCGATTTCATGGTTTGAGCTGGAAAAATGCTGACCGAGAAAAGGTAATAAAAACTCGGGTTGCTGCACTAAGTCGGCAAGTAATTGACCCAGTTTGTTGGTCTCATGGCGTGAAATTTCGCCGTAATGGTTGTCACTGGTCAACTCAGGATCGCTATAGCGTTGAAAGCTTATCTGCTGCTGTAATATATGATCGGTAAAATCGTTGAGTAATTCTTTTTGATCGGGAGCGCGAAAGCCAACCGAATAATTAAGTGCGTGTTCAACGGCGTAGCCTTCGTGAGGGCAGCCTGGTGGAATGTAAAGGATATCACCAGGCTCCATTACCACATCAATACATGCGCTAAACGGGCCGCAATGACGCAGCGCTTGCCCCGAGGTAAACTCGGTTAGCGTTTGTTGCTCACCTACACGCCAATGACGCTTACCTTGGCCTTGGATAATAAATACACAGTATTGGTCAATGTGAGGCCCGACGCCGCCTTCTGGGGTGGAATAACTGATCATTAAATCGTCAAACCGCCAATTGGGAATAAAGTTAAACAACTCAACGAGATCCGCGCTGGCTGGGTGCCAATGATTGACCGCTTGGTTAAGTAGGGTCGCGCCATTTTTAGTCAGGGGACTAAAGTCGCTAAAGGGACCACATGACGCCTGCCACTCGTCCTCATTTCGCAGCACCATGCGCGATTGCACTTCGTTTTCCATTGCCAAACCGGCCATTTCTTCGGGGCTAATGGGGTCGCTGAAATTGGCAATGCCTTTTTTAATAAACAAAGGTTTACGTTGCCAATAGGTGGTTAAAAAGTGAGTAATATCAAGTTGCAGTTGCATCGACATAATGAAATCTATTCGGAGCGAGTTAGAAAAAAGCCGCAACCAGCAGGACTTATCGCCAATGCGGGTTACGGCTTAGGCTATTTATCAATTAAGATTATAGCTGATCGGTTAGTTTAACCGCGATACCAATGTAATTTGCTGGTGTGAGCTGTTTTAGCTCAGCTTTAACTGATTCAGGCAATTCCAGAGTATCAATGAAATCTGCAATGCCTTGTGCATCAACACGCTTACCACGTGTTAGCTCTTTTAGTTTTTCGTATGGCTTCTCAATGCCGTAACGACGCATCACGGTTTGGATAGGCTCAGCCAATACTTCCCAGTTGTTGTTGAGATCGTCTGCTAGGTTTTTCTCGTTTGCTTCTAGCTTGCTGATACCTTTTAGGCTAGCTTCGTAAGCGATGACTGAGTAACCAATCGCAACACCTAGGTTACGTAATACGGTTGAGTCGGTTAGGTCACGCTGCCAACGAGAAACAGGTAGTTTCGCCGCTAGGTGATCAAAGATCGCGTTTGCTAGGCCTAAGTTACCTTCCGAGTTTTCAAAGTCGATTGGGTTTACTTTGTGCGGCATGGTAGAAGAGCCAATTTCACCCGCGATGGTTTTTTGTTTAAAGTGACCTAAACAGATGTAACCCCAGATGTCGCGGTCGAAGTCGAGCAAGATGGTGTTAAAACGGGCGATAGCATCAAAGAATTCCGCGATGTAATCGTGCGGCTCAATTTGAGTGGTGTATGGGTTAAAGGTTAGCCCTAGGCCGGTCACAAACTCCTGCGCAAACTGCTCCCAGTTTACTTCAGGGTAAGCACTTAGGTGAGCGTTGTAGTTACCCACAGCGCCGTTGGTTTTACCTAGAAATTCAACCGCTTTGATTTGCTTAACTTGGCGCTCTAAACGTGCTACCACGTTGGCCATTTCTTTACCTAGGGTAGTCGGTGACGCAGGCTGACCATGGGTACGAGAAAGCATAGGGGTGTCACGGTATGTTTGCGCTAAACCACGGATGGCTTGCACAATTTTGTCACAATATGGCAATACGACTTGCTCACGTGCTTCGGTAAGCATTAAACCGTGAGACGTGTTGTTGATGTCTTCTGAGGTACAAGCAAAGTGAATAAACTCAGAAACGGCTTCTAGCTCTGCGTTTTGCGCTACTTTTTCTTTTAAGAAGTACTCAACCGCTTTAACGTCATGGTTGGTCGTCGCTTCGATAGTTTTAACGCGCAATGCATCTTGCTCAGAGAAATTAGCCACTATGCTATCAAGTAGGGCATTGGCTTGTTCGCTAAATGCTGGTACTTCTTCGATACCTTGGGTAGCAGCTAATTTTTGTAACCAGCGAACTTCTACCTGCACTCGGTATTTAATTAAACCAAACTCACTGAAAATTGAGCGTAAAAGTGCAGTTTTACTGCCGTAACGGCCATCGACCGGAGAGACAGCCGTTAGTGCTGAAAGTTCCATTGCTTACTCCTGTGTGCAAATGTCAGTCAAGCTGACAGGATTGTTATGTTTACAATTAAATTTTGGCTAAATTGATTTTCGCTTGTTCGACCATTTTCTTGCGTGAGAAAATAATGTGACGGCGTTTACCCCCCACCTGACGCCACAGCACGCAGCTGCGGATCCCCGTTAACAACAGGGCGCGTATGGTTTGTTGTACACGAGGTTGACGCAGTTGATCTGGGCTGCCTTGAACTTGGATCCTTGGACCTAATGGGCTAATGATGTCACTGTAAATATCAGCAAGGTTGCCTAGCACTTGTTCATCGGTCAGAGCAAAATGCGCGGTTTGACGTTTTACTTGATTAATACGCTCGGCTAACGCGTTCATGGCATCATGACGTTTGGCGAGTTTCTTTTCTAATGCAAGTAGGCCAATCACGTAGCGAGTGATAGCGATATTTTTTGGATCGGCTTGTTTGTCGAGCTGCTCGATTAACACCTTAAAACCACGCTCTAGATTAGCCAGTTCACCATACACAGCTAAGGTTGAACTGGGATCGGTCTCTAATAGAGCATTGAGGGTTTGGCCGAGTTCATCTTGGCGACATTGGCCAGTTCGAGCGACTTCTTCAACCAAAGATGCCGCTTGCCAAATGCCGGCAAATGCGAGGGTGCGTTCGGTTAATTCTTTACTCATGGTGATTTGGTTTCTCACGATATTGGTGATCAATGACAGCGCCGCCAAGGCAAACTTCGTCAAGATAAAACACAGCAGATTGTCCCGGTGTCACGGCCTTTTCAGGCTGGTCAAAAATTACCGCTAAACTATCTGGGCCGGTTTGGGTCACGACACAAGGGACGTCATGTTGGCGATAACGGGTTTTCACCGTACATTTCAATGGTGCTGTTAACGGTCGACGATTGACCCAGTGGACTTGGGTGGCATCAAAGCCATAGGAAAATAGCGCAGGGTGGTTTGCACCTTGGCCCACCACTAGTACATTGCGCTTAAGATCTTTCTCGACCACATACCAAGGCTCACCGCTGCCGTCTTGAAGTCCGCCAATGTGTAAGCCTTTACGTTGGCCTAAGGTGTGATACATCAACCCTTGATGTTGGCCGATGACTTCGCCTTCATAGGTTTCGATATTGCCCGGCTGCGCAGGTAAATACTGCTGTAGAAAGTCGGTAAATTTACGCTCTCCGATAAAACAAATGCCGGTGCTGTCTTTTTTATTGTGGGTGACTAAGCCTTGTTGTTCGGCTATTTCGCGCACGCGCGGTTTTTCAATGTTACCAACGGGAAACAGGGTTTTACCCACTTGCTCCGCACTTAGGGTATACAAGAAGTAGCTTTGATCTTTGTTGTTATCAAGGCCTCGTAGCATTTGCCACTCGCCATCAACACAGCGATTACGCACGTAGTGGCCCATCGCAATATAATCAGCGCCTAGCTCTTCACAAGTAAATTCGAGAAAGGCCTTAAACTTGATTTCTTTGTTACAGAGAATATCAGGGTTAGGGGTGCGTCCTGCCTTGTATTCGGCAAGGAAGTGTTCAAATACGTTATCCCAATATTCTGCGGCAAAATTGATGGTGTGAAGGTGGATGCCTAATTTGTCACAAACGGCTTGGGCATCTTTTAAGTCTTCGGCTGCGGCGCAGTATTCTTCGTTGTCGTCTTCTTCCCAGTTTTTCATGAACAAACCTTCCACTTGGTAGCCTTGTTCAAGTAGTAAATACGCAGAAACGGAAGAATCGACACCGCCGGACATGCCTACGATCACTTTAGTTTGACTATTGTCTGTCATATTAATTTATTCTCTGGGCAAAAACGGGCGTGATTCTAGCAGAATTTAGCGGCCTAAAACAGCTTTGTGAGTTAGACCACAGTTATTTCTTTATCGCCCTAGATTGGCAGAGTAAATTAAACAGTTTTCGCTAAACCTGTTGCTAAACCGTGGCGAGGGGAAAATGCTTAATTAAAGACAAATCACCTTGTTGGCCAGCAACATAATCCTCTATTACTTCCAGTACTAATGCGCTGCGTAATTTTGTTTGTTGTTGTTTTAGCTCATCTAAGGTTAGCCAGTGACAGTTGATGATATCGGCATCCTGTGGTTTACAAGCGGGAGGAGCCTGCTCAAATTGATAATAAAAGCAAAACCTAAGGTAGGTAACTTGATTAACCGGGCTGGTAAATAAATAGCTGCCGATAAAACCTTGGGGTTCGATTTCAAGCCCGGTTTCTTCTTTTACCTCACGTTTCACTGCGCTGATCAGTGATTCATTTGCTTCAAGGTGGCCTGCCGGTTGGTTGAATACAATCCTGCCATGGTCTTGCTCTTCAACAACTAAGTATTTTTGCTTGTATTGGATCACACAAGCCACGGTGACATGGGGGCTAAACATTCGTTGCAATCTCCTGATATTGTCCTGATGCAATGTTATCAAGTGTCCAGTTGCCAACACGATAGCGAATTAACCGCAATGTTGGGTGGCCGATATGGGCAGTCATTCTTCTTACTTGCCGGTTACGGCCTTCACGAATTGAAAAACTAAGCCAAGTAGTGGGGATGTTTTTGCGCTCTCGAATGGGCGGGGTACGCGGCCAAATGCTGGGCTCTGCCATGATGTCCACCTCGGCCGGCAAGGTCATGCCGTCTTTTAACTCGACGCCTTGGCGTAGCTGCTCAAGTGCGGCCTCGGTGGGCTCACCTTCAACCTGAACCCAATAGGTTTTACTGGTGTTGGCTTTGGGAGAGGTAATTTGGGCTTGTAGCTTGCCATTATTGGTTAACACAAGCAGGCCTTCACTGTCTCTATCCAAGCGTCCAGCGGCATAGACATCGGGAATGTCTATGAAATCTTTTAACGTTGCCCGATTGGCATCATCGGAAAATTGGCTTAGCACATCAAAGGGCTTATTAAATAAAATAACCCGCGTTTTGCCGGTGTGACGTTTGGGCATGCGTTGATTAGATTTAGATTGATTAGACTTAGATAGGTGACTTCGGTTTGAATTTGCTTTTCCTCTTGCTTTGGCCGCAGCCTTGTTTGAGGAGGTTCGAAATTTGGAATGACTTGGCGCAGCCTTCATGGACTATATTTTCTCGCAGCAAATGTTTAGGTGGAATAATATCAGACTCGACATGATTAAAAAGTGAAAACATGAGCTGGGTTGATTTTGCCGTGGCTGCATTTCTGAGACAAACAGCGTAAAATAAAAAGCAGGTTAATGGGGTTAACCTGCTTTATGTTGATAAACCTTATTTTTGCTCTAGCGGGCAAATTTCGGTGGCGTGTGAGCCTTTAGGACCTGAGTGCGTTTCGAACTGCACTTGTTGTCCTGCTTTGAGTGTGCGATAGCCTTCCATTTGTATGGTTGAATAATGAGCAAAAATGTCCTCACCGCCTTCTTCAGCACAAATGAAACCAAAACCTTTTGCGTTGTTGAACCATTTAACCGTACCGGTTGCCATACTTCTGCATCCTTATTGTTGATTGAAATTAACCCGAAAAATTTGTCAGTTACGTCGTCTTGATATCAACGTATAATGATAAATATCATCAATAAGTCAATTTAGTAAATATTCTCGCAGAGTCAAGGTATTCGATGAAAACATTAGGCTTGTTTGTGACATACATCGTGACAAAAAACTATTTAGCATTCGGCCAGCAGAGATACTAGTATTTTAATATGAGTAAATTAAACGAACCTAACTACGATAATCAGTTACTTGACGACGTTAAAACCAAAATACAGCCACCGTCGTTATATAAGGTAATATTGAACAATGACGATTACACACCGATGGATTTTGTGATAGAAGTGTTACAACGGTTTTTTAATGCTGACATTGAGAAGGCCACACAAATCATGTTGAGCGTTCATCACCAAGGAAAGGGAATTTGTGGCATATATACTGCAGAGATTGCAGAAACAAAAGTAGTTCAAGTCAACACCTATGCACGAGACAATGAACATCCTTTGTTGTGCACTATGGAAAAGGATTGATTTTAACGTTTGTCTTAACGTCGTAGTATTTTTGGGAGTGTCATATGTTAAACAAAGAGCTAGAGCACACACTTAACGACGCGTTTAAAAGAGCTAGATTAAACCGCCACGAATTTATGACGGTGGAGCATTTGTTACTCGCTTTATTAGACAACCCTTCGGCCAGTGAAGCATTTAAAGCATGCAATGCAGATATAGATGCATTACGCAAAGAAATTACCGAATTTATTGAACAAACCACGCCGCTGATCCCGGTCGATGATATTGACCGAGAAACGCAGCCAACCTTAGGCTTCCAGCGTGTGTTGCAGCGTGCGGTGTTTCACGTGCAGTCTTCAGGCAACACCGAGGTGTCTGGCGCTAATGTGTTGGTTGCCATTTTTAGTGAGCAAGAGTCTCAGGCGGTTTACTTTTTGAAAAAAGCCGACATGTCTCGACTTGATGTGGTTAATTACTTGTCTCACGGCATCCGTAAAAACGAAAACGACGAACATAACTCTGGCCCAGATTCTTCTATCATGGATGACGGCGAAGAGGGCAGTGTCAAACTTGAAAACTATGCTACTAATCTAAACCAACTTGTGTTGGAAGGGCGAATCGACCCCTTGATTGGCCGTGATGAAGAGTTAAATCGCTGTATTCAAGTACTGTGCCGTCGCCGTAAAAATAACCCCTTGCTAGTGGGTGAGGCCGGGGTGGGTAAAACCGCCATTGCCGAGGGGCTTGCCTATCGCATTGTGCATGCTGAGGTGCCTGAGGTTATCGCGCAAAGTACTATCTATTCTCTGGATATGGGCGCGTTACTGGCGGGCACAAAATACCGCGGTGATTTTGAAAAACGCTTTAAAAATCTATTGAAACAAATAGAGAAAAAAGACAATGCCATCCTGTTCATTGATGAAATTCATACCATCATAGGCGCGGGGGCGGCGTCAGGTGGCCAGATGGATGCAGCCAACTTAATTAAACCACTTTTAAGCAATGGCCTATTGCGTTGTATTGGCTCTACGACCTACCAAGAATATAACCAAATTTTTGAAAAGGATCGGGCATTAGCACGACGTTTCCAAAAAATTGATATTGTTGAGCCTTCAGTGGATGACACAACCCGTATCTTGATGGGGCTGAAACCGCGTTACGAGCAACATCATGATGTGCGTTATACGGCTAAGGCGCTGCGCGCAGCAGCCGAATTAAGTGCGAAATACATCAATGAACGTCACTTACCCGATAAAGCCATCGATGTTATCGACGAAGCGGGTGCGAGCGTGCGTTTGTTACCCGCCAGTAAACGCCGTAAAACGATTAATGTCAGTGATATTGAAGCCATCGTGTCTAAAATGGCGCGGATCCCGAAAAAATCCGTATCGGCCTCCGATAAGGACATCTTGAAGAATCTATCGCGTAATTTGAAGATGGTGGTATTTGGTCAAGATCAAGCCATAGAAGCTCTTACCGATGCGATCAGGCTAAGCCGCTCAGGTTTAGGTAATGAGGTGAAGCCGGTTGGCTCCTTCTTGTTTGCAGGCCCCACAGGAGTCGGTAAGACCGAGGTGACCCAGCAAATAGCTAAGGTGATGGGCGTTGAGCTAATTCGCTTTGATATGTCTGAATACATGGAGCGCCACGCCGTGTCACGCTTAATTGGTGCACCTCCAGGTTATGTTGGATATGACCAAGGCGGCATGCTAACCGATGCGGTGATCAAACACCCTCACAGTGTGGTGCTACTTGATGAGATTGAAAAAGCCCATTCTGATGTGTTTAACCTGCTGTTGCAGGTGATGGACCATGGCACTTTAACCGATAACAATGGCCGCAAGGCAGATTTCAGAAATGTGATCTTAGTGATGACAACCAATGCGGGTGTTAAAGAGACGGTGCGCAATAGCATCGGCTTTAAAGCACAAGATCAAAGCTATGATGCGTTTGATGAAATAAACCGAACCTTCTCACCCGAGTTTAGAAACCGCTTGGATAACATAATTTGGTTCAACCACTTGGATATGGAAGTGATCTATCAAGTGGTAGACAAGTTTATTGTGGAATTACAAGCCCAGCTTGATAATAAAGGCGTCTCTTTAATTGTCGAGCAAGAAGCAAGAGAATGGTTAGCAAATAAAGGCTATGACAAAGCGATGGGCGCAAGACCGATGTCGCGAGTGATCCAAGAGCATTTGAAAAAGCCATTAGCTAACGAAATTCTGTTTGGTGGATTAACTTCTGGCGGTGATGTGGTGGTAACGCTTAAAGATGACGAGCTGAAATTTAATTTTTCAGAAGTCGGTGAGCCAGTAGCATAAATGATGTGATTGAGTAAGGTGGCATTGCTGCCTTATTCTTGACCAAAAAAAACCAGCGTTTGCTGGTTTTTTTTTGGCGAAGATTATCTTGCGCGGAACACAATGCGTCCTTTGGATAAATCATAAGGTGTTAAAGCAACAGTCACCTTATCTCCAGTTAAAATACGGATGTAGTTTTTACGCATTTTTCCAGAAATATGTGCTGTTACAACATGACCATTTTCTAGCTCTACACGAAACATGGTATTTGGTAATGTGTCTAACACAGTTCCCTGCATTTCAATATTGTCTTCTTTCGCCATCGAATCCTCGGTTTGCAATTTAAGCTATTTTTTGACCGCCGAATAATGCCAGATTTGATGTGAAGGGTAAAGCAGCGTAGTGAATTTAATTCGTGAAAATCTGCCATTCACCTCGGATCAGGCGCTGATGTGGACGAAATCGGGTCTTGTAATTCATCTTACGGCATTGATCAACTTGATAGCCTAAGTATAACCATGGCAGGCTGAGGCTTTGTGCATATTGAATTTGCTGCAAAATAGCAAAGGTGCCCAAGGAGCGGGCTTCATAGTCGGGATCGTAAAAAGTATACATGGCACTTAAGCTGGCGCTACCCACGTCGGAAACGGCAACGGCGATCAGCTTAGTTTGATGGTATATCTCGATAAAATGCGGGCTTAACCAAGGCGACAAAATAAAATGTTGGTATTGTTCAAGATTAGCGGGATACATCGAGCCTTGCTGATGCTTGTTGTTAATATAAGCTTGATAAAGGTTAAAGTACTCGGGTTTGTCACGTTGACTAATTTGTATGGTTAAATCGGCATTTTTTTTCAAAATGCGCTTTTGGCTGTGACTTAGGTTGATCTCGTTGACAGCTAATCGAATCGACTGACAGGCTTGACATTGAGGGCAGTGTGGTCGATAGATATCTTTGCCACTGCGACGAAAGCCGAGACTGAGTAAGCGTTCATAATCGCTGCTGTTGAACATGCCGGGATCCATCATCACTAGCAATTGTTCTTTTTTTTCAGGGAGGTAGCTGCAGGGGTGCTCTGGGGTGAGCCCCACTTTAAGGATCACTTCCTGTTGAGGTGTATGTTTTGATTTATCCAACAGTCTGCTCCTATTGTTTGTTGACATAAGTTAGCGGCTTGCGCCAAAAAATCAACGCGAGGTTGTGACCTTACCCCTAGGGTGGTTAAGTGAGGATTCGGAATTTGTGCATCAATAAGTGCGCCGCCATGTTGCTCAAAATGTTGGCACAGGGCAATGAAAGCAATCTTAGATGCATTAGTAACACGGTGAAACATCGACTCCCCACAAAACAGTTTGCCTAGCCCAATCCCGTATATTCCTCCGACTAATTGCCCATGCTGCCACACTTCAACAGAATGGGCATGGCCCAAACGATGCAACTCGCCATATGCTTGTTGCATTTCATCGGTGATCCAAGTGCCCGTATCGCTACGCTCATTAGCGCAGGCGGCTATTACCTGATTAAAGGCAAGATTAACGCTAATTTCAAATTCATGCTGATTGATGATGCGTTTCATGGTGCGGCCAATGTGAACTTGATGTGGCGCAATGGTGGCGCGAGTACTGGGGCTCCACCACATAATCGGCTCGCCTTGGCTAAACCAAGGAAAAATACCCTGGCGATAAGCGCTGAGCAATCGCTCAGGGCTAAGGTCGCCGCCAACAGCAAGCAAGCCATCGGGGTCGACTAAAGCTTGGCTAGGGGCAGGGAAGGCCTGATTTTGGGACATTAAATAAGTGAGCACAATAAATAAAACCTGATAATTGCAAGTGCTGCAAAGGATGTTTAAGCGATGGTAAACAAACTTAAAGCAAACTAAAAATTTGCATCACTGTCATTGTAAACCCGATTTCGACCATCATTTTTGGCTTCGTATAGTAACTTGTCGGCGCGATTGATTTGCGAGTCAAGGGAGTCGCCAACAAAGTTACTGACCCCAAAACTGGCGGTGACCCAAATCTCATGTTCGCCTGCCGTGATCGGGCTTTGTGCCAGCCGCTCACGGAATTTATTTAGACGATAGCTCGCCTGTTCATTGTCTGTTTCTTTCATCAAGATACAGAACTCCTCGCCACCTAAACGTGCAACTAGGGATTTGGGAAAGCAAGTGGCTAGCATGGACGCAAAATGTTTTAACACTATGTCTCCAGCTTCGTGGCCATAAGTGTCATTGACTTCTTTGAAGTGGTCTATGTCCATAATTGTCACAGCAAGGCTTATATGACCTTGTTTAGCCATGGCATGGATTTCACTGCCGTAATTAAACAAATACCGGCGGTTATAGAGTTTAGTCATGTAGTCGCGGTTAGCCGCATCTTGGATTTCGGCGATCAGCTCCATATGATCTAGTGTTTGATTGACGCGACAATATAGCTCTTCATGAATAAAAGGTTTGGTTAGAAAATCATTGGCACCATGCTTGATAAAGCGCGCCGAGAGCGATGTATCATCGGTGGACGATAAGCCGATAATAGCGAGCTGGTTTTTATCATATTGCTTGCGCAACTGTTGTACCAATTGAAATCCATCCACATTCGGCATGTTGTAATCGGTTAGCAGCAATTTAATATTGGGGTGCTGATTGAGGACTTCTAATGCGTGTTGGCCATCGTTAGCTGTGTGTACTTGAAATAAATGCTGTTTAAGCAAACCTTCGAGGTAGCCTCGTGCGACCGCAGAATCCTCCACCACTAACACTTCAATCAACTGATTTTTGTGTAATCGTTGCAATAAACTAATGGCGTAATTAAACGAATAGGTACTGTCTTTGATGACATAGTCGACTACGCCCATATTGAGCAGTTTACTGCGCATGGTTTCGTTGTAGTCACCCGTTAAAACGATAGACGGAATTTGATGGGCTAGGGTATAGGCGACGGCCTCACCAGAAGCGGCATCGGGTAGGTTTAAATCGACCACGGCAGCAAAATACGCATCACTGCCGTGCTCTTTAATCAAAGCACGGCATTGCGCCATGCTTTCAGCTGAATCGACCGGGACGTTAAGTTTATTTTTAATCACTTGCAATAAGATATTTCTAACCGTAGAGCTATCTTCAATCACCAGTATTTTCTTCATCCCGACCTCATTTTTATTTTGTTATATTATCAAGATAGCGCTCAGCGTCCAATGCTGCCATACAACCACTGCCTGCTGAGGTAATTGCTTGACGATAAATGTGATCGGCAACATCGCCCGCCGCAAAGACACCTTCAACACTGGTTTGGGTGGCATTGCCTTGAGTACCAGATTGGATAGTTAAGTAACCATCTTTCATCTCAAGTTGGCCTTTGAAAATATCGGTGTTTGGACTATGACCAATGGCAACAAACACACCCATTACATCAAGGTTTTCAGTTGCATCCGATAGGGTATCTTTAAGGCGCATGCCGGTTACACCCATGTCATCACCTAATACTTCATCTAAGGTGCGATTGGTATGCAGGGTAATATTGCCGTTAGCGACTTTGTCCATTAAACGGTCAAGTAGTATTTTTTCTGAGCGGAACGTTTCACGGCGATGAACTAGGTGAACTTCTGAGGCAATGTTTGATAAGTATAGTGCTTCTTCAACTGCCGTATTACCGCCACCAATGACCGCTACTTTTTGATTACGATAGAAAAAGCCGTCACAGGTTGCACAGGCAGAAACGCCACGGCCTTTGAACGCTTCTTCTGAAGGTAAGCCCAAGTAGCGTGCCGAAGCGCCTGTAGCAATAATTAATGCATCACAGGTATATACACCGCTGTCACCCGTTAGCGTAAATGGGCGGTTTTGCACATCGACCGTGTGAATATGGTCAAAAATAATTTCAGTTTCGAAACGCTCAGCGTGCTCTTTCATGCGATCCATCAAGGCAGGGCCTGTCAGGCCATGAGCATCACCCGGCCAGTTTTCAACTTCGGTGGTGGTGGTTAACTGACCACCTTGCTGCATCCCTGTCACTAGCACGGGATTTAAATTGGCTCGTGCAGCGTAAACAGCGGCAGTATATCCGGCTGGACCGGAGCCTAAAATTAGTAATTTACAGTGTTTTGGTTCGCTCATTTCTAGTCTCTTCTGATAATGCTTGGCCAGATTGTATGGAAATATTGATATGGGGTAAAGCGGCGATCGGATGGCTTAGAAGAAAATTCGGTGACTGAGCTAAAAGGTTAGATTTAGCCCAGTTCTACAGAATATATTGTTATAATTTATAATTAAAAAAGCTGAAAATATTAGTCTGATTTGAGCTTTTTTATAAATTCAACACCTCTTTTGGCGCTATCCAAGGTTTATTTTGGCTAATTGCTACACCTTGATTGGTTAGTTGGCCTTGATAGACATTTAATCCGGCGAGCAGTCCAGCGTCTTGTGCCATGGCCTGTTTCACTCCCAAAGATGCAAGTTTAATCACGTATGGCAGGGTGGCATGATTAAGGGCAAAGGTGGCCGTTCGGGCTACCGCGCCGGGCATGTTCGCGACGCAGTAATGCACTACTTCATCGATAATAAAAATAGGGTCTTCATGACTGGTTGGGCGAGAGGTTTCACAGCAACCGCCTTGGTCGATGGCGACGTCAACAATGACAGAGCCCGTTTTCATTTGTTTTAACATGGCGCGGGTGATCAGTTTCGGAGCTGCTGCGCCGGGCAAGAGTACGGCGGTGACGACTAAATCTGCGGCTAGTACGCATTGCTGCAAATTTTCAGCATTAGAATACAGGGTGGTGATGGTATTGCCATAGTGTTGGTCAAGCGCTGCTAACACATTGATATTTTTATCTAATATAGTGACGTTTGCGCCCATTCCTACGGCGATTTTTAATGCGTTTTGACCTACTTTACCGCCGCCTATGATAACCACGTTCGCGGGCGCAACCCCAGGTACGCCAGCGAGTAACAGGCCGCGGCCGCCCCAAGATTTCTCCAATGCCATGGCTCCCGCTTGAATTGACATTCTGCCGGCGACTTCAGACATGGGGGCGAGTAATGGTAAGCCGCCATTTTTATCAGTAACAGTTTCATATGCTATACATGTTGCCTGACTCTTGATAAGATCCTCAGTTTGAAGCAGATCAGGCGCTAAATGTAAATAGGTAAAAAGCACATGTTCAGGGGTTAGCAATGCGCGCTCTTGAGCGAGTGGTTCTTTTACCTTGACTATCATCTCAGATTTTGAGAATAGTGCACTGGCACTGGGCAAAATTTTAGCACCAGCTGCTTCAAACTCGGTATCGGTGAGATCGATGCCTGCACCGGCGTTTGTTTCTACATAAACAGTGTGACCTAACTGAACCAGTTCTTTTACACTGGAAGGAACTAAGCCAACGCGGTATTCGTGATTTTTGATTTCTTTTGGTACACCAATGATCATAATTCACCTCATAGATACAACATGTTGAAAAAAACAGGTATAAAAATAATAGGCTATCACGCTAGTGTAGGCGTAAATTTACTGCTTATGCACCTATAATAATATTTAATGCGTGATATTATTTTGCTGGGATGTAATTGAATGGAATATAATAATGATGGAAGTAAATACTAGACCGCTTAAAGACCTTGACCGTATCGATCGCAATATTCTTAACGAATTGCAAAAAGATGGTCGTATTTCAAATGTTGAGCTCTCAAAACGCGTTGGCTTAAGCCCAACACCTTGCCTAGAACGTGTACGTCGTCTTGAACGCCAAGGCTACATTAAAGGTTACACGGCGATCCTGAATCCACTTTACCTTGATGCATCACTGCTGGTATTTGTTGAGATCACCCTAAATCGCGGCGCACCTGATGTATTTGAACAATTTAATGGTGCGGTTCAAGAGCTAGAAGAAATTCAAGAATGTCACCTTGTGTCTGGTGATTTCGATTACTTACTAAAAACACGCGTATGTGACATGTCTGCGTACCGTAAATTACTTGGTGAAACCTTATTGCGTTTACCCGGTGTAAATGACACACGCACTTACGTGGTCATGGAAGAAGTGAAGCAGTCTAATTCTTTAGTGATAAAGACCCGCTAAGCTTTACCTTAGCAATGAAATAGATACAATAAAGAGCGGCTTAGAGCCGCTTTTTTTTTCTTATCAGGCGTTTGAAATGAACAAGGAACTTAGCTTGAACCAAGCAAAACCTATGTCTTCGTTATCGGGTATGGCTCGTATTCTGGAAGTGAGCCTTGTGATCTGCCATGCCTTTGCCATTTTCATGATGTTGGCATTGATTACTTTTCATCCCTCCGATCCGAGTTGGACGCAAACAGCTTGGGAAGGGGAAATACACAATTCAGCAGGGGCCGCAGGTGCTTGGCTTGCGGATATCTTGTTATTTGCCTTCGGTATTGCTGCTTATCTGATGCCGTTTGTTACGGTTGCTTTGGCTTGGTTACTTTTCTGGAAACCGAAAGGGCTGCTATCTTTGGATTATTTAGCGCTGGGTTTGCGTATCATTGGCTTTATTTTCATCGTACTTGGGGTTACGGCTCTAGCTGCGTTGAATTTTGATGATATCTATTACTTTTCCAGTGGCGGGGTAGTGGGTGATATCTTATCTAAAGCCATGGTAAGTTATTTCGGCCTACTTGGCTCTACCTTGATTTTACTCTGTTTCATTGCCACCGGCTTTACCTTGTTTACCGGTATTTCGCTGCTGATGTTTATTGATAAACTGGGTGAATACTCTATTCATGCTAGCCGCGCGTTGATAAATTTACCTACCACGTGGCGCAATTATCAAAGCGAACGCGCTGCAAAAAAGAATCAGCAGGATGGCGATTCGGTGCTGTTTGCCAAGGAGTTGCCGAAAAAATCAGCCGAAGCAGTTAATCCTAACGATCCTCCTTTGCCAAGTTTAGATAAAATCTTACCTGAATTTGAATCCGCCATGGCGGCAGACAGTCAAGGTCGCATTGAGCCTAATCCCATTACACCTATTGTAAACAATGACCCGAAAAACGAGCCTGAGTTTAGCGCCGGATCTCGAGATCTAACCACTAGTGCGGTTGCGGCTAATTCGCCGCGAGAGCCTAAAAGTCTTGATGCTGATGAATTAACTATGCCTTGGATGCCCGATCCTGACGAGGATGATTTTCCGGCCATATTTGCCGATGAAAGCCTCGAGTCGAGCAAGCCTCAAAGCACGCCAGTGCTGGCTAAACAAAGTGGTCAAGACCCTGCTTTAGCCGATGCGGTCGCGCAATTGCAGCAAAAGAAAGCCATGATAGCGAATTTGGCGCCGCTGCCTTCGATTGATTTACTCGATCGTCCAAACAAAGCTCAAAATCCGATTACCCAAGAAGATATTGAGCAGGTTTCACGTTTAGTGGAAGCTAAGCTACTCGATTTTAATGTGCAAGCTAAGGTGATGGAAGTTTACCCTGGGCCTGTGATCACTCAATTTCAACTTGAGTTAGCACCAGGTATCAAGGTCAGCAAGATCACCGGATTAGCAAAAGACCTAGCGCGTGCACTCTCGGCCATGAGTGTGCGAGTTGTTGAAGTGATCCCCAACAAAACCTACATAGGTATTGAACTACCCAATAAATACCGAGAAACGGTGTACTTAAGAGAAGTATTGGACTGCCCTCAATTTGTAGAAAATTCTTCGCCGTTAACCATGGTGCTAGGCAGTGATATCGCGGGTAAACCTGTGGTGGTTGACTTGGCGAAAATGCCACACTTATTGGTTGCGGGAACGACGGGCTCAGGTAAATCGGTTGGTGTTAACTGTATGATAGTAAGCCTGTTGTACAAGTCCTCACCAGAAGATGTTCGCATGATCATGATTGACCCTAAAATGTTGGAGCTTTCAGTTTATGAGGGCATTCCTCACCTTCTAGCTGAAGTTGTAACCGACATGAAAGATGCCGCTAATGCGCTGCGTTGGTGTGTTGGTGAAATGGAGCGACGTTATAAATTGATGTCGGCCGTTGGTGTGCGTAATCTAAAAGGTTATAACGCTAAGGTCAAAGCGGCCATCGATTCAGGTAACCCTATGGTTGACCCACTTTGGAAGCCCGGTGACAGCATGGACGAAATGGCGCCCGAGCTGACTAAGCTGCCTAGTATTGTGGTGGTGGTTGATGAATTTGCCGACATGATGATGATAGTGGGCAAAAAAGTGGAAGAGCTGATCGCACGTATAGCACAAAAAGCGCGTGCAGCCGGTATTCACCTCATTCTTGCCACCCAGCGCCCATCGGTAGATGTGATTACAGGCTTAATTAAAGCCAACGTACCTACTCGAATGGCTTTCCAAGTGTCGAGTAAAATTGACTCGCGTACCATTTTAGATCAGCAAGGCGCAGAATCCTTACTCGGTATGGGTGATATGTTGTATCTGCCACCGGGCACATCGGTGCCGGAGCGGGTGCATGGCGCATTTGTCGATGATCATGAAGTACATAAAGTGGTAGCCGACTGGAAATTACGTGGTGAGCCTAATTACATTGATGATATTCTATCGGGCGACACTACGCCGGAGAACATGCTGCCAGGTGAAGTAGCAGAAGCGGATGATGACGTTGATGCGCTGTATGACGAAGCGGTTGCTTTTGTCACCGAAACGCGTCGAGGCTCTGTTTCTGGAGTGCAACGTAAATTTAAAATTGGTTATAACCGGGCAGCACGTATTGTTGAGCAAATGGAGCAACAAGGCATTGTTAGTGCACCCGGACATAACGGTAATCGTGAAGTGTTAGCGCCACCCCCACCAAGGAATTAAGATGAATAAAATTTCCCAACTTGTTGTTTCAGGTATTGCGTCTTTGGCGTTATTTTCAGGAGCCAGCTGGGCCGATGCGGCAACTGAGTTACAGGTTAAATTACAAAAAGTAGCTAAGTTTTCGGCCAGCTTTTCACAGCAAGTGTTAGATGTTGATGGCACCGTTATCCAACAAGCCAGTGGCGATATGACGCTGGCTCAACCGGATCAATTTCGTTGGCAAGTAAAACAGCCCGATGAAGAGCTGGTGGTATCAAACGGCAGTACGGTATGGATTTACAGTCCTTTTGTCGAACAGGTCACCCTATTAGATCAAGCCGAAGCGGTGGCGGGAACGCCATTTCTGCTGCTGGCATCAACCGACGCCAAGGTATGGCAACAATATGATGTATCTCAAGCTGAAGGCAGTTATCTAGTCAAACCCAAAGATCAAGAAGCCAGTATTGCTGAGTTTAGTCTGAACTTTGATGACAAAGACCAATTAGTCGGATTTCGAATTAAAGAGCGCCAAGGCCAAAGTAGTGAGTTTACATTAAGCAATCTTAACTTGGCTCCCACCGTGACTGAGTCGGATTTTGAGTTTGTTATTCCAGCGGGTGTAGAGGTCGACGACCAGCGCTAATGGATAACCTCAGCCTTGATTTTTCGCCTGATTTTCGTCCTTTGGCCGCGCGCATGCGGCCAACAAATCTTGCTGAATATGTGGGTCAGCAACATATCATTGGCCCAGATCAGCCACTGCGTAAAGCCTTAGAAGCCGGTTTTTGCCATTCGATGATTTTATGGGGGCCACCGGGCACAGGTAAAACCACCTTAGCTGAGTTAGCCGCTAAATATTGTGATGCCAAGGTTGAACGGCTATCGGCAGTGACCTCTGGGGTTAAAGATATTCGCGCTGCTATTGAGCGCGCCCAGCAAAATGCGCAACAAGGCCAACGCACCTTGCTTTTTGTTGATGAAGTTCATCGTTTTAATAAGAGCCAGCAAGACGGCTTTTTGCCCTTTATTGAAGATGGCACCATTATCTTCATTGGTGCCACCACCGAAAATCCTTCGTTTGAGCTCAATAACGCCTTATTGTCACGGACGCGTGTTTATGTGTTAAAGCCTTTAGAAGCTAAAGATTTACAAAGCTTGATTGAGCGCGCCATCAATACTGGGTTTGCTCAAACTAAGGTTAAACTTGCGCCAGATGTGAGCAACAACATAATTCAACTTGCGGCAGGGGATGCACGTAAAGTACTTAATTTTATTGAGTTAATGGTTGATCTTGCAACAGAGCAAGAGGATCACAAGTTACTTACCAGTGAATTACTAGCCGCTGTTGCGGGTCGCAGTGTCAGCAGTATCGATAAGCAGGGGGATATCTTTTATGATCTGATTTCTGCCCTGCATAAATCGATTCGTGGCTCAGCACCCGATGCCGCGCTTTATTGGTATGCCCGTATGTTAACCGCCGGCTGTGATCCGCTATACATAGCGCGCCGCTGCTTGGCCATCGCCTCAGAAGATGTTGGCAATGCCGACCCCCGTGCCATGCAAGTGGCGATAGCCGCTTGGGATTGTTTTAGTCGGGTCGGGCCTGCAGAAGGCGAACGTGCCATTGCCCAAGCCATTGTCTATCTTGCTTGTGCGCCTAAAAGTAATGCGGTGTACACCGCCTTTAAAGCGGCGTTACGCGATGCTAAAGAGCATGGTGATGCCAGTGTGCCGCTGCATTTACGTAACGCTCCCACTAGCTTATTGGCTGAGCTTGGCCATGGCGCTCAGTATCGTTATGCTCATGATGAGCCTAATGCATATGCCGCAGGTGAAAACTATTTCCCAACCGAATTAGCTAACCAACGCTACTATTTTCCAACCGAGCGAGGTTTGGAAAAACAGATTTCACAAAAACTTAATTGGCTACGCAGTCAAGACCAACAAAGTGAACAACAACGCTATGACTAATCTCACTACGCTGATTTTTGTTGCATGTGGCGGTGCCACGGGTGCCTGCATGCGATTTCTTATTAGTAATTGGGCGCTTTCTGCTTTTGGAAAGGGCTTTCCTTTTGGTACACTCATGGTCAATGTGATTGGCTCACTGATCATGGGGATAATGTTTGCACTACTGGAGCAAAATATCATCAGCTCTAGTTTTTGGAAGCCATTAATAAGCGTGGGCTTTTTAGGTGCTTTGACCACGTTCTCAACGTTTTCGATGGACAGTTTATTGCTGATCCAACAAGGTGAGTTAATTAAAGCCGTATTCAATGTGGCCTGTAATGTTGTGATTTGTATCTTCGCAGCATGGCTAGGCACCCAGTTAATATTTAAAAGTTAAAATACATTAAAGGTTAAGCATGTTAGATCCGAAATATTTGCGTGGTGATTTAAACGAGGTTGCCGCGCGACTAGCCACCCGTGGCTATGAACTTGATGTGGAAAAAATTACTGAGCTGGAAAATCAACGTAAAGAAATCCAAGTTCGCACTGAGAATCTACAAGCTGAGCGTAACAGTCGATCTAAATCCATTGGTGAAGCGGCCAAGCGCGGTGAAGACATTGCGCCGCTGCGTGCCGAAATGGCGCAATTAGGTGAAGACTTAGATGCGGCGAAAGAGCAGCTAAACGTGCTGATGGCCGAGTTAAATAACTTGGCTTTAAGTATTCCTAACTTACCCGATGCGTCTGCGCCAATTGGTAAAGATGAAAACGAAAACGTGGAAATCCGTCGTTGGGGTGAGCCAAAGGCTTACGATTTTGAAGTGAAAGATCACGTTGATTTAGGTGAGGCATTAGGCGGACTAGATTTTCCTGCAGCGGTTAAAATCACGGGCTCACGTTTTATTGTGATGCAAGGTCAGATTGCCCGTATGCACCGTGCACTAGCGCAATTTATGCTTGATTTACATACCAATGAGCATGGTTACACAGAAATGTACGTGCCTTACTTGGTCAATGCAGACAGCTTGTACGGTACTGGCCAACTGCCAAAATTTGGTGGTGACTTGTTCCATACTCAACCAGCGACAGAAGAAGGCCAAGGCTTGTCTTTGATCCCAACCGCTGAAGTGCCATTAACAAACCTGTCTCGTGACACCATCTATGCCGAGTCTGATCTGCCGATCAAGATGACCGCGCATACACCTTGTTTTAGAAGTGAAGCGGGCTCTTATGGCCGTGATACCCGTGGCCTTATTCGTCAGCATCAATTTGATAAAGTCGAAATGGTGCAACTGGTTCATCCAGAGCAAAGTGATGCGGCTCTTGAAGAATTAACAGGCCATGCAGAAGCAGTGTTACAAAAATTAGGCTTACCTTATCGCGTAATGGCTCTGTGTACCGGTGATATGGGCTTTGGTGCGGCTAAAACCTTTGATTTAGAAGTATGGTTACCTGCGCAAAATACGTATCGCGAGATTTCTTCTTGTTCAAATGTGCGTGATTTCCAAGCCCGACGTTTACAAGCGCGTTTTCGTGCTGAGGGCGCTAAAAAGCCTGAGTTGATCCACACATTAAATGGCTCTGGTTTAGCGGTAGGACGTACCTTAGTGGCGGTATTAGAAAACTACCAACTAGCCGATGGCCGTATTCAAGTACCTGAAGCGTTAGTCCCGTATATGGGTGGTTTAACGCATTTAGGTTAAGCTAATTCATACCGTAAAATAAAAAGCAGCGTTAATCGCTGCTTTTTTTATCATCATTTTTTCAGGGGCTTAGCCTACATCAGCCTCTTTCTGAGCTTGATTGTGTTGATATATGTGTACATCTCGCTGCGGGAAGGGAATTGAAATACCTTCTTCGTCAAAGCGCAGTTTCACCGCGCGTGTTACATCCCAATAAACGTCCCAGTAATCCGCATTTTTTACCCAAGGGCGCACGGCAAAATCAACCGATGATTCACCCAATGCATGAACCTTAATCATATACTTATGCTCTTCATCGGTCAGAATAGCGGGGTGACTATCCAAAATTTCTTTTAACACTTGTTCCGTTTTTTTAATGTCATCGCCGTAACCAATTCCGAAAATCATATCCACGCGACGAAACTCTTCCCCGGAAATATTGTTGATGGTATCTCCCCAAATCTTATTATTGGGAATAATGAGGCGCTGATGATCTATGGTCTTGATAGTGGTAGAAACTAAGCTCATATGACTGACTTTGCCTCGAACCCCACCTGCTACTTCAACAAAGTCACCCACATCAAAGGGGCGATAAATTAAGATCATCATGCCGGATGCGAAGTTTGATAAGGTATCTTGCAAAGCTAAACCGATAACAATCCCCGCGACCCCAAAGCCGGCTAACAGTGGCCCCAGATCAATACCCAATTGAGAAATCGCGATCAACAGGCCTAAGATAATCACAACTTTGCCAGATAGGTTAACAAAGAACTCCTGCATTAAAATGCTGAAATTCATGTTGGAATGGCTGACGCTGCGCTTAATTGCACGCTTGACTAGACGAGCAACACTGCGCGTTATGAACATGATGATGATGAACAGCAAAATGCGCATAATCAAGGTTGGGGTATGCGTTATAGCCCAATCCTTAAAGTTACCTAGCCATTCATTGGCTAGTCCAGAAACAACGCTCAAATCTAACACATCGACGGTAATCGCCCCGGTTAGGCTGAAAATGAGCTTTTTGTACTCGGTGGTTTCAAGTTGATAACGATCCATCACAGAGACGGTGTTTTCCAAACTGGTGACCAGTGATTTACTGCTTTCTTCTAGCTGTGCTATTTCTTGATTAAGTACGCTTTTTTCTTGTTCTGATGCCAATGCTAATTTGCTTTTGGCGTCCGTAAAACGCTTGTTGAAAAAGCGCAGCATATTGGCGAGTAAATCGGCTCTTTGGGTAAGCGACTGCTTGAATTCTTCTAGTTGCGCCTCGGTATTGATGTTTAATTTGTTGGCGAAATTTAAGGTATCAGCATAAGCAAGGATGTAGATATCAACAATGGCCATGTTTTCGTAGGCCATTTCATACTGCTTTGTCATCTCCTCGCCCGTTGTTTGCTCAGCTTTAGCCATTAAGCGATTCACTTCATCCTCGCTGATTTTACGGGCTTTGACTAGAAAACGGATCTGGGTGTTCACTAACTCAACCAGAGCGGGGGGGATATCCCCTTGCTGTTGTTGTACTAATAAAGTCAACTGTTGCTGAAACTGCTTGCCCTTGCGTTGGAGAACATCTTCGAAATAAAGTCGCTCTTGCCCCTGACTTGAGGCAACCGCTTTTTGATCTTCAATTAAGGTTTGTTGCAGTGAGGTGAGTGTGGCGATGGGGTCAACTTCTGGCTCACTGTGTACCAAGGAAGCCGAAAAAACCAACATGAGCGTGATAAACAAGCGCAGAACAAGCATAACTAGCCTCAATAAATACAGAACAGTCTTATTAGGTTACAAGCATTTAGCAGGTTTTGGCAAACCGGCGATTTTGGTTGCTTGCTTAGCAGGGCCTTGTGAAAACAATTTGAAGAGGTAGCGGCTGTTGCCTTTTTCTGGCCCAAACTTATTGGCCATGGCCTTTACTAGCGCTCGCACCGCTGGTGAGGTGTTGTATTCAAGGTAAAACTCGCGCACAAACAGCACCACTTCCCAATGGGCTGGTGTAAGAGTGATGTTTTCTTGCTCAGCGATGATCTCGGCTAGCTCAGGCGTCCATTGGCTAAGGTCGAGTAAGTAGCCTTGCTTGTCGGCTAAAATGGTTTGATTATTTAGTGTGTACATTTGTCGGGCCTATTTTACCTTGCCAATATGGCACGCCAGCGCTTGAATATCCGTGGCAGTATTTGCAATCAACTGCAACTGCTGCACGATAGCAAGCTGCTCAGGCGTTAATTCAGTGATTTTTAGTGGCGGTAATTGTGCCTCGATTTCGGTATTTTCACAATCGGGTGTGGTAATACTTTGTAACGCCTTGTTTAAGGCTTTGCGGGTGAGCGCCAAAATCGGTGCCAAATCGGGGCGTGTTTCTAGCTCACTAAACTGTGAACGGTGCGCGGCTAAAGCAGAAATATAAGCTAATAGCGCGTTATTACGATTGGTTAAGGCGTAACTTTCTTTGACTAACTTGCGCTTAGAGCCGGGATCTATCAACATATTTTGCCATGCACTGGCCAAATTGATATCGGCAATATGAGCTTCACGTCTAGCTACTCGGTAGGGCAAAGACTCTTGCTTGCCGTCACGGTACTGCTCTATGACGTGTTCGAAGTAATTTAAGTTAGCTTCTAGCGACAAAGCCAATAATTTGGGGATCCGCTTATATTGCCATTCTGGCAAGATAAAACTGACCGTCAGTACGGCTAAAAAGCAGCCTAAGAGGGTTTCTTGGATCCTTGGCACAACCACTTCTAGCCCAGTGCCTGAGAGCAGGTTGAACACCATCATCACAAACAAGGTAATAAAGGTAACTGCAACGCTGTAATTGGTCTTCAAATAGGTGAAGAAGAAAAAGGCAGATAAGGCCAAAACAAAGAACTGACCATACAGACTCGGTAACCAGTATAGCAGTGGAAACCCTATCGCTACCCCCACCAAGGTGCCTACCACTCTTTGTACTAAGCGCTTACGGGTTTCACTAAAACTGGGCTGACAAACGAATAAACAGGTCAGTAATACCCAGTAGCCCTTATCTAAAGTTAAATATTGTAATAAGCCATAGCCGATAACAAAGCAAAGGCTCATTCGCACGGCATGACGAAACACCACAGAGCGGCTTTTTATATGATGAGTAAGGCGATCCCAAGCCTTGATTTTGGGCTCAGTGGCGAGAATGGTGTCCTCGGTTAAGCGGCTGCCAGTATGACTTATTTCACTCGCTTCAATTAATAATTGATGGATACCCGATAAGTTCTTCAATACAAAAGAGAGCGGGGTAAACAAAGATTTATCAAAATGATGCTGGCTATCTTGATAGGCAAGCTGGTCGTGTAAGGCTTTGACAGTCCAACGCAGTGAAGTGGGTAAATCGAACGCTTTACGCATTTGAATTGCTTTACCAAGTTGCTGGCTGGCCTGCGAAAGTTGCGTGATCAGTTGGTGAAAACCTTGAGTGAGCTCGGTATCGGCAAAGGCATTTTCTAATTGGCTATATTGGTAGTGCGTTGCCGTGATCCTTTCATGGATTTGTTGCGCGATAAGATAATACTGTAACAATAAGTCGAGGCGCTCTTTTTTTCCGGAGCCATGCAGACGGTTGTTTAGTGTGTCTTTGCAGGTGTTTAAACTATTCACCACGCTGATATTTTGGATCACTAAATTTTGTCTAACGGCTAACCAATCCGCTTGTTGATTACCAAAAAAACGCGCTTTTTCTTGTTGATAACGGCCTAAGTTGAAATAGAGCTGAGCCAGTTGTTCATGTAAGGAGCGGTAAGGGGAGATCAACGCCCAAACAAGAGAAAATAAGCCAAACCAAAGCGCTCCGGCTGTCAGTAATAAAGGCTGCACATAAAAGGGTTGCTCTGGCTGAAATCCAATCATGGTATAGATGGCTAGCAGCAAGGCTCCAAAAGCAATTTGTCCATAACGTTGACCAAAGCAACCCAACATCACAAACATAAAGGTGGAGCTGGCTAGGCCAAGCGCAAATAGCCATGGGGTTTGATAAAGTAGCTCTACCGAGAATGACGCAACTAAAAAGCAGATTAGCGTGATGGTTAAACTTTTGAGCTTATTGCTGTTGGCATCATCGGTTTCCGCAATTGCACAAGCAACAACGCCTAAGGCTAAGGTTAACGATAACTCGGTTTGCTGCCAAAGTAAGGCCGGAACTAAGGTAAAACAGATAGCGCATAGGACACGCGTACCTGCATGAAAATAAGTGTGCGTAATTAAGGTGCGAAACTGCTCATGAAGTAAAGATAGTAATGCTTGCATGGAATAGGAAATAGTCAACAGGAGGTTATTTAAGCTGTCAGCAGTGTAATCCATCATAAAAACAAAAGCCCCTACAATCAGGGGCTTTTTAACGTTTTAATGATTTAGATTAAATCCAGCTTTAAAGTTAGCCACAATAACTCTTAGGCTATAGATTAATCATCGCCACCTATGCCCAAAATGCTTAGTAAGCTAACAAAAATGTTGTAGATAGACACATACAAGGTCACGGTTGCCGAGATGTAGTTTGTTTCGCCGCCACGAATAATGTTTTGTGTGGTTAACATGATCACGGCCGATGAGAACAAGATAAACATACAGCTAAGCGCTAACGACAGTGCAGGCATTTGCAAGAAGATATTTGCAATCATGGCCACAATTAGTACCACAAAACCTGTGACTATCATGCCGTTAAGAAAAGACAGATCGCGCTTTGTGGTTAGTGCATATGCCGAAGTGGCAAAGAAAGCAAGGGCGGTACCACCTAAGGCAGTTAATACGGTTTCACCCGCACCGGCTGCTAAGAACATGCCAATCATAGGGGCAAGGGTATAACCCATAAAGCCAGTAAATAGAAAAACAAACACTAGACCTAAGCTAGAGTTACGGTTTTTCTCAGTTAAAAACATCAGACCGTAGGCGCCGATCAGAAACACGGCCCAATGAACAGGCGGTGCCATGAAGGCGACTGAAAGGGCAGTAACAATCGCTGAGAAAGCCAGCGTCATGCCCAGTAAAAAATAAGTGTTACGTAATACTTTGTTGGTTTCACTGACATGTTCAACCGACTGAGTGTGACTAAATTGGTTCATTGCTGAATCCTCTTCGTTTGGTTTCAAAATACCTTTGCATCATATCAGTTAGGCTCACATTCATGCTTAAGCGTTTGAGCTTGCGTGTTATGTGACACAGATTATACGCATAACAAGGCGGTATCGATCTGTTTTTCATCCTATCTATATGTAGTTATATAACGTCTTTTTCAAGTTTAAGGCGTTAACTATTATTCGACTAGGTTAACACAGTTTTCTTTATAAAGTGTATGACTAAACTGGTCGCCTAAACCTGAGCTCAACAGGTTATGAGAAAGGTTATACATAAACTGAGCAAAAAAGTCATCTAAAGATGAATTATTGCCAAGGTAAGACAGTTTTTAGTAAAAACACGTAAAAAATTGGGGATTGGAGTTGCAAATGACGACGCAATTCCTTTAATATGCGCCCCACTGCGGAGGGGTGGCAGAGTGGCCGAATGCACCGGTCTTGAAAACCGGCGAGGGTTAATAGCTCTCCGAGAGTTCAAATCTCTCCTCCTCCGCCATCTCCTGCATCAAGTTTCCAGCACTTCTTCGATAATAAACTCAATTACAACAATGCCTTACTATATATTTTTAGTAAATTCTTTGCGTTGTGTAGCAAAAATATAATTATATTTCATATCTGCAGCATTAATGTTTTTTAATTGGGCTAGTTTAGTTATTATCGGGAAAAGTCTAGGTCAATTCCGACCTTGGCGATCAGTTTTTGCGGAGTAACTCTCTTGATTAACGTATTTCTTGTTGATGACCATGAGTTGGTAAGGACAGGGATCCGACGTATTCTTGAAGACATTCGTGGTATCAAAGTAGTGGGTGAAGCCCAAAGTGGTGAAGCTGCGGTGCAATGGTGTCGGGATAATAATCCAGATGTAATTCTCATGGATATGAATATGCCGGGCATAGGTGGTTTGGAAGCCACGCGTAAAATCTTAAGGTACAATCCTGACGTTAAAATTGTGGTGTTAACCGTGCATACGGAAAACCCATTCCCAACTAAAGTTATGCAAGCAGGGGCGGCAGGTTATCTAACAAAAGGCGCAGCGCCTGATGAAGTACTCAATGCCATTCGTGTTGTTAATGCAGGTCAGCGCTATTTATCACCGGAAATTGCCCAACAAATGGCCTTGTCGCATTTTACGCCTGATGAAGAAAACCCATTTAAGAATTTGTCAGAGCGCGAGTTGCAGATCATGTTAATGATCACCAAAGGGCAAAAAGTTAACGAAATATCAGAGCAATTAAGTTTGAGCCCTAAAACCGTTAACAGTTACCGTTATCGCCTTTTCAGCAAACTTGATATCAGCGGAGATGTTGAGCTTACCCATTTGGCGATCCGCCATGGTATGCTGGATGCGGATACTTTATAACAGCGATAGCGGATCATCGTCTAAACAGGTGCCAACTGGCACCTTTTTTGTTTTTGTTTGATTTATGAACCAAGAATTTGACCCTAAAGCCTTTTTAAAAACCGTGACGACTGAGCCTGGTGTTTATCGCATGTATGATAGCCAGCAAACGGTGATCTATGTTGGCAAAGCTAAAAACTTGAAAAATCGGCTAACGAGCTATTTTCGCGGCCAGCTAGATAATGAAAAGACGCGGGTTCTAGTCAAACACATCGCTGCCATCGACGTTACCGTGACGCATACCGAAACCGAAGCATTGATCCTTGAGCACAATTACATCAAGAAATACATGCCAAGGTACAACGTGTTATTGCGCGATGATAAATCCTATCCCTATATCAAGATCTCAGATCATAAGCACCCGCGTATTAGTGTTCATCGTGGTAGCAATAAGGGTAAAGGCCAGTTTTTTGGACCTTACCCCAGCGGTGGGGCTGTGCGAGAAAGCCTACACTTGATGCAAAAGCTATTTCCGGTGCGCCAATGTGAAGATAGCTATTACAAGAATCGCTCTCGTCCCTGTTTACAATATCAGCTTAAGCGTTGTCTCGGTCCGTGTACAAATATGGTGACGGATGATGAGTATCAGCAGCAGGTAGAGCTTGCCACGTTATTTTTGCAGGGTAAAAGTCAAACTGTCATCGGTCAAATGGTTGAAAAAATGCAACAGGCCAGTGATCAATTGCAGTTTGAGCAAGCCGCACGTTATCGCGACCAGATCCAAGCCTTGCGTAAGGTATCTGAACAGCAAAGTGTGACAGGGGCAGGGGAAGAGCTCGATGCTATCGGTTTTGCATATCAGAATGGTTTAGCCTGTGTGCATGTTTTGTTTATACGCCAGGGTCAAGTGCTTGGCAGCCGAAGTTATTTCCCTAAAGTTCCTAATGCAAGTTCGCCCGACGAAGTGTTTAGTGCTTTTGTCAGTCAATTCTATTTCTCTGGGGCAAATGGCCGCATTGTACCTAAGCAAATATTGATCAGCCACGCCTTTGAAGGACAGCAGGCTTTAAGTGAGGCTCTCTCCCAATATGCATCCTATAAGGTGACGTTAACGGAGAAAGTAAGAAGTGATCGCGCTGGTTTTCTACGCTTAGCTTGCACTAATGCCCAGTCGGCATTAACCACACAGCTCAGCCATAAAAGCACCATGCAACAAAGATTTTATTTGTTGCAAGAAGCCCTTGATTTTGAACAGCCGATTAAGCGGATGGAGTGTTTCGATATTTCCCATACCATGGGAGAAAAAACAGTGGCTTCGTGTGTGGTGTTTGATCGAGACGGACCGCAAAAATCCCAGTATCGTCTATTTAATATTACTGGCATTACTGGTGGTGATGACTACGCTGCAATGAAGCAAGCCTTGACCCGACGCTTTAAAGAGCGTCAAGACGCAGACAAAACACCTGATATTGTGTTTATTGACGGTGGCTTGGGGCAACTTGCTCAAGCCGAGGCTGTGTTAGAACAACTCAGTGAGAATTTTGCTGACAAGATGCCCATTCTTGTCGGTATTGCCAAAGGGGTGACACGTAAACCCGGTTTAGAAACCTTGATCATGGGGCAAAGCCATGAAGAGCTTGATATGCCAGCGGATTCACCTGCCTTGCATTTGATCCAGCATATTCGTGATGAATCACATCGCTTTGCTATTGCAGGTCACCGATACCGTCGAGATAAGGCGAGAAAGCAAAGCACCTTAGAATCAATAGCAGGAGTGGGACCTAAGCGTCGCCAAGCACTTTTGACTTATCTAGGTGGTCTGCAAGAGGTTAAAAATGCATCGGTTGATGATCTTGCTCGTGTCCCGGGCATAAGTCATGAGCTTGCACAAAAAATCTATGATACATTGCACCATTAATTGACCAAGCATGCGCTAACTTACGTTGTAACAATAATGATTAATATTCCCAATATCTTAACGGCATTTCGAGTTTTCTTGATCCCTGTTTTTGTCATTTGCTATTACTTGCCGATCGATCACGCTGCGTTTTGGGCCGCTTTCTTTTTTTGTTTGGCTGCTGTGACCGATTATTTTGATGGTTACTTAGCAAGAAAGCTGAAACAACAAACACCTTTTGGTGCTTTCCTTGACCCGGTGGCAGACAAGGTGATGGTCGCGGTTGCGCTGGTTGTCATTGTTGAACACTACAACTCACTTTGGGTGACTATCCCTGCAATGACCATGATAGGTCGAGAAATCATTATCTCGGCATTGAGAGAGTGGATGGCTGAATTGGGTAAACGCGCTAATGTGGCCGTGTCGTCTTTGGGTAAGTGGAAGACAACTGCTCAGATGCTTGCGCTCGTGGCGCTAATTTGGCAGCAAGCGCCTTGGATGGAATATCTTGGTTTTGGATTGTTGTATGTTGCTACCGCACTTACATTTTGGTCAATGTTCAATTATTTATCAGCGGCGTGGAGTGATTTACGCGCCTAAACAAGCTAGTTTGATTATTTAGTATTCGCTTTGCGCAATTTATAGGCGAGCAATCAAAAACTTTAAAAAAGTCTGTTGACTGACACGTATTATTCATTAGAATGCGCAGCACATTCAGCGACAGCGATGCAATACATTAGCTTGTCTGGTTGAAAAGAATTAAATGCTAACTAGCTCGACCACGTCGTAATAGATACGACCCTAGCTTTGAGCTGGTAAGTTAAAGAGTAAAAAGTGAAGCGGCACTAACTCAGCTGCGTTATAAAAGACGCGACCTTATTTGAGAGTTAGTTAGGCTAAAGAGTTAAAAGTGAAGCGGTACTAGCTCAGCTGGTAGAGCGCGACCTTGCCAAGGTCGAGGTCACGAGTTCGAACCTCGTGTACCGCTCCAAACATTGTGTCGCCCGGGTGGTGAAATTGGTAGACACAAGGGATTTAAAATCCCTCGCTGGTAACAGCGTGCCGGTTCAAGTCCGGCCCCGGGCACCATTACTAACTCACTGCAGCAAAAATGACTGCGATGTAGTTATGTGTTAGTAAGCAAAAGAGTAAAGAATGAAGCGGTACTAGCTCAGCTGGTAGAGCGCGACCTTGCCAAGGTCGAGGTCACGAGTTCGAACCTCGTGTACCGCTCCAATTTAAAAGATTCTCATAAGAGAATGGCGGAATGGCAGAGTGGCCATGCAGCTGATTGCAAATCAGTCCACCTCGGTTCGACTCCGGGTTCCGCCTCCATTTTCGTGTCGCCCGGGTGGTGAAATTGGTAGACACAAGGGATTTAAAATCCCTCGCTGGTAACAGCGTGCCGGTTCAAGTCCGGCCCCGGGCACCATTACTAACCCACTGCAGCAAAATGACTGCGATGCACTTATGAGTTAGTAAGAAAAAGAGTTAAAAATGAAGCGACACTAGCTCAGCTGCGTTATATAAGACGCGACCTTATTTGAGAGTTAGTTAGGCTAAAGAGTAAAAAGTGAAGCGGTACTAGCTCAGCTGCGTTATAAGAGACGCGACCTTATTTGAGAGTTAGTCAGGCTAAAGAGTTAAAAATGAAGCGGTACTAGCTCAGCTGGTAGAGCGCGACCTTGCCAAGGTCGAGGTCACGAGTTCGAACCTCGTGTACCGCTCCAATTTAAAAGAATCTCGTAAGAGAATGGCGGAATGGCAGAGTGGCCATGCAGCTGATTGCAAATCAGTCCACCTCGGTTCGACTCCGGGTTCCGCCTCCATTTTTGTGTCGCCCGGGTGGTGAAATTGGTAGACACAAGGGATTTAAAATCCCTCGCTGGTAACAGCGTGCCGGTTCAAGTCCGGCCCCGGGCACCATTACTAACTCACTGCAGCAAAAATGACTGCGATGTACTTATAAGTTAGTAAGTAAAAGAGTTAAAAATGAAGCGGTACTAGCTCAGCTGCGTTATAAGAGACGCGACCTTATTTGAGAGTTAGTTACGCTAAAGAGTTAAAAGTGAAGCGGTACTAGCTCAGCTGGTAGAGCGCGACCTTGCCAAGGTCGAGGTCACGAGTTCGAACCTCGTGTACCGCTCCAAATTAAGAAGCCTGACATAATGTCAGGTTTTTTTTTGTCTGAGAAAAAGTAAAATCAACGGATAAACTATCTAATTAACATTGGCGCTATCAACAGATGATGAAAATATTGCTTGCTTTACTCTTGTTTAATTTAACGTTAAAGAGTCAAGCCGCTACCAAAGATGCAGAAAAGTTGATGGCTAAGAAAGCAAATGCAGCCCTTGCATTAATGTCTTTTAGTATTATACCCGATGTCACAACCAGTAATTTAAGCATCAAGAATAACAGCAATGATGATGCTTCTCTAAAGCTCACTCAGCTCGGCGGTGGCGCAACCATATCGGATTCTGTACCGATTTATCTTGAAGGTAACTTTGCCTACAGTCGTTTCGATCCAACTTTTGTGCTGACTGACGGGGAACACACACAATCGATTCCCTTAAAGTGGAACAGTGTTTCGGTTAGTGGTGGCATAGGTTGGGATTTTGAAATTGCCCAAGATTGGGTTATCAGGCCGATAGCCAATATTGCATTAGGTCGTGTGGTCAGTGATTTGCGTCTTGCGCAGTGGTATATCAATGAGAAATTCGACCTCGACCTCTCATTTATTGATGGTGGGCGCTTAAATGCGTTTGGCTACGGTGGTGCTTTGATGTTGGATTATGAGCATGCCTCGCCTAAACATGATCTTGATTTCGAGCTTAGATATAGTTACATCCGCCTTGAAAGCTTTGGCTCTACGTCAGCTGCGGTCAAAGGGAAAGCAAATGCGGAAAACGTATCACTTTATTTACGTCGCCGCGTGCCCACAGGCTATGAGTTGCTGCAACGTCCAGTGCGCTATGTGCTGGAAGGGGCTCATACCCAATACCTAGGTGAGCAACGCGGCCAGTTAGGCTTTGACTATATGAGTTCAACAGGCGTAGGGATAGAATTAGACTCGAGTGCTTACGATGTCTTTGTAACGCGAACTCGGTTGGTGCTGCGGTATATGTTTGGCCAAAATAGCAATGGCTATTCGTTTGGTTTAGCAATGAGCTTTTAACAATGTGCTTTAAACAATGGAGTTTTAAATGAGTTTTAGCCCGATATTGGATGATTTAATTAAAAGCTTACAATGCTTGCCCGGTGTGGGGCCTAAGTCGGCTCAGCGCATGGCTTTTTACTTACTGGATAAAAATCGCACCGGAGCTAGCAAACTAAGCTCGGCGATTGATAACGCTATTAGCCAAATAGGTCATTGCCAAAGCTGTCGCACATTTACCGAAGATGAAATTTGTCGGTTATGTGCAAACCCTAAGCGTCATCAAAGCGGGCAGCTATGTGTGGTCGAAAGTCCGGCAGACTTATTAGCCATTGAACAAACCGCTCAGTTTTCTGGGACGTATTTTGTTTTGATGGGGCACTTGTCGCCGTTAGATGGTATTGGCCCAGCTGATATTGGCTTAGATATATTAGCGCAGCGATTAGCACAAGACGGGATCCAAGAGCTGATATTAGCAACTAACCCTACCGTTGAAGGGGAAGCGACTGCGTACTACATTGCTGAGCTAGCCAAAGATCATGATATTCAGGTAAGTCGCATTGCCCATGGCGTTCCAGTGGGCGGAGAACTTGAGTTGGTAGACGGTACCACCTTATCCCATTCGTTTGCAGGGCGAGTGGCGTTAAAGTAATCATTTCATAATTAAACAGGGAAAAATTTTGCTTTTTCCCTTGAAACCCCTCCTTGCCAGCCCCACTGTAATTGCTAGTGTTAAACCCTATGAATAAGAGACGTAAGATGACAGACGCCGTTCATACAGAAACTCATGGCTTTCAAGCCGAAGTAAAACAATTATTACAGTTAATGATTCACTCTTTGTACAGTAACAAAGAAATCTTCCTACGTGAGTTGGTATCTAATGCTGCGGATGCTTCCGATAAGCTTCGCTTTAAGGCATTGTCTGATGCTTCACTCTATGAAAACGATGGTGACTTAAAAGTACGCCTAAGTTATGACAAAGATGCTAAGACTATCACTATCGCCGATAACGGGATCGGGATGACACGTGATGAAGTGATCGAGCATCTAGGTACGATTGCTAAATCAGGCACTAAAGAATTTTTTAACCAATTATCGGGTGATCAAGCGCGAGATTCGCAATTAATTGGTCAATTTGGTGTGGGTTTTTACTCTGCTTTTATCGTAGCGGATAAGGTAACCGTCAATACCCGTGCAGCCGGTGTTGCGCCTGAGCAAGGGGTACAATGGCAATCAGCGGGTGAGGGTGACTACACAGTCGCTGACATCACCAAGGCAGATCGTGGTACTGAAATTATTTTACATTTACGAGAAGGTGAAGAAGATCTGCTTAACGATTGGCAACTACGTCAAATTGTTAGTAAATATTCTGATCACATCAGCATTCCAGTGGAAATGTACAAGGCTGAAGTACCTGAGTCAGAAGGGCCAGATGGCGAAAAAATTCCTGCTGTACCCGGTAAGTGGGAAGCCGTAAACAAAGCCACAGCGCTATGGACACGTAGCAAATCGGATATTTCAGATGAAGAATACTGCGAGTTCTACAAGCATATTTCTCACGATTTTGAAGATCCGCTAAAATGGTCGCATAACCGCGTAGAAGGTGAGCAAGAATACACCAGCTTACTTTACATCCCAGCACGCGCGCCGTTTGATTTGTGGAATCGTGAAAAACAGCACGGCTTAAAACTGTACGTTCAGCGTGTCTTTATCATGGATGATGCTGATCAGTTTATGCCAACATACCTACGCTTTGTAAAAGGCGTATTAGATTCAAACGATTTACCACTCAACGTATCTCGTGAAATCCTGCAAGACACCAAAGTAACGGCTAAGTTGCGTAATGCCTGTAGCAAACGCGTACTGTCTATGCTTGAAAAGCTGGCCAAAGACGAAGACAAATACCAAGGTTTCTGGAATGAATTTGGTCAGGTACTAAAAGAAGGTCCAGCCGAAGACTTTAGCAACAAAGAAAAAGTCGCTAAGTTACTTCGCTTTGCTTCAACTCATACCGACGAAGCGACGCAGAATGTTTCTTTTGACGCTTATATCGAGCGGATGAAAGAAGGTCAAGAGAAAATCTATTACATCACAGCGGACAGCTTTAATGCGGCGAAGAATTCTCCTCACCTTGAGATTTTCCGCAAAAAAGGCATTGAAGTGTTCTTGATGTATGATCGCATTGATGAGTGGTTACTCAGTCATCTTAGCGAGTTCGATGGCAAGCAGCTGGTTTCGGTTACCAAAGGCGATTTAGACTTAGGCGACTTGGAAGATGCTGAGACCAAAGAGCAAAAAGAAAAACAAGAAACCGAGTTCGCGAGTTTTCTTGAGCGTGCCAAAACGGCATTAGGCGATAAAGTGGCCGATGTTAAATTAACCCACCGTCTAACTGACACGCCATCTTGTATTGTTGCCGGTGCCCATGATATGAGCACACAAATGATCAAGCTTATGCAGTCGGTAGGTCAGACTGTGCCGGAGCAAAAGCCTATTTTTGAATTGAACCCAGATCACAACATGGTTAAGCATGTGGCTGATATTCAAGATGAAGATACCTTTACCCAGTGGTTGAATCTGTTATTAGATCAAGCCGTACTGTCGGAGAAGGGAAGCCTAGACGATCCTTCAGAGTTTGTTCGTCGCATCAATGAGTTATTGATGAAATAGCGCTACCTTCTAAGTTGATAAAGGGGGCTTAGGCCCCCTTTTTTTATCCGAAAAACATTAATGTTAATTCTGTTACTATGGTGATGAAAAAGTATGAGGTGCGCCAATAAAATAAGATTTTTCATCCCGTTAAGCATTAGGGATTTTGCCAGATGTGTTAGACTTATGAGAAATTAACAATTGAGCACGGATGCGCTTTGATGTTTGTTATACAAACCCTGAGATGGAAACCCACGCTATGCAAATGAGGCTACCAGTATTTGCTGTATTACTGATATTTGCCGTTGCCATCATTCCAGCTTGTTTGGTTGCTGTGTTGCAATACAAACAGACTTATCAAGTAATTGAAAAGTCAGCTCAAGCTAATATGGCCTTGCATGCAAAACTTGCTAATGAAAAGATAAGCAATCATATCGCCTCGCTGACCCTTAGTCTGAGTTATTTTGCCAAAGAAAAAGGACAGGAGGATATAAAGCAAAGCTCAATCCGCTTGACCAACAATGCCCTCAGGCAATTTTCGAACACTTACAGTGGCATCGATTCACTTTATATTATTGATTCAGCAGGGGCGGTTATAACTGGGATTGGGGCTAGCATTGAAGATGTCAAAAAAGCCAATTTCTATGCACAACTAAAACAACTGAATGTGCCCGCAACTCAAAGTGGTTTCATTCATATCAGTGATGGCAAATTGTTCCCAAATTCAATCACTCCTTACGGTTTAGGAATTGTGACCCCAATACTGAAAACGGGTGATGAAGTGCAAGGCTACTTAGTGGCCTTGATTGCCAATGAAAACCTAAGTCAGATTTTGCGCTCAGTGATTCCTGAATACAATGTCGCGTTCTACTTAGATGATAAATGGATCGGGGGCGAGTATTGGAGCGATCCTAACGGTTATAATTTCTATGAGTTTAGCCTTGCCCTTAAACCCAAAGGTTTTGGTAATTCCTATTCATTAACGGTGAAATTAGCCGAGCCAACCGAGCGTTTAGGCAATGAAGTCGAAACTGTGGTGGCGCCAATTATTAGCACCCAGCTTATTTTGATTGGTATCTTACTTATCTTAACCTTGATATTTGCCCACCTTACTTCCAAGACACTCGGGCGCTTAAATAATCTTATTCGAGACTTTCAATCTGATGCTAATACCCCGCAGCGTTACAGCTTTTTCATTATAGAATTTGGCCAAGTGTTTAAAATGTTTAGTGAGATGAAACGCACAATTGGCCAGCAGGTAATTCATTTAAAAAAGAAAAATGATGAGTTGATCAATGCTGACAAGCTCAGGCAAGAATACGTAAATAAGGTAGAAGAGCTTAACCGCGAGCTAGAAGATAAGGTATATCAACGCACCGCAGAGCTAGAGCATACCTTGCACTTGGTTAAAGAAGGTAATGAAGTACTTGAGCGAGTCATTATGTATCGACGTGCATTGCAAAATGTAAGTTCAAATGAAGAAATTGCCATTTTAACCCTAGAAAACCTTGAGCGAACCATCGACCATTTACAATTTGCCATTTACCTAACCCAAGGACGAGGTAATGGTGAAATTAAATTGCAGTCTACGGCGGCAAATTTTGAACTAGACGCGATGCTAGATGAAATAGCACAGTTAGGTGATGAAGCCTGGCATCAAGGGGTCAGCTCGCTGGAAAATGGCATTCCGGTGCTCAGATTAGGCAGTATCAAGCAACCCATAGGGTGGCTTGCTGTAGATAAAATGCCAGCGATGGAATACTCACAATGGTTGTTGTTATTTAGCAAAGAGCTAAGTAGTTTCCTTGAGATCCGCGCGTTAACACAAGAGTTAGATTATTTGGCCAGTACTGACAGTCTAACGGGGTTGGGTAATCGCAAAGCGTTTGATGATGATATGCTGGCGTTTGAAACCCAACTAGATGCTGAAGTTGGTCTGTTTATTATTGATGTCAATGGCTTAAAACAAGTGAACGACATCAAAGGCCACGAAGTTGGCGACAAATTGCTGATAAAGGTAGCTGAATTTATTCGTCAGTGCGCGCAAGGGATCACTGAACGTTGCTATCGGTTAGGTGGTGATGAATATGCAATTATCCTTAGTAATGAACAGTTACAATTGAGCCAACAGTTATACCGTCGTTTACTCAAAGAGCAAGCGAAAGTGGACTTTGCCTTTGATGTGTTAGGTGGGTATGACAAGTTCAGTTGTAGTATTGGCTATGCCTCAACCGAAAATACCATATTTCCAATGCTTTACAGTGTTGCTGATCAGAATATGTACAGCGTTAAGAAAGATCACTACAAGCACATGAGACAAAGCTAGAGGTGATCACAAAGTTGCAAAAATCCACATAAACTTGAGAAATCCTAGGTAGCAGTGTAAATTGCTGCTTCCAAATTTAAAAAATCATAGATAAGCACAATCATTAGGGGAGTTATTTATGCGCATTATTCTTTTAGGCGCGCCAGGAGCAGGCAAGGGTACACAAGCACAATTCATTATGGAAAAGTACAACATTCCGCAAATTTCTACCGGTGATATGTTACGTGCAGCAATTAAAGCGGGTACCGAGCTTGGTTTGAAAGCAAAAGAAGTAATGGATGCCGGACAGCTAGTATCTGATGACCTGATCATCGGTTTAGTAAAAGAGCGTGTCGCGCAAGATGACTGTAAAGCGGGTTTTCTTTTAGACGGTTTCCCACGCACCATCCCACAAGCCAATGCCATGAAAGAAAACGGCATTGATGTTGATTTCACTTTAGAATTTGATGTGCCTGATGAAGAAATCGTTAAGCGCATGAGTGGTCGTCGCGTTCATCCTGGCTCAGGCCGCGTTTATCACGTTGTTTATAATCCACCAAAAGTGGAAGGTAAGGACGATGTAACGGGTGAAGACTTAGCTATTCGTCCAGACGATGTGGAAGAAACAGTACGCAAGCGTTTAGCGATTTACCACGAGCAAACTAAGCCGCTAGTGGACTTTTACACCAAAGACGCTGAAGCAGGCTTGAGTAAATACTATAAGCTTGACGGTACACAAGCTGTTGATGTTATCAGCCAAGAGTTAGCTGCTATCCTAGGTTAATTGCAACTCGAGCTGTATTCACCAAAAAGCCTCCAATTTGGAGGCTTTTTTTTGACCAAGAGGCAAGCTGGTGGCAAATGAAGTCGCCGTATATTTTAGCGTTAGTGAAGCACACGCGTCTTAGTGATTTTGGTCATGTCTTTATGATCGAGTAAAATCGCGCTGCCCATGCCCATCTTGGCCGCCTGCTTTAACGTCTTCAAACTGGTGCCTTGTAAACCTTCAATATCACATACCACCAAACGAGTATGAATAGACTCAAGTGCGAGCTCTAAACAGCGCGCTTTGCTGCGTGTTTTACTCGAGCGAACAATCAGTATCTTCCGACAGTCCACGCCCTGCGCATTCAACAAGGTGCAATCTAACTGCGCGGGTGGATCGATAAACACCAGCCAACCAGAAAGTTGACTGTGATATGCCAGCTTATTGACTAAATCTAGGGAAGCGCAAGATAGCTCAGCTGTTTCAGCCGTACTTATGGCATCTGAGTTCAAATGCATTGATATAGGGTTAATACGGTCATAAATAGTTGAAATAGCGTGCTGCATGTTCAAAGTCCTGTTTAAAAATACATACTGTATAAATCAACAGTATTCTGTTTTCGATTTAAGATCAAGTCAAACGTGCAAAAAAAATACAGTTATGGTGTTGCAAGTGAGCTGTTCACTTTGATGTTTGTAACGTGACAATATGGAGTAGATGCGCTGGCTTAACTGCGGTAATCTAAGAGACTATTTTGATGATTTTATGATTATTAGGTGGTGTTATGGGATTGTTTGATAAGATATTTGGCGAGTTTATTGACATAGTTGAGTGGCTTGATGCCTCTCATCACACCATGATCTACCGTTTTGAACGCTATCAAAATGAGCTAAAAAATGGCGCTAAGCTCATCGTCAGAGAGTCTCAAGTTGCCGTGTTTATTGAGCAAGGCAAAATTGCCGACGTTTTTAGCCCTGGCACCTACACCTTAACCACCGAAAACTTGCCTATCTTAAGTACATTGCGCGGCTGGAAGCATGGCTTTAACAGCCCTTTCAAGGCTGAAATCTACTTCGTTAGCACCAAGCAGTTTACCGATTTAAAGTGGGGGACTAAAAATCCGATCACGCTGCGCGATCCCGAGTTTGGCCCTTGTCGTTTAAGAGCATTTGGTACCTATTGTATTCGTATTAGTGATCCCTGTGTTTTTATCAAGGAAATTGCCGGTACTGATGGTCAATTTAGTACCGATGAAATTTCCCATCAGCTACGTAATTTAATTATTACCTTTTTCAGTGATGCCCTAGGCGAAGCAAATATACCCGTGTTGGACTTGGCGGCAAACTATCATGAGTTAGGCTCATTGATCCGCTCGCCTTTAGATCAGCAGTGCCAACAATATGGCCTTACTCTGACTACCTTTTTAATTGAGAACATCTCGTTACCGCCTGAAGTCGAACAGGCACTGGATAAGCGCACCAGTATGGGCATTATCGGCGATCTAGGTAAGTTCACTCAGTTTCAGGCTGCGCAAAGTATGGAAGCGGCAGCAGCCAATCCGGCGGGCGGCGCTAGCGAAGGCATTGGACTGGGTGTTGGCATGGCCATGGCCAATCAAATGGCGAATCAAATGGCTAGCCAATTGGCAAACCAAACCCAAACAACAACAGCTCAAATGCCGTTAACGCAAAATACAGCGCCATCAACACCTCCGCCATTACCCGCAACTGAGATGTATCATGTGGGTCTTGATGGCAAAAGTGCAGGGCCATTTGATTTGACCCAATTGGGTGAACTAATTAGGCAAGGTCAGGTCAATGCTGCAACCTTACTGTGGCAACCCGGCATGAGTGATTGGCAGGCTGCAGGCCAAATACCTCAGGTACAGTCAATGTTACAGCAAACACCGCCACCGTTACCTAAGCAATAATATGGAAGTCGTCATGCAGCAAACTTGCAGTTGTCAGCAGTGTGGCGCCCAGTTGCACTTTGAAGTCACGGCGCAGGGGTTAATTTGTCCTTATTGCCAGCATCAGCAAGACATAAAACAATCTCAGCAGCCTGTGCTGGAGCAAAACCTCATTGCTGCTTTAGAGCAACAAAGCCAAGTGGCGGCTGCTGAGCCCATTCATGGTTTTGACTGTAAACAATGCGGTGGTTATAACCAGATCCAAGCCTATCAATCAGCGGGGCATTGCGTATATTGCAATGCGCCCTACGTTTTAGATCAAGTTCAATCTATCGAGCATCTTACTCCTCAAGCCTTACTGCCTTTTTCCATCAGCCAAGAGACTGCACAGCGTGAGGTGAAAAAATGGTTACATGGCTTATGGTTTGCACCGACAGGCTTAAACAGGCTCGCCAAGGTTAACGATAAACTCAAAGGTATCTATTACCCTTTTTGGACTTTTGACGCTAACAGCGCTACCTATTATGAAGGTCAAAGAGGTACCCATTACTACACCAATGAAACTTACACCACGACCGAAAACGGCAAATCGGTGACCCGTACCCGGCGTGTACAACATACCCGCTGGGAAAATGTATCAGGTCGAATAGAAAATAGCTTTGATGATGTATTGGTGGCGGCAAATACCGCCTTACCAGAAGCCAAACTCGATGCTTTATCACCTTGGTTACTTGATCGTTTGGTTCCTTACGACAAGGATTACCTGCGCGGTTATGTGGCCCAAAGCTACAATGTGCCGTTAAAGCGGGGCTTTGAAAATGCCAAGCAAGCAATGGCAAATGAAATTCGCCGCACAATTTGTTATCAAATCGGTGGCGATGATCAACGAGTGACGAATATGCAGCCTCGCTATTTTGATTTGAGCTACAAATACATCTTATTACCGATTTGGTTAGGTGTGTTTCGTTATAACAGAAAGTCGTATCAAATCTTGGTTAACGCTCGAACCGGAGAAGTACAAGGTGAAAGACCGTATAGCTGGCCGAAAATACTGCTGGCTGTGATTTCAGCTAGTACAATTGCTTATGGTATGTGGCGGTTTTTCTCTGGCACTTAATATTGATTGTTAAGCTTATGAAAAATAAGTAGAAAAAAGATATTTTTCGTTTTGTGCATATATTTGTTGTGTTAATCCCATTTCCAGTTTAAATTTCGCGAAAATCAGCGCCGTGCAAACGTGCTGCTTGATGCCAATCTGAGGCATTAACTCAGGGCAAAATAACGTAAAAACCAGCTAAGGATAAAACGGCCTTGGCTAACATTTGGGCGCTTTCCCGCTCCAAATGAATGTGACAAATTGCCATTCTTGAGGTGGGTGCACTTCAAGGTTATTTTGACAGCCAATGTAGTGGACTACAACTTTGGCTACCCAATTGGAATGAAGACTGTGACAGAGTATCAACCTCTTTTGCAACTCTCTGGGGTCAGTAAAACGTTTGCCGACAATACGGTGCTCGACGCGTTAGATCTCACTATTTATGATGGTGAGTTTCTCACCCTTTTAGGCCCATCTGGCTGTGGTAAAACCACGGTGTTGCGCATTATTGCAGGCTTTGAGCAAGAAGACTGCGGCAGCGTAATGCTAGATCAGCAAAACATTGCCGTATTAAAAGCCGAGCAACGCCCAGTTAATACCGTATTTCAAAGCTATGCCTTGTTCCCGCATATGTCGGTCTATGACAATGTGGCCTTTGGTCTGAAAATGCACAAGGTACCTAAAGCTGAAATTGGCCCAAGGGTTAATGAAGCTTTGCGCATGGTGCGTTTAGAAAGCTTTGCTAATCGTAAACCCAGCCAGCTTTCTGGCGGTCAACAGCAACGTGTGGCAATTGCCCGTGCGGTGGTTAATCGTCCGCGTCTGTTGCTATTGGATGAATCATTAAGTGCCCTTGACTATAAACTACGTCAAGAGATGCAAATTGAGCTAAAACGCTTGCAGCGCCAGCTCAACATTACCTTTGTTTATGTTACCCATGATCAGGAAGAAGCCTTGTCTATGTCTGATCGTATCGTGGTATTAAACAAGGGTAAGGTGCAACAAATCGGCACACCGCGTGAGATTTATGAAAACCCCGCCAACCTATTTGTAGCGCGCTTCATTGGTGAAATTAACCAGTTTGATGGTCATGTGGTGCGTCGTATTGATGCCGATCATGTTGAAGTGATCGCCGAAGGGGCTGATTGGGTGGTAAAAACAGATTACCCCTTCTTGGCAAACGATAAGGTTCACGTCTTGTTACGCCCAGAAGATGTGCGTTTGACCAAGCCTGAGCTTGCTCAAGATACCGTGCATGTAGAAGGCCACATTTACGAGTGTAACTACAAAGGTAAAACACTGGACTCATACATACGTCTTGAATCTGGAACTAAGGTGATTGCCAGTGAGTTCTTCGATGAAGACGATCCTGATTTTGATTATCGCCTAGAGCAAAAAGTTGCCTTGCAATGGACGACAGGTTGGGAAGTGGTATTGCCTTATGAAGATGCAGTTTAATCACTTTAAGTTTTGGTCAATTGGTTTAGCCACCAGTTGGCTGGCGCTATTTGTTTTAGTGCCAAGCTTAATGGTTCTAGTGACCAGCTTTTTAACCCGAGATGCCGACTTTCTAGTTCAGTTCGAGTTTAGCTTAGATGGCTGGCGCAGTGTATTTGATCCTAGCTTTGCCAGCTTACTTTGGGATTCACTGTCCATGTCATTGATCACGGCGGCCATCTGTTTAGCCATCGCGTATCCGTTTGTGATGTGTTTAATGAGCTTTCCCAGTAAATGGCGACCGATCATCCTATTTCTATTGATCGTGCCATTTTGGACTAACTCCTTGGTCCGGATCTATGCAATGCAATATATGCTGGGTAAAAAGGGATTAATTAACAGTGCATTACTCGAGATAGGCTTGATAGATAAGCCGCTAGACTTGCTCTATACCCAAGTCGCGGTGATTTTTGGCTTAAGCTATATTTTGCTGCCATTTATGATTTTGCCTATCTATTCGGCAATGGAAAAACTCGACTTGCGGTTATTAGATGCGGCTAAAGATCTCGGCGCCAATGCGTTTCAGCGCTTAGTGCGGATCACCTTGCCTCTGACATTGCCGGGGATAGTAGCCGGTAGTTTGATGGTTATTTTACCCGCTATGGGCATGTTCTTTGTCGCTGACTTATTAGGTGGCTCGAAACACGCGCTATTAGGGAACGTCATCAAAAACCAATTTATTCAAACGCGAGATTGGCCGTTTGGGGCCGCCTTGAGTGTGTTAATGATCGTGCTATTGACCTTTATGCTTTGGTTATATTATCGCGCCACTAAATTGTCGGCCCGTAAGGGAGGCATAGATGACTCGGATTTTTAAACTCGGTTTTGTTGGCCTAGTGCTGCTTTATGTCTACAGCCCAATCATGGTGTTGATTGTAAACTCGGTGAACGCATCGCGTTACGGCAACAAGTGGCAAGGCTTTACCTTTAAATGGTACGACAAGTTATTTGATAACGATGCCCTGATGCAAGCGGCATGGCATTCACTTGTTGTGGGCGTCACCAGTGCGACAGCAGCAACTATCATTGGCACTCTAGCGGCGGTGGCGCTGCAGCGGTATCGTTTTTACGGCAAAGGTGCCATGTCATCACTTGTGTTTGTCAGTATGTTGACACCCGATATCGTGATGGCGATTGCGCTATTGATCTTGTTTATTACCTTAGGCATTGAGCTAGGTTACATCTCGTTATTGATAGCCCATATTACTTTTTGTTTGCCCTTTGTCATTATCAGCGTGTTTTCACGACTAAAAGGGCTAGATATGTCCGTCACTGAAGCGGCGCGAGATCTAGGCGCAAATGAGTGGCAAGTGTTTAGCAAAATTATCCTGCCTTTGATCCTGCCAGCGGTAGCGTCGGGTTGGTTACTCAGTTTCACTTTGTCGATAGATGATGTGATAGTCAGTGCCTTTGTCACAGGTCCGGGCTATGAAGTACTGCCATTAAAAGTGTACTCCATGGTGAGGGTCGGTGTGTCACCAGAGGTGAATGCCATTTCTACCTTGTTGTTTGTTGGCTCGGTAGTATTAATTGTTATTTCGCAGCTGTTACTTCGAATAAAACGCAAATGATTTTAACTCTTTGAAATCAATATTTTGTTAGTGAAAAGGAAAATCTAATGAAAAAATGGTTAACACTTACAGCGGCATCGCTGATGAGTTTTTCTGCACTATCTGCTGAAAAAGTAGTGTTATATAACTGGGCCGACTATCTTCCCGATACCGTGATCGAGCAGTTTACTAAAGAAACAGGCATCGAGGTTGAGGTAGCTACCTTTGATAGTAACGAGTCTATGTTCGCTAAGCTGCAGTTACTTAACGGTAAAGGCTATGATTTAACCATCCCAACCACGTTTTTCATCGAGCGTATGAAGCGTGCGGATTTGATCCAACCGATCGACAAATCTAAGCTAACAAACTTTGGTAACATTGAACCAAATCTATTAAATCAACCTTATGATCCCAATAACGAATACAGCATCCCATACCTATGGGGCAGTACGGCGATCACCGTAAACACAGACGAAATCGATCCTAAAACCATCACTAAATGGGCGGATCTATGGAAACCTGAGTTTAAGGGCCAGATTTTATTACTTGATGACGTACGTGACATTTTCCTAATGGCACTTAAGGTCAAAGGTTTTGAGAACAACACCCGTAACGAAGACGAAATTCGCCAAGCCTACGAGTTGTTAGTTGAACTACTGCCAAACGTAAAACTGTTCTTATCTGATTCACCAAAAGGCCCACTTATCCAAGGTAACGTGCCACTAGGTGTAATGTGGAACGGCGAAGCTTACATGGCGCAAGTTGAAATGGAAACGGTGGAGTACATTTACCCAGAAGAGGGTGCAACCCTTTGGGTAGACAGCTTTGTTATTCCAAAAGGTGCGGCTAACGTAGACGGCGCTCATAAGTTTATCGACTTTGTACTACGCCCAGAAATTGGCAAGATCATCATCGAAGAAATCGGTTACTCAACGCCAAACAAAGCAACCGTACCACTACTAAGTGAAGAGCTACGTAACAACCCTATGGTTGTTCCACCTGCTGAAGTATTACAAAAAGGCAGTTTCCACACCGACCTAGGTGAAGCTAATGCCATTTATGAAAAATACTGGCAGATGCTAAAGCAAAAGCAGTCTTAATTTGTTGCATTGTTAGCAATAAAAATCACTAAACCGGTCAATTGACCGGTTTTTTTATGCTGGGATTGAACGCTGTATAGCGGCGATAGTGAGTGCAGTTTAATGCAAAAGAGAACATGACGTTTGGGCAGGCTATAGGAAAACCATTAAATGATAGTGATTATCACTTGCGTTTAGGTGCGTATTATAAGTATATTGGATTCCCAATAAGTCTAACAAATCCAATTTACTTTATGAAAAAACGTGTGCAACTGTGGTTGCTGAAAAATCCTAAACTTGCCTTAGTCATTGGCACCTTCTATGGCGTATTGATCGCATGTGGTTTATTTTCCGTGATGATGGCCACGGTTGGTTTGATGTTAGCTTTTATACTACAACTCAGTTAATTGACGATTATGGCGCAAGTTTGCGGCCGTCGATGATTTCAAGGAGTCAGCATGAATACCGTTAAGTTCGCTAATAGCCAAATTACGCCCTCAAAATTGGTCTGTATCGGGCGTAATTATGTTGAGCATATTAAAGAGTTAGATAATGAAGTTCCAACTGAGCCGGTGATCTTTGTTAAACCCAATTCGGCCATCAGTGAACATTTGACGCTCGACTCGCAGGACGAGATTCACTATGAAGCTGAAATCACCTTTATGGTTAATAGTGACAAGTTAGTCGCGGTGGGTATCGGTTTTGATTTAACCAAGCGCGATATTCAAACTCAATTAAAAGCGAAAGGCTTGCCTTGGGAGCGAGCTAAAGCGTTTGATCGCTCTGCTGTCTTTAGCGAAATTGTGCCTTTTGATGGTGATCCTGCTGGGCTAAGTTTACAACTGCATATTAATGAGCAGCTAACTCAGTTTGCAAGCTATGACTTGATGATCTATAAACCTCACCAACTGCTTGAAAATATTCAACAGTTTATGACCTTGAATGATGGCGACCTGCTGTTAACGGGCACCCCAAAAGGGGTGGGTAAGCTTAAATTAGGCGATGTATTTACGGCAAAACTTTATCACCAGCAACAGTTGCTTGTTAGTGGGCAATGGCGTGTTTTGCCTGCAAATACCTAACGGGCTGCGTCTTGTAAACTGATGAGTAAGGCTAACGCGCTCTTACTTGATAAGGTATAAGGGTCAAACGTTGCATGGGCGCAATATTTAAATAGCTGTGCTTTAGTCAATTTTGTTTCAGGCACATAAGCCATCGCCCAATCACCAAATGCGCGTTGTTCGATATTGTCATAACTTAAAATCAAGGCGTCACAGTGGCGCTGATCTTTCACTATGGTGTTATAGGTTTGGTTTACCTGCTCGCGACTGCCTTCGAGGCATTGCAAAAAGTAATGTTTACAAAACAGCAACATACCTGAAATACCATGACGCTGATTATGCTCTCTTGAAGCGTTCAGTATGGCTTCAATGTCATCACTTGAAAGACTTTCACTGTGTCGACTAATGTAGACTAAGCGATAGAGGTTCATTTATTCATCCTTTTGCTGGGGGAACCATGACGTTGTCAAACGAGAAATCAAGCTCAGCGCTTAGATGAGTCTCGCTATTACTAGTCTAGACAATAAATTGATCTAACAAGCTCTATTCTTGTGCGCAATCAGGAGGAAAAGGGCGCTGGGTTGCTAGAGGGCTCGCCTAGGCACAAACACAGGCGAGCAACACTCTGATTTAGCTGTATTTACCACTCAGCCAAGGGTTATCAGCTTGGTTAGACTGGGTATCTGCCTTACTCGCTGCAGGACGCTTGCTCTTTGACTGCTTGTTTGTATCTTTAGCCTGTTTAGTTGCGCCAGAAGATGACTTGGCGGCAGGCTTTGATTTTGACGCTGGCTTTGGTTTAGGCTGTGGTTTTGTCTTTGGCTGATAATTCAAAATTGAAATAGGCACGGCTTTATTTGGCGCAAACCCTTCAATTTCTTTACGCTCTAGCAAATGACCTAAGCGACTTTCAATCGCGCATAGATTACGAAAATCATCTTTTGATACAAATGAAATCGCTTCACCAACATTACCTGCGCGCCCCGTACGGCCTATGCGATGGATATATTCATCTGCTTGATCGGGAAGATCATAATTGACAACGCGAGTCAGCTCTTGGATATCAATGCCGCGCGAGGCAACGCCCGTTGCTATTAAGAATTGCACCTTACCTGTTTTAAAATCTGCCAGTAGCTGTTCACGCGCCGCTTGGCTACGGCCGCTGTGAAATGCTTCGGCACTTATCTCTCGTTTCGCCAATTGGCTGACTAATTTGGCGGCGCCATGTTTAGTTTGAATAAAAATCAGTGCTTGTTGCCAATTGTGCTCCTTAATCAAGTGGCTAAGCAGGGCAGACTTTTTGTCTTTATCGACCGTCGTCAGCCATTGATTAATCGATGCGGCACTGGCTTGGTGTTGGTCTATGGCGATTTCCAACGGATCATGGATCGCGGTTTTGGCCAAAAATCGCACTTGAGGCGATAAGGTGGCGGAGAACAGCAAATTTTGTCGCTCATCGGGCAAGCGGGTAATGATCTTATTTATCGCTTCAATAAAGCCCATGTCTAACATGCGGTCGGCTTCATCGAGTACTAATACCGAAACCTGATCAAAATGGACCGCCCGTTGGCCGTACAAATCAAGCAGTCGCCCTGGCGTGGCAACCAAAATATCAACCCCTTCAATTAAGCGTTGCTTTTGCGGGGCTATGTCCACGCCGCCATACATGGCCATAGAGCGTACCGATAGGTATTTACCGTATTTTGCTATGCTGGCTTCGACTTGGATTGCTAATTCGCGGGTTGGGGTTAAAATCAGCGCGCGAATACGCTTAGGTCGGATCGGGGGTAAGTCTTTAAATTGCTGCAGCAGCGGCAACACAAAGCTGGCGGTTTTACCTGTGCCAGTTTGCGCCCCAGCAAGAATGTCTTTACCGGCCAAAATAGCAGGAATAGCTTGCTGCTGGATAGGCGTTGGCGCGGGGTAATTTAGTTCGCTAATGGCGTTTAATATTGGGCTACTTAATCCCAGTTTTGAAAAAGGCATGGTGCTCTCAAACGATAGATAAAATGCAAACAGCGCAACTTATTGAATAAGTATAACCGTGTTGGGCGCAGTATATCAGAAACCCTGCAGTTCGCTTATGGCAAATCGTTTCCTTTATTGGCCTAGTCTACCTAATGGGTATCTAAGTCTTTAATATGTTCACTCGTAATATCGGTCATTTAGTTTTAGAATAACCCTTTTTCTAGTCAGGGCAATTTGGCTGCGTATACAATTTCATGTATTGGCTTTATATCTGAATTTTTTGCCAAGTCAGCTACTTAATTTGCCCTGAATTAACTGCTACTAATTGAGTGATTATTATGTCCTTACCTCCATGTCCTAAGTGTAATTCGGCTTTTGTATATCCAGACCAATCCCAACTGATTTGCCCTGAGTGTGGTTATGAATGGAATCCTGATGATTTGGCTGCAGAGGATGCAGCGCCAACAGCCAAAGATGCCAATGGTGCGCAGTTACAACCGGGTGACAAGGTAACCTTCATAAAAGATCTTAAGGTTAAAGGCAGCTCCATGGTATTAAAAATTGGTACCAAGGCGTTGATCAGACAAATTGTCGATGGCAAAGATCACGAGCTAGACTGCAAAGTCGATGGCGCCGGTGAAATGATGATCACCGCGAAGTTTGTTAAAAAAGCGTAGTGCTCTAAACCCATAGTCTATCTGGCATCAAATACAAACTGTGTATTCGATGCCAGATAGACAGGCGTTAATTTGAATCAGTTTAACTGAGTCCCCTTGATAGCCTATTTAAGTCACATAATCATCACTTTAATATATTTTTAATTTTTCCCGCTCGCTATACTCACCAGCAAATCTGTCCTTGATACCATCATAGAAGGGAAATTCGATGCCCAGTCGTGTTGAGCTAAATAGCATCGCGAACAAAATATTTATGTTTGATGAGGTTTATCCTTATCGCGCAGCGCAAGAGCAAGCGGAAAAGAAAAAAACTAAATGCCTTTGGTATATTTGCAAAGCTAAACCCCTTGAGTCGACCCAAGGCCGACACGGTATTGCTCGCTAAAGAGGCATTGCGTTTTGAGCCCATGTGGTATGTCAGTGCACGCCGAGAAGTGGATTATAATTGTGAACTGACTTATCCGGTCCCGGTGAATAACCCTTACGCTCAATCAATTGAAATGGATGGAAAAAGCTATGAGGTAACACGTCAGCAAAACAAAGCCAAAATTGAATTGCAGATTAGTGAAAAATGCCATCGTAAAATCGAGTACTCTGCGCATATAGATGGGCTGCGTAGGGATATTAAGCCATTGGTATTGCAGAGTTATATCCAGCGTTATAAATATACTGAAGTGGCAGAAGTCAATAATGAAGATGCCTTGATCCCTCAAGTTCCTCTAGTTTCGGTATTACAACAAGCAACAGCAAATCTCCATAGTGAAGCCATCAATGCTCATAATATTATTGCTGATATGTTGAGCATTGATCGCGCTTATTTATTCTTTAGGCCAGTGTTTGCGTTCGAATACATATGGACTACGGCAGATAAAAAGGGCGTCATTGAGGTCGATGGCCTAACTGGCGAAGTGATAGAAAATGGCCAATGGTTTAAAGACAAAATTAACCGTGTAATGACCCGAGAAATGCTGTTTGAACTCGGAGGGGAGCTTGCTGGTAGCTTTATCCCTGGTGCAGGTGTAGCAGTTAAGGCAATTGATTTAATCAGTGCTCAAGAGCCAAAAGAAAAAATAAACAACTAACCTATGGCCAATTTATAAGCTCAATATCAGATAACCTGGAGCGATAGTTAGCTTTGTGTAGCCAGTATGCTGATCGTGGTATCAGCATACTTGTGCTTGGCACGGCTCGAAATATGAAATCAATTCAGCTTTATCCTGAATATATATCACTTTTTTCACCTAATAAGACCCATTAGACTTCTGCGGGCGCCTATCGCCAATTCAACAGAGAATGAGTTAATGGACATTATTGAGTTTGTATCACATCACCTATACACCTTATTAGCGCTGGTGGCCACGGGCATATTTGCCGGGTTGTTAGCAGGCTTATTGGGCGTAGGCGGTGGCATAGTTATCGTGCCTGTGCTGTTTTTCTTGTTCCAAGGTTTTGGCGTCTCGGCCGAATCGGCCATGATCATTGCAACCGCGACGTCGTTGGCCACCATAGTTCCCACCTCCATTAGCTCGATACGCTCTCACTTAAAAAAAGGTAATGTCGATATTGAGCTGCTCAAACGTTGGTCGGTGTTTATTTTGCTTGGCGTGTTAGCGGGCAGCTGGCTAGTTACCCGAGTGAGTGGTGAACTGCTGGCGTTTTTATTTGGTGTGATTGCGCTCCTTGCTGCGTTAAACATGCTTTTTCGCACCGGTAAATCTGCTTTGTTTGCCGAGCTTCCGGGGAGAGAAGGGCAAACCTTGATGGGCGCGGCTATTGGTTTTTTTAGCGCTATGGTCGGCATCGGCGGCGGGACTATCTCGGTGCCGCTACTCACCTTATATAACTATCCTGCTCATAAAGCGGTTGGCACGGCCGCGGCCATCGGCTTGATCATCTCTTTGCCCGGCGCAATGACCTTGTTAACCTTGGGCACCGCGCCGATTGATGCCCCGGTTGGCACCGTTGGTTTGGTTAATTTGATAGGCTTTATTTGCATCGTGCCACTCACCGTGCTGTTTGCCCCTGTGGGAGCATCGTTAGCGGCTAATTTGGACGGGGCTAAATTGAAGAAAATCTTTGCCTTGGTACTGCTCGTAACAGGGGGCAGAATGATGGCTCAGCTGATGTTGTAAACGTGGATTTGGCTTTTGTGGACTCGGTTTTTTGTGGGAGCTGAGCTTGCTCAGGGAAGGGGAGCGGCTGCTGTGGGAGTGGCAGTGATGCCACGATTTAGCCCGTACTGGGTTATGTATTCGCGGATTAAAATCCGCTCCCACACAAAATTAAACACAATTTAGTTATTGATAAGCTCATTGCGCACAATCGCGGCGCCAGCACTTAACGCCTTGAGTTTAGCTGAGGCCACTTGGCGCGATAACGGTGCCATGCCGCAGTTGGTACAAGGATAGAGCTTGTCGGCATCGACAAATTGCAACGCTTTTCTTAAGGTGTTGGCCACCTCTTCTGGGGTTTCTATCTCATTGTGAGCCACATCAATGGCTCCCACCATGACTTTTTTACCGCGGATCAACTCAAGTAACTCCATCGGTACATGGGAGTTGTGACACTCAAGGGAAATAATGTCGATATTAGATTGCTGCAATTTCGGAAACACGGCTTCGTATTGACGCCATTCGGTGCCCAAGGTTTTCTTCCAATCCGTGTTCGCTTTAATGCCGTAGCCGTAGCAAATATGCACTGCGGTTTCACATTTTAAGCCTTCAATGGCACGCTCTAGGCAGGCAATACCCCAATTGTTAACATCATCAAAGAACACGTTAAATGCGGGCTCATCAAATTGGATAATATCCACGCCAGCGGCTTCGAGCTCTTTGGCTTCTTGGTTAAGAATTTTAGCAAACTCCCATGCCAGCTTATCGCGGCTTTGATAATGGGCATCATACAAGGTATCGATCATGGTCATGGGCCCAGGCAGTGCCCACTTGATTGGCTGATTGGTTTGCTGGCGTAAAAACTTGGCGTCTTCCACAAACACAGATTTGGGGCGAGACACAGGGCCTACTACCGTTGGCACACTGGCTTCATAGCGATTGCGTATGGTCACGGTATGGCGATTTTCAAAATCCACGCCGTCAAGGTGCTCAATAAAGGTGGTGACAAAATGTTGGCGCGTTTGCTCGCCATCGCTAACAATATCAACGCCTGCGTGTTGCTGCTCTTGCAGCGATAAACGCAGCGCATCTTGCTTGCCGCTAATTAATTCATCACCTTGCAATTTCCAAGGTGACCATAGCGTTTCAGGCTGTGCTAGCCAAGTGGGTTTTGGCAAGCTGCCGGCGGTAGAGGTAGGTAATAATGTTTTCATAATATTTGCTGCCTGATTAAGTGAGAAGTTAGGCGTAATTGGCCGACCATTGCTCAAGAATGTTTTGATACGGTTTAATAAAGTACTGCTCAGCAAATTTACCTTGCTGCTTTGCCAACTGGCTGCGCTCAACGCGGTCATAAACAATTTGCGTCAATGAATGATCTGGATTGTTTAAGTTAGGCTGATAACACTTACCCGCAACGGCATTGGCATTGTAAATTTCAGGGCGATAAATTCTTTGAAACGTCGCCATGGTGCTAATGGTGCTAATGAGCTCTAAGTTGGTGTAATCGTTTAGTAGATCGCCGACAAAATAAAACGCAAACGGCGCGACACTGTTGGGTGGCATAAAATAGCGCACCTGCAAGCCCATCTTTTTAAAATATTGCTCGGTTAATGAGGATTCATTGGCAACATATTCAAAGCCTAAAACTGGGTGCTGGTTTTCGCTTCGGTGGTAGACTTTTGTATCCGACACGCTCAGGCAGATCACCGGCGGCTTGTTAAAGCGCTGCTGGTAAGTGTTAGAGCGAACAAAGTGCTGAAACAACTTACCATGCAGCTCACCAAAATCATCCGGCACGCTAAAGCCAGCCTTGTCTTTATTATGCTCAAGCAAGCGCACACTAAAGTCATAATCACGCACATAAGATGAAAAATTGTTGCCCACGATGCCTTCAATACGGGTATCCGTTTGATGATCCACTATGTTGGTTTTGAGCACTTCAATAGACGGAAAATGTTCACCGCTACCTGCCACATCAATATCAACAGAAATAATGTCCAGCTCAACGCTATAGCGTTCACCCTTGGGGTTGTCCCAATGGGCGAGGGCGTTAAAAGCGTTATTGATCATCGCCAAGGCACTGCGTAAATTTTGTTGGCGGTGCTCACCGCGTGCTAAATTGGCAAAGTTGGTGGTGATCCGCGTATTGCTTGATGGGCAATAATGCTCATCAAGGCGAATGCTTTTAATGGTAAAAGTGAAGTCTTTGTTCATCGTTTTTCGTGTCCCGTTTGTGCCCTTTGCACGGGCAATTCCTGTTTAGTTCGTTGGGCCAGACTTGCGAGCCAGTCCTAAAATTGACTTACATCAATATTTGATATGTGATTTATACGTGTAAACGTGCATGAATAAAAACGATTTAATTTCAGAGTTAAAGTGAGATAAATTCATAGTTGAGCTTGATTTGCTTGAATGCGGTTTTACTGGCCGGTCTTTAGAATGGAATTATTGCGCCGTCGCTAACACTGGTTATTGATACCGCCTGAACAAGATTTTGCTGATCCAGCCCATTTTAGGCGTGATACAACATGCAAAAGCCTAGATTTGTTCGCATGAGTTCTTTAACGTATTGATATATAATCACAAAAATTTCAACCATATTGGTTTATGGTGGCCAAATTAGGTCTAGGTAAAGCCTAGGCTCGCTTTGTTTTCCTGTGAGTGACGAGTTAGATTAGGAAGGGCAAGGGTATAATTGGCTAGTTGTGTGTGTCCAGCCTCTCTATGGCTCGTCCGGTTCTGTGTGGGGTCGGCCCAGTAATGGATCGCTCTACCAAGATTGCAAATCTCTTGATATAAAGCAACAGCTTAGCGATAGTTCACTATGCAACCCGCGTGGTATCTATTCGCATTTTCTGTTAACTTTGCGCACTATGTTTTGCGCCAATGATAGCCCACAGATGATAAAATTCGCCTATTTAAGCAATATTCATATTCGCGCTATGCGCGCGATGTTAGTGCCGCTCTTATTGGCTGTCTTTTTTGTGCATATGGTTAGCATAACTAGCTATGCGCAAACGCAACAGCCTGCGTCGGTGGTTATTAAGCCGGGACAAGGATTTTCGCGTATTGTCCTTGGCGATAAAAAACGCGATCTTATGCGGCTACTGGGTCAGCCTTCCGAGGATACTGGCAAATATATTAGCTATCATTCCCAAGGCCTGACGTTTCGCTTGCAGGGTAATCGCATTCAAGCGATCTTTTTTTACTTTCGCTATCAGGGTTATTCGCCATTTTATGGTGTTACCGACCAAGGTATTGGCATTAACAGCACTATTTTAGATGTAATTAACCAATACGGTGAGCCAGATAGAGTAAGCGAAACCATCGTATCCCAGTATGGGGAAAAACCCGGTGCCACAGAGGTGTATTTGTCATACCAACAATTGGGCATTGCATTTAGTTTTTGGGATGGTGAATTGGCCGACATTCGCTTGACTAACCAAGGGCAATAATTCACCAATAAATTAATCGAGTTACGGGACAGCCACTTTATATTACTTATGATTATAATACGTTAGCGTCACGAATTCGCAGCGACAATAAAGCCAAACAAGGCAAAATGCTCGTTAATCAGCTACTGTAGCTGCTACCCATTATCAAATTCAGCCACATTGACAAGGAGTGAAAAATGGAAAAACTAGGATTACTTACGCTGGGTGCATTTTTAAGCTTCTCGGCTTTTGCAGCTGAGCTGTCGGAATCGGCTTTGCAAGGTGACTGGCTGGTGACCCATTTTCAAAATAAACCCGATAACGATAATACCTTATGGCAGTTTCACGGTGAGCAATTCATTCAAAATTTAGACGGTTTAAAAGTGCCAGCAGATTCATACACGGTTGCTCCGGGGGTGATAGATCTTGGCTACGCAAAAGTTACTGTGACTGAATTTGATGGTGAAAACATGGAGGCGGTGATGGGTGGATTTAAATATAAGTTAATTAAGCAGTAATATGACAGACGGACAAGTTGTTTCAGTGTGTACACCAGTCACAGTACGTCCATGATAATCGCCATAAGCACGATTTTATATGAATATTGACACTGTATTTAATGCGTTACTTTATTTTTGGGTGGCCATTTTCTTAATTGATCAGCTGATTTTTAAATATTTTGTACTTAAGGAATTGAAGCTAAAGCATGCCCAAATTTGGCATGAGATGGGCTGCCCAAATGTGTTTAGTAGTCAAGAATTTGTATGGTCAGTCATTGGCTTTGGCTCTAACTTTGATGTGATGAGTAATATCAAAAAAGATAATGCGTCAATGCAAACCATTAAACTATTAGTGCGCTATAAGTACTTTGCTTACTTTGACATGGCACTTTTATTGACTATTGTTATGCTCGCCATTGTGAAATAGAGCGACAAGGCAAGGGAAAAACATTGGACAGCATTTATATGAGTGATGCTGCTTTAGCATGCTTTATGAGCGTGGAGGACATGGCATGATTAGCTGCGCTGACTATGACTACATAGAGATTGTTTGCATGTTTCAGTACCCCGTCGCGCTGACCTTGAAATCTGGTGCCGTGAAGGTGGGCACCGCTGTAGATACGGCCAAAAATGCTGACCGCGAAGAATGTATCAAGATCAAAGTGGAAGATAACCACGAGTTAGTGGCGTTAGACACCATTGCAAAGTTAGAGGTGTTGGTTGCTAATCCGCATTTTAAGGTAGTCTGTTTTTCTTGAATCTGAAGAGACTGGATACCCAATCATTTAGCTTTTCTTGCTTTGTTTTTTTGTTCACAGGGATAAAAAAGGGAAAGCCTTGCTTTCCCCTTGAATGTAGCATTTAGGTAAGTTAGTCGTTTCCTAGGCCTTTACCTGCGTCTTTAGCATTGATTAATTCAATGGCATAGCCGTCGGGATCTTTTACAAAAGCAATCACAGTGGTGCCGCCTTTTACCGGGCCCGGCTCACGGGTTATATTGCCGCCAGCGGCGCGAATTGCGTCACAAGTGGCATAGATATCTTGGGTTTCGATGGCGATATGGCCATAAGCGTTACCCAGATCGTAGCTTTCAGTACCCCAGTTGTAGGTTAGCTCAATCACGGTTTGCTCGGTTTCTTCGCCGTAGCCTAAGAAGGCTAGGGTATATTTATATTCAACATTGTCAGATTTTCTCAGTAACTTCATGCCCAACACTTGGGTATAAAATTCGATAGACTTATCTAAATTGCCCACGCGGAGCATGGTGTGTAGTAAACGCATTGCTGACTCCAAAAGTTGTTAAACATGGTTTGATATTGTTTTTATGTATTGTACGGGTGAATGCAGCGTAACAGCAAGGCCGTGAGGCATTAGCTCTCACTGGTTTTTTCTTTGAATTCACAGAGATCTTCGATAATACAGGCGTTGCACTTAGGTTTACGAGCAACGCACACATAGCGGCCATGTAAAATCAGCCAATGATGCACATCCACTTTAAATTCTGCGGGCACCACTTTAAGAAGCTTTTCCTCTACCTGGTCGACGTTTTTACCCACGGCAAATTTGGTGCGATTCGACACCCGAAAAATGTGGGTGTCTACAGCGATGGTCGGCCAGCCAAACGCGGTATTTAAAACCACATTCGCTGTCTTGCGGCCAACGCCGGGGAGGGCTACCAGCGCATCTCTGTCTTCTGGGACTTCGCCGCCGTGCAAATCAAGTAGCATACGGCAGGCCTTAATGACGTTTTCGGCTTTGCTGTTATATAGGCCAATGGTTTTTATATATTCTTTAAGGCCGTCAACGCCAAGATCGTAGATGGCTTGGGGGGTGTTGGCGACGGGAAACAGCTTATCCGTTGCCTTATTTACACTGACATCGGTGGCTTGGGCAGAAAGGGTGACGGCAACCAGCAGTTCAAACGGGCTACTAAAATTAAGCTCGGTTTCTGGCTTGGGGTTTTGTTCACGTAGTCGCGTTAATATTTCACGGCGTTTAGTATTGTTCATATTGAATTATTTTTTGTCGGCAATGTTTTTTAGGGCGATCAAGAATCCCATAACCACAAAGGCACCCGGTGGTAGCACAGCGAATAAAAATGAGGTATCTGAGCTAAATACGGTAATGGTCAGATCGGGAATACCTTGACCAAACAGGGCCTGAGCACCAGAGAATAAGGTGCCGTTGCCGAGCACTTCGCGAATTGCACCTAAGGCAAGTAACACAAAGCTAAAGCCTAAGCCCATCATTAAGCCATCAAGGGCGGCAATGCCGGGCTCGTTTTTTGATGCAAAGGCTTCAGCACGCCCAATAATGGCACAGTTGGTCACAATCAGCGGAATGAAGATGCCCAGCGACAAATAGAGATCATAGGTAAACGCATGCATGATAAGTTCGATGCAGGTGACCAAAGAAGCAATGATCATCACGAAAATCGGAATGCGAATTTCTTTGGGCACTTGATGGCGCACTAAAGACACTATCCAATTAGACAGCACTAGCACTGCCGTGGTTGCAATGGCAAGGCCAAGGGCGTTGATCACAGTTGAAGATACGGCTAACAAGGGACATAAGCCCAGCAATTGGACTAAGCCAGGGTTATTTTTCCATAAGCCTTGTTTTATGATTTCCTTGCTCTCATCAGACAACAAAGGCGAGCTAGTTGGCTGGGCTTCAGAAGGGGTGATATCGTCTACTTGGCTCATGATTTGGCTCCACAATTGCCTGCTTGTTGATAGAGGTTGTCATGGTTTTGCTGGTAAAAAATCAGTGCATTTTTAACGGCACCCACAATCGCACGTGGGGTAATAGTCGCACCCGTAAAGGCATCAAATTGGCCACCGTCTTTTTTCACCGCCCAGCGCGGATCATCTTCTGATTCCACTAGCAGGCCATTAAACTTGGTGATCCAATCGGATTTGGTTAATTCAATTTTGTCGCCTAGCCCCGGTGTTTCTTTGTGCTCTAATACACGTACACCCGCTACCGAGCCATCATACCAGATGCCAATAAGCAGACGTATGTTACCGTTATAACCATTGGGCGCGACGGCCTCGATGGCAAGGCCAACGGGCTGTTCATCTTGCAGCGCTAGCCAAGTTTGTACTGGCTCGGTGGTGCCGAGCAGGTTAGCCGATTGGCTATAAAAACAGCTGGCAAAGAGGTCATTGTTGTATTGATCGGCGGGGATCAGCTCACTGATATTGGCAATCAATTGGGCTTCAATTTGCTTGTCAATTATGGGTTTGGTCAGGGTAGAGGTAATGGCCACTACCGCAGTAGAGATGATCGCAAAAGTAGCTAAAATCAGGCCGTTTTTTGACATGAATCGGGTCATGGATTGGCTCATGCTTTGCGACTCCCATAAACACTTGGTTGAGTGTAGTAATCAATTAAAGGCACACACATGTTGGCTAAGATCACCGCGAACGCGATGGCGTCTGGATAGCCACCCCAAGTGCGAATGACATAGGTTAACAAGGCAATCAGTAAGCCAAAGATAATACGACCTCGGGGTGTGGTGGAGGCCGAGACCGGATCGGTGAGAATAAAGAAGGCCGCAAATAAACTCGCACCGGAGAACAGATGGATGATAGGTGACACCATGGTATCAGGATCGGTCAAGTAGCCCACTAATGAGATGACGAATAAACCGCCAAGAAAACTGGCCGGAATTTGCCAGCCGATGGCTTTTTGTTTCAATAACACTAAGCCACCCACTAAAAAAGCTATGTTGATCCACTCGGTGCCAAAGCCTGCAAAGGTACCAAAAATAGGCTTGTTTAAGCTTTCACTCACGGTTAGCCCATGGCCTAGGTCGGTTTTTAAGGTATCCAGTGGCGTTGCCATTGTGGTGCCATCAACGGCGGTTTTGATTTGGTGCAAGCTATAACCATCAATCGAAAAGCCGCTAGCTACTAAAGACCATGCATCTGCAAAGCTGACGCTATGTTGCATCAAACTTTCTGGCGGTACCCAGCTGGTCATATGGACCGGAAACGAAATCAACAGTAAAACGTAAGCCACCATCGCGGGGTTAAATAGGTTTTGGCCCAGACCGCCATATAAATGCTTAACCACTAAAATGGCAAAAACAATGCCGATGGCGGTGATCCACCATGGGGTATAGGGCGGCAAACTAATGCCCAGCAGCACCCCTGTAAGCAATGCGCTGTTGTCTTTAATGGTTCTTAGTATTGGTTTTTTACGGATAGCTAACACTGCGGCTTCGGTAACAACAGCTAACGCGCCGGCGATGAAAATTTGGATCAGATTACCCCATCCAAATACATACCATTGAACAAACACGCCAGGGATCAAGCATAAGATAACCAAACGCATTAGATCTGGCGTCTTTAAGGCTTTACGGCTAAAAGGCGAAGAGGCTAGGTTGAGTTTCATTTAGCTATTGTCCTTTTGCGAGTCGGTTTGTTCGAGCTCGGCTTGAGCTTGCTGTGCGGCTTTTTTCGCTTTTGCGCGGGCGATAGCGGCGGCAACGGCGGGATTTTTAGTTGGCGCTGGTTTGCCTGCTGGCTCGGTTTCTGTATTTGTTTCGGTGTCAGCTTGTGTTTGCGGCTCAGCTTGTTCGCCTTGCTGGGCGGCTTTTTTCGCTTTAGCGCGGGCGATAGCTGCAGCAACGGCGGGATTTTTAGTTGGCGCAGGTTTGGTTTCTGTTTCTGTTTCTGTATTTGTTTCGGTTTCAGCTTGCTGCTCAGCTGGTTCGCCTTGTTGGGCTGCTTTTTTCGCTTTAGCACGAGCAATAGCCGCGGCAACGGCCGGATTTTTAGTTGGCGCTGGTTTGCCTGCTGGCTCGGTTTCTGTGTTTGTTTCGGTTTCAGCTTCAGCTTGAGGCTCAGCTTGTTCGCCTTGTTGCGCGGCCTTTTTCGCTTTAGCGCGGGCGATAGCGGCGGCAACGGCTGGGTTTTTAGTTGGTGCTGGTTTGCCTGCTGGCTCGGTTTCTGTGTTTGTTTCGGTTTCAGCTTGTTCGCCTTGTTGCGCGGCTTTTTTCGCTTTAGCACGAGCAAGAGCGGCGGCAACGGCTGGATTTTTAGTTGGCGCGGGTTTGTCTGCTGACTCGGTTTCAGTATTTGTTTCTGTTTCAGCTTGTTCGCCTTGCTGGGCGGCTTTTTTCGCTTTAGCACGGGCAAGAGCGGCGGCAACGGCTGGGTTTGCGGTTTTGCCTGCTGGTGGAGTATCTTGAGCTAGCTCTGGTGCATCATCTTGCTCAGGCTCTGTTTGCTGTTGTCCTTGTTTTGCTAGTTTGGCCAGTCTCGCTTGCTCTTTACGGGCTTTACGCGCTGTTGCAATATCATCCTCTTGAGATGAGTCAGTTCGTTTAGCTTTAGCTCGTGCTAATGCTTGGGCTACTGCATCTTTGCTGCTTGGCTTAGCAGGTGTTTCGGCTGCTGGCTTTTCTTGGTTTGCCAATATTTGCGCTTTACGTTTTTCAGCGGCCGCTTTATTCCGTGCTTCTCGCTCTTCCTTTTCACGCTCAAGACGGGCTTGGCGCGCTTCATGGCGGATACGGGCAACCTCAGCTTTTTTCGCTTCTTGCTCTTGTTGGCGAATGTCGGCTTTACCGATACGGTAATATTGTACTAGTGGAATTTCACTGGGGCACACATAAGCACAACTGCCACATTCAATACAATCAAATAGGTTGTATTCATGTAGTTTTTCGTGATCGTTTGCCTTGGCATACCAATAGAGCTGCTGCGGTAATAGGGACGCAGGACACGCATCGGCGCACTCACCGCAGCGAATACAAGCCATTTCTTGACCCGGTGAGGGCAGCTCTTGCTCGGTTGGGGCCAAAATACAGTTGGTGGTTTTAATCACTGGCGCACTTGAATCGGGTAAGGTGAACCCCATCATAGGCCCGCCAATAATCAAACGCGTTTGATTGGCTTGCGGCTGTAAATTAAAAGGTGCGATTAACTGCTCAATCGGGGTGCCAATTAATGCATGCACGTTACCACGCTGCTCGAAGGCTTCGCCGGTAATGGTGACAATGCGTGAAATAAGTGGCTCGTCATCGATAACCGCCCGTTTGATGGCGTAGGCGGTACCGACATTGTGCATCAAAATCCCCATATCTATGGGGTAGCCTTTGTTGGGAACCTGCTTGCCGGTGATCAGCTCTATCAGTTGTTTTTCGCCCCCTGATGGGTATTTGGTAGGCACAACCGTGACGCGACGATGTTCGCTATTAAACTCACTTAATGCGGCGATGGCTTCTGGCTTGTTGCTCTCGATGGCGATAACGGTTTGTTTGCACTGAGTAATGCGTTCAATGATCGCTATGCCTTGGATAAGTTCATTGGCATATTCGCGCATTAGCATGTCATCGGACGTGATATAGGGCTCACATTCGATGCCGTTGATAATGAGCAATTCAATATCGGCCTTGCCGGAAAGCTTTAAGTGGGCAGGGAAACCCGCTCCGCCTTTGCCGGCGATGCCCGCGAGGTGAATTTTATCGATAATGGCATGGCGATCTAATTGGCTGATATCGGTTATGGGATGGCGCGTTATCCAAGTGTCTTTGCCATCGGGCGTGATGACCACGCTAATTTCAGGTATGCCAGATGGGTGACAGCTCGGTCTTGCCTCAATGGCAGTTACCGTTCCTGAGGTACTGGCGTGCACGGGCAGTGACCTAAAGTTGTTATGGCGGGTTAACGCTTGTCCTTTGAGTACCTGTTCGCCAACTTGAACCAATAAATCAGCTGGCTCACCTATGTGTTGGTTTAGGGGAATAACAAGTTCACTTGGGAGCAGTGCTGGTAATATAGGCTGTTGATTTGACAGTCCCTTGCGCTCCGATGGAAATACGCCACCGGCAAAACGCCATAATTTCCCTTGTTTAATATGGGCCAAAATCGACTGAATCAAACTACTGAACCTCTTTAATTGAAATAGACTTCAGATCCCATTGCCATGTTTTGGTGGTTTCATCTATTGGGATCATTTCAATACAATCTGTAGGACAAGGCGCGACGCACAGCTCACAACCGGTACATTCATCGGCGATCACCGTGTGCATTTGCCTTGTAGCACCTAAAATGGCATCGACTGGGCAGGCTTGAATACACTTAGTACAACCAATACATTCGTCTTCATGGACAAAAGCCACGGCCTTGGGTTTTTCTTCACCCTCTAATTTGGTTGGCTCTACGCCCATTAAATCAGCAAGCTTTATAATTACCGCTTCACCGCCGGGTGGACATTTGTTGATAGCATCCCCATTGGCGATAGCGTTAGCGTAAGGTTTACAGCCCGGATAGCCACACTGACCACATTGTGTCTGCGGTAAAATGGCATCAATTTGCTCAACGATAGGGTCAGACTTAACCTTAAAACGTATCGCGGCATAGCCTAAGATCAAGCCAAAAATTAAGGCAAGTAGGCCAAGACTGATGATTGCAATTCCAATTCCCATCCGCTGTTACTGCTCCATTAAAACTTAACTAGGCCGGAAAAGCCCATAAAACCAAGTGACATCAGGCCTGCGGTGATCATGGCAATGGATGCACCTTTAAACGGCAAGGGGACTTCCGCTGCACTAAGACGCTCGCGCATCGCAGAAAATAAAACCAATACCAGCGAAAAACCGACCGCGGCACCAAAGCCATAAATAAGTGATTCAACAAAGTTATGGCCTTCATTGACATTTAATAGGGCTAATCCCAGTACGGCACAATTAGTTGTGATCAAGGGTAAAAATATGCCTAACAGGCGATAAAGGCTAGGGCTGGTTTTATGCACTACCATTTCGGTAAATTGCACCACAACAGCAATTACAAGGATAAAACTTAAGGTGCGTAAATAGCCTAACTCTAATGGTAGTAATAAGTATTGATTGACTAAATATGAAACCGCCGCCGTTAAGGTAAGTACAAACGTTGTCGCAAACGACATCCCAACAGCCGTGCTGATCTTACTTGATACGCCCATAAATGGGCACAAGCCGAGAAATTTAACCAGAACAAAATTGTTCACTAGTACGGTCGCGACTAGTAGCAGTAGGTATTCGCTCATTATTATCATTCACTTGATCATTGAGCGCACAGTTTAACAAGTTTTAACGTTCGAAATAAGCAAAAAAAGCGCTTTTCTAATCCAACAGGTGAAGTGCTAATCGCTTTTGGAAAAAGGCCTTACGTGATGTAAGGCCTTGTTAAAGAGAGGGGAAGTGACTATTTTACTTTAGCCAACGGAGTAGGGCGTGAAATTAAGAAGCCTTGTAGCCCATCGACATACATATTTTCTAGCAGTTGTTTCTGCTCAAGGTGTTCAACCCCTTCTGCAATAACCTGACAGCCCATACGGTGAGCGACATCGACAATCATGCGCAAGAATTGTTGGTTGGCGCTGTCACGTTCAATGTTGCTAATGAGACCCGCATCTACTTTAACAAAATCAGGTTTAAGCTCTTTAAACAGTCTGAATGAGCCAATACCTTTACCAAATTTACTAATGGCACTGCGACTGCCGGTACGTTTGAGCATATCAAACACACGTTTGCTGGCAACCAAGTTGCGATCGAGCACTTCTTCATCAAACTCGAAAATAAGTGATGCTGCAATGTTAGGCTCACGCAGTAATAAACGCTCCAGCCAAACAATAAAGGCACTGTTTTGCAGTGAAGTGGCCGAAATGTTGACTCCCCAACGCGCAGAGCCATCGGTTTTATGACGACACTGACTTACCATGGTTTCAAGGATCACTTGCTCAAGCTTAACAATCAGATCCATACGTTGCGCCATGGCAAACACGGTTTCCGTTGGGATCATGGCATTGTTTTGGCCAACAAAGCGGGTGAAAATTTCTTGGTAGCCCTTCATATTACGATGAATAGCTTGGATCGGTTGGTGTAACAGCATCACAGCGCGGTTTTCAATGACTTCTTCGATCACCTTCTTCCAATGAAGCTGACCTAGGTTAGTATCATTAGAGTCATTTTGCTCAAACGCCCAAGCATTTAACCCTTCGGTTTGCGCTTTCGCTAAGGCGATGTCCGCACGTGCTAATACCTGCTCAGGCAGCTGACCCGATGAGATAGCCGATAAACCTGTGTAAGCCACACTCTCAAGATTATGCAAAGCTTGATATTCATCAAATTGATGTTTAAGCGATTTTGCTAGTTTTTGCGCTTCACTCACGGTCATGTTGGGCGCGAGTAGGGCAAAGTCTGAGCCAGAAATACGGTAACACTGACATTCAGGGTAACGCTTAATTAATTGCACCAGCATACGGCCAATATCGGCAAGGTAGATGTCACCTTGTTGATAGCCGCGTTGTTGGTTGATGTTGTTTAATTCAGAAGCGCGAACTAGCGCTAAGATCGCAGCGCTGCTTTCACCGTCTGCGGATAAAATCTGAGTCAGCTCTTTACGAAACGCATGGCGGTTATTTAACCCCGTCAAGTTATCCATATTAACTTGCTTGGCTAACATTTGGATTTTTTGTTGCTGCTCTTGCATTACCTGATGGAAGCGTTGTCTTTGCTCAAGTAATTGCTCGGTTACTTGACTAAAAGTACTGACTTCGCCGTTTTCAGAGCTGACTTCCTTCACAAGGCTTAGCTCTAAGTTTTTGATTAATCTAAAGTATGCCCAGTTTACCAAAATAGCTGTTATTACAAATAAAATGAACAATTGGTAAAAAAGCTTAACGGCAACATCGGCGATAGCAGAAAAACTATTGACGAAGTTAATACTTAGATTCGCGGTTTGCAGTTCAACGGCTTCACTCGTGCCTGGGAAAAATAGTTTAAATAATAATGGAGAGCCGACTTCATGGCTGGCGATAAAAGTAAAATCACCTGATTTATCCGTGATCTGTACGTGGCTAAGTTTGTATTTACTTGCTAAATCATCGACGGTTGCCTGACTGGGTCCTTGGCTGGTAATCGCCTGAGTGATTTCTGAAGTGACTATTTCATTTTTCTCAGTGATGAGTGGCGAAAAATGAAGTCTTATGGCTAATAGCACCGCTATTGCGGCCACCAATATGATGATATTGGTGATAATTAGGCTATGTTTATACTCTTTCATATCGCTTCCAAGCTTGATTTAGGCCAATTTAGCACTAAGCCTTAGTTATTTTTGTGAGTCTAACACGGTATCCATTACTACAAAAATAGCATATCTGAATATTGAGACATAAATATAATTATCTCAGGCAGTTAAAATACAAAGAGAGCAGTATAAAGAATTGGCTCCTCCTGCTGGGCTTGAACCAGCGACCTGCGGATTAACAGTCCGTCGCTCTACCAACTGAGCTAAGGAGGAACTATATAGAATTGTGATTGAATGGCTCCTCCTGCTGGGCTTGAACCAGCGACCTGCGGATTAACAGTCCGTCGCTCTACCAACTGAGCTAAGGAGGAATTATTCAATTTTGTGCTGGATTTGTGTGGCTCCTCCTGCTGGGCTTGAACCAGCGACCTGCGGATTAACAGTCCGTCGCTCTACCAACTGAGCTAAGGAGGAACTATTACAAATCATGTTGTTCGCTTATCTAATGATTTTGCTGAGCCGTTCTACAGTGTATAGGGCTCGTTGCGACAACGGGGCGCATATTAAAACCCGAAGTTAATGCTGTCAACACTTCACCTCAGAAAAAACGGATTCTGTGGTTAGTTGATGAATTTCTGTTCTAACTTTGTTCGATAAAGAAGTTATGCCTCAATTTTTGAGCCAATATGCGGCTGCTAAATGTTCATTTTCACAAGCTTGATGATGAAAATGCAATGAACCATCTATATTTCAACTTTTCCCTGAGTGTTGATGAAAAAATAAATCAACGAAAAATGAAAAATGTAACTTTCATCACATATTTTTTTTTATCTCTTCTAGGCCATTATCAATTTGAGTTATGCACAACAGGCTGGCAAGCCTATGACACAAGGCGTGGCTTGAGTTATCCACTATTTTTGTGGATAAGTGTGTGAGTTATGGTCTGCTAAGTGCGTCAAAGCCTTGCTGTACTTGGCTTGGAGAAAACTGATGGAATTCTTGGGTTTTTAATATTATCCTTTTTAATCAACAACATAATTATGTCAATAGTGTAATCTTATGTTTGCAGCGAGAATTGAAAACTAACGGATTGGCTAATTTATCAACTGTGCATTATTTTACTATCCGAAATTGATTTAGTGTGAATAGTCAACCAAAAAAAACATAGAAAACGATATTTTTTAGCTTGAACTTGAGTTTCGAAAGGTATAGCGAGCAATGCTGGCTTAAGCTTGAATGCTCCCGATATTCTAGTTAGGCCCATGTTGCCTGCTACTATTGAGTTTTTACTCTAAATAGTACCCAAAAGCACATTGTAGGGCTAAGGAAGTAGTTTGTTTACTGGGTTTGAGCGCATGAAAGTGAGAAAAACCTGATGAAAGCTGTTTTACTAGGTTAAGATAATGAAAAATAAAAACTGGCAATCTATCCGTTTTAATCTATGTCAGATCCTCAAGGAGTCATACTGATGAAGTCGTTTCAACTAGAATCAGCATTTAAGCCAAGTGGAGACCAGCCTGAGGCAATCAAAACCTTAGTGGAAGGGTTTAATGATGGTTTGGCTCATCAAGTGCTGCTTGGGGTTACAGGCTCGGGTAAAACCTTTACCGTGGCGAATCTGATCACCGAGTTAGATCGGCCAACTATAATTATGGCTCCCAACAAAACCCTCGCCGCGCAGCTTTATGGTGAAATGAAAGAGTTTTTCCCCAATAACGCCGTTGAGTACTTCGTATCCTACTACGACTACTATCAGCCCGAAGCGTATGTGCCCAGTACCGATACCTTTATCGATAAAGATGCATCGGTAAACGATCACATAGAACAAATGCGCTTGTCTGCCACCAAAGCACTGATGGAGCGCCGAGATGTGATTATTGTGGCCTCGGTGTCAGCTATCTACGGTCTAGGTGATCCTCAATCTTACTTATCGATGATGTTGCACCTGACTACGGGTGACATGGTTGATCAGCGTGATATTTTACGCCGGTTAGCTGAAATTCAATATACGCGAAATGACATGGCATTTAGCCGAGGTACCTTTCGGGTGCGGGGTGAAGTGATTGATGTATTCCCCGCAGAATCCGATAAACATGCTGTGAGAATTGAACTGTTTGATGGTGAAGTAGAGCGACTTAGCCTGTTTGATCCTTTAACCGGACAGAGCATTAATGATGTACCTAGGATCACGGTTTACCCTAAGACCCATTATGTTACGCCAAGACAAACTATCTTGGATGCGATTGAAAATATTAAAGTTGAGCTAGCCGAGCGTAAGCAGCAGTTACTTGATAACAATAAACTCATCGAAGAGCAAAGGATCAGCCAACGTACTCAGTACGATATCGAAATGATGCAAGAGTTAGGCTATTGCTCAGGGATTGAAAACTATTCGCGCTATCTTTCTGGGCGTGCTCCAGGTGATGCGCCGCCAACCTTGATTGACTACTTGCCAGCCGATGGCTTAATGATCATTGATGAAAGCCATGTTACCGTGCCGCAAATTGGTGCCATGTTTAAGGGCGACCGCTCGCGCAAGGAAACCTTGGTCGAATATGGTTTTCGTTTGCCTTCGGCTTTGGACAATCGCCCCCTCAAGTTCGATGAGTTTGAGCGCATTGCCCCGCAAACCTTATATGTTTCGGCAACCCCGGGAGCTTATGAACTTGAGCAAACTGGCGGTGAGTTTATCGAGCAAATTATTCGCCCAACGGGGTTACTTGATCCTGAGTTAGAAGTTCGACCTGTTGCTACCCAAGTCGATGATTTACTATCTGAAATTCGACTTAGAACGGCTAACAATGAAAGGGTGCTTGCCACCACCTTGACTAAGCGCATGGCGGAGGATTTGTCAGAATATTTAAGCGATCACGGGATCAAGGTGCGCTACTTACATTCCGACATAGACACCGTTGAGCGGATGGAAATTATACGTGATCTGCGTTTGGGTGAATTTGATGTCTTGGTAGGGATTAACTTATTGCGTGAAGGGTTAGATATGCCAGAGGTATCCCTCGTTGCTATTTTGGATGCGGATAAAGAAGGCTTTTTACGCTCGGAGCGCTCATTAATTCAAACCATCGGCCGCGCCGCACGAAATGTGAAAGGTAAAGCAATTTTGTATGCCGATAGCATTACTAAATCCATGCGCAAAGCCATAGATGTAACCGAGCGTCGTCGTGAGATACAGCATCAATTTAATCTTGAAAATGGCATTACACCAAAAGGGGTGAGCAAGGCTATTTTGGATATTATGGCGCTTGGCACAGGTAACAGTAAGGTGAGTAAAGTGGCGGAGCAAAAAGCCAGTTACACTAAGCTCGACCCACAAAGCTTACTCAAACAAATTGCCCAGTGTGAAGCGAAGATGTTTGAACATGCGAAAAACTTGGAATTTGAGCAAGCTGCAGCCATGCGAGATGAGGTAGCGCGTTTGCAACAGCAATTGATTAGCCTAAGCTAGTCGAATGGAGAAGCTAAAGGGATATGTATTAAGCCTTTTTTAGCTTCTCTCGTTGACGTTTTATCTCAGCTAGCAGCTGGGTAAATTCGGCCATGGTCATTGAAGGTAACTTAATGTGATTAAGTGACTTGTCAAATACGCCGATGATTTTTTCTGCCATAACTGTTGCCTCTGTCGTTAACCTGAATGCAGTATCTCACGGCGAAACTGAACAAATAATTAACACATACCCAGATAGTGGTTGTTTTTTATACGGGTTTTTACTTATTTTGGCTCATGGCTGAGCCTTTTAAGGCAAATTTGATGGCCGCCAAAATATAAAAAATTAGGTGATTGAGGCCTACTAGGAGTTTGACTACAATGGGGCACTTTTTGATGTTAATGGTTATATATAATGAGCGAAAACAAACCTGAGTTACCTGATCGTCTTTCGGCAAATCCACGCAGTCCATTTCACGTTGAAGCGATTTTTGAGTTCGATATTGGCATTAAACTAAACGGCAAAGAGCGCTTTGACGTTGAAGAATACTGCATCAGCGAAGGGTGGGTGATGGTGCCTTCACCAAAAGCCCTTGATCGTCGCGGCCAGCCATTACCGATCAAGTTAAAAGGTGTGGTGGAAGCCTACTACTGTTAATAACTGTTTTTGCCACGGTGGTTTCTATGTCACCGTGGCTAATTCTTCTATATAAATACCTCTACTGATATTGTCTATTGCACTTTTTCTCGCTGTTCTGCGTTAATTTAAAATCCCAGTAATTAATATAAATCAATTGGTTAATCTGCTTCGATTAGGGCGTTGCTAGGGTATAAAGGTTTATATTGATAGCTATGTTAATCTGGCATCTGTAGGATTAAGTCACTATCTCGCTTCTTGTTAGGTTTCGTTTTTTCGAAACAAACGAATACTAAAATAAAGGCGTTAAGTACGCACTTTTATTCATTTAGTCCCCTTGAGGAATCATTATGAACCAACAACAGTTAACTAGAATGCAACAAGGTAAAGGGTTTATTGCTGCGCTTGATCAAAGCGGTGGTAGCACACCAAAAGCACTGCAGGCGTATGGCATCGATGAATCAGCCTACAGCAACGATCAAGAGATGTTTGATGTGGTTCATGAGATGCGTACCCGAATGATTAAAAGTCCTGCTTTTGACAGTGAATTTATTCTTGGTGCTATTTTGTTTGAAAACACCATAGATAAAACTATCGATGGCCTATACACGGCGGACTATTTATGGCAACAAAAGGGCATTGTCCCTTTTCTTAAAGTAGATAAAGGTCTGCAAAGTGAAGTTGATGATGTGCAATTGATGAAGCCATTCGATGATACCTTACCTGAGTTGCTAAACCGCGCTCAACAAAGGCACATATTTGGTACTAAAATGCGCTCAGTGATCAAGCTGGCAAATCCTGTTGGGATCAAACGTGTAGTTGAACAACAGTTTACTACCGCAAAAATCATTGCTAACGCAGGTTTTGTGCCCATTATTGAGCCAGAGGTGGACATTAACAGCCCAACTAAAGCCGAGGCCGAAGCAATATTAAAGCAAGAATTACAATTGGCTCTGGCTGAGTTAGATGAAAACGTTAAAGTTATGCTTAAGCTGAGTATCCCAACGGTGGACAATTTATATCAAGATCTACTTGATGATCCACGCGTGGTGAGAATTGTGGCATTGTCAGGCGGATTTTCTCAAACTGAGGCGAATGCAAAATTAGCTAAAAATCACGGTGTAATAGCTAGCTTTTCACGGGCTTTATCACAGGATTTAAATGCTAATCAAACAGATGATGAATACGATAATGTTATGAAAGTGGCTGTACAGGGTATCTATGCAGCATCGATAGCCTAATATTGTTTGTTTAGCGGTAACTAAGCAATTTTAGACAACAAAAAACGCGCTTATTAAGCGCGTTTTTTGTTGCTCAACTTTTTGTGTAGGAGCGGAACGTATTTCGCGAAAAAGCATGCACCGGGCTTACTTTTTCACGGTTTTAATAGCGCTCCTACCGGTTAATTAAGCTTGAGCCGCTTCGATGATAGCAGTGAAGTCAGCTACTTTTAGTGAAGCACCGCCAACTAGGCCGCCGTCGATGTCTGGCTGTGCAAATAGCTCAGCTGCAGTTGCAGGACCTACTGAACCACCGTAAAGAATTTGTACTTTAGCCGCAACGTTAGCATCTTGCGCTGCTAGCCATTGACGGATGTGCGCGTGAACTTCTTGCGCTTGCTCTTTAGTTGCCACTTTACCCGTACCGATAGCCCATACTGGCTCGTATGCGATTACTGAGTTTTCTAGTGCAGCAACGCCGTGCGCAGCAATAACAGCAGCTAGTTGCGTTTCAACAACAGAGTTAGTTTTATCTGCTTCACGCTCTTCTAGTGTTTCACCGATACATAGTACAGGTACTAGGCCGTTGTCTTGGATCACTTTGAATTTAGCTGCAACCACTTCGTCAGTTTCGTTGTGTAGGGTACGACGCTCGCTGTGACCAACTAGGCTGTATTTAGCACCGAATTCTTTAACCATAACGGCAGAAGTTTCGCCAGTGAAAGCGCCAGCTACGTTTAGGTCACAGTTTTGTGCACCAAAATTGATAGCGCCGTCTTGGGTTAGCTCTTCGGTTAGACCTAGGAAAATAGCAGGTGGACATACTGCAACTTCGACACCGTTTGCTTTAGCAGCAGGGCCAGCTAGACCGTTAAGTAGTTCAGCAACAGATGCTTTAGTGCCGTTTAGTTTCCAGTTACCCATAACTAGAGGTGTTCTCATGTCCATTTCTCCAATGATAATCAAATGAATGTAAGTAAAACTGTGTTTAATTGAGCTCGATTATAAAAAGCCCCTAGGGTGATAAGTAGTGATTTGAACAAATAAATGTGTAATAAATTTTCATAATTACCATAAATGTGATCTAAATCGCTTTTTATCGTGTTAATTGTCGTAATTTTGCCCACCAAATACCCATGTATTCGTGCATGGCGACTTCAGAACGGTACAAATAATAAGCAGAGGGTATTTGTCTGGTCAGTGGCTCTGCTTGTGTTGAATTGCGCTGGTGGTAACTGGCCGGCGCTGCAATCGGGCTCACTTGATGAAAATCGAATAAGGCTTTGGCTCTTGGCATATGCGTGGCAGATGTCACCAACGCGGCGGTTTTACCTGTCATTAATTGTGCCATTTCAGCGGCTTCTTGCGGGGTATCTTTGGTGTCATTTAAGCGAATTATTTGTTGCTCGGGCACGCCATAAGTGATGGCTAATTGGGCCATTAATTGTGCGTGAGAGTGACTATCGCCAAAGCCTGAGCCTGATACTACCCAAGTTGCGTTGGGGCTTGCGCGCCAAATGCGAAAGGCTTCGCTAAATCTCGCCAGTGCTGTGTTACTTAGTTGGCCTGTGATAGCTAAGTCAGGATCGGCTAGGCCATATGATCCCAGCACTAAGATCATGTCGACATTTTGCTCGGTGTTAAACGCCGGGTATTGGCGTTCAAGGTTTGCCACCAAATAGCCACTGAACGGCTCACTGGCAAATAGGGCAAAACAAATCAGTCCACTGGCCGCGACACATTTGCCTAACTTTTGTTTCCGGCTAAACAGCAACAATAATAAGCCAAGGGTGATTAAGGTTAATGAAAATGGAACCGGCTTGAGCATTCCGCCTAGCCACTTTTTGAGCAAAAACACAGCAATCTCTCCGTTTGCGAAATTGCGCAAATTTTACCAGTTTTCAGGGCGCTTGGCTTGTGCCAGAATAGCCAGCTATTTTTAGCCGCCTTTGACATAAAAATTTGATGTTAACGTCGCGTATAATCGTGGCTACAAAGGCATAAAACCAAATTCACTTCAGTGATGTGTAGGACTTAGATGGCCATAAAAAACACCACAGATGCACAAAAAAACCTGCCGGAGTTAGTGGGCTGGGTTAAACAAGAAGGGTTTAACCTTAATTTGTCGCCTGACCGACTTGCCTTTCTGATTGCGGTTGCGGTCATTGCAGAGCAAGAAGTTGGTGCAGAGTTAACCGAGGCACAACTGCACGATGCGTTTCGTTTGGTCAGCGATATTTTCTCTCAAGTTGATGAAACCCAAACAGAGCGCGCCAATAACGCGATCAATGATTTTTGTCGTCAGCAGTTATTTAACCGTTTTGGTGCCGACACGGTGGATACGGCCAGTTTATACCGTCTAACCCCGTTAGCTTTGGGTATAGTGAACTTTTACGCGCAGCAAAAAACTTACTCAAATGTGAAATTATCAATTTTGTTGACCCAAGTGGCGGCAGAAATTGAGAAGGTGTACCAAGCGGCGCAAGCCGGTGGTGACGAAGGTTACTGGGATGAAGCGGTTTATAGCGTATTAAAATACTCGGTTGAGGATATTTTTGAGCGCATCGACTTAACCCAGCGTGCCATGGATAGCCAGCAGCAAACGGCCAAAGACGATATCGCTAAGTTATTGCATCAAAACTGGAGTCAAGCCATCAGTGCGTGTGAGCAGCTGCTGGCCGAAACCAGTAGTCATCTGCGCGAGCTGCAAGATACCTTGACCTCGGCGGGTGATAAATTACAAGCGGGATTACTTAACATCCAAGAAACCGTACACGGTAACGCAGAGCATGAGCACATCGCGACCTTGGTGTTTAACCTACAAGCGCGCCTTGATGGCATTATCGCGTGGGGACAACAATCCATCGATTTGTGGACGCGCTATGACCGCCATGTGCATAAGTTTATCCGTACGGCCATCGACATGGATAAAAACCGTGCCTTTAGTCAACGCTTGCGCGAATCGGTACAAAACTTCGGTGAGCATAACTGGCATTTAGTCATAGCCGATGAAGCCAAGTTACTTGAATTAAGAGATGAAACCTTAAGCTTTCGCGATGAAAACGTCACCGGTGACGTGCCGCAAGAGATGGAATATCACGATCTGGTTGATATTCAAAATGAAGTGGCGGCCAGAGTTGAAAGTTATCTCGCCGAATTTAAACAAAACCAACGGCCGCTAGAATTGGCAACGGTATTGCGCGAATTTTTGGCCGATTACCCGAGCGTGCAGCACTTTGACATTGCCCGTTTAGTGATAGATGAAGCCTGTAAGCTAGGCCTTGCTAGCGCGGAAATTAAATTTAGCGGGCAACAAGCGCCATGGCGACCCATCAACGAAACCGGGGCTAAGGTGCAAGCCCATAACATTGACACCTATGACAGCCAGCCCCACTAAGCTCGGCGCGATTTACATTTTTACTTTTTGCCCCTTATCGGCAGGAGTTAGCAAAACATGCAAATAACTGACTTAAACGACAGTAACGACCATTACCTTTCAGTGGAATTAGCCCGTGCCGTGGCCAATCCGCTGTTTCCACAAATTGATGCGCAATTGCGCAGTGGCCGCCATATTAGCAGCGATGATTTTCAGGCTCATTCTTACTTGGCCGATGCTTATGATGCTCTTGATCAATTTTATCGCCGTTATCAGGTTGAGCTGATCAAAGCGCCGGAAGGCTTTTTCTACTTAAGGCCAAAATCCAATGCGCTATTGGGTCGCAGCATGTTATCTGAATTAGACATGCTGGTGGGTAAAGTATTGTGTTACATGTATTTAAGTCCAGAGCGCTTAGCCAATGAAGGGGTGTTTACCTTAATTGAATTATTGGAAGAGTTAAGTAACCTCGCCGATGAAACCCAGCTACTGCGCATGGTGAATCAGCGCAGTGGTGGCTCGGATTTAGATAAGCAAAAGTTAAAAGAACGCGTAAAAGGTTGTTTACGTCGTTTTCGCCGCCTTGGCATGTTGACCTTAATTGGCGGTGTCGACAAATTTACCTTAAACGAAGCCGTGTTTCGTTTTGGCGCCGATGTGCGCACCGATGAAGACCCAAGAGAAGTGCAAATGCGCTTAATTCGTGACGGTGAAGCGATTGTCCACGATGATGATCTACCCACCGATGAAAAGCTGCAACAAAACGACGACGAAGATACTGAAGAACAACTAGGGCTAGAGGTGTAACCATGGCAAATCGCGGCAAATTTATTTCCTTAACCATGGTCAACTGGAATGGTTTTTTCGCCAGAACCTTCGAATTGGATCAACTGGTCACTACCTTATCGGGCGGTAACGGCGCAGGTAAATCCACCACCATGGCGGCGTTTATCACCGCTATGATCCCAGACCAAACGCTATTGCATTTTCGTAACACCACGGAAGCGGGTAGCTCGAATGCGTCACGTGACAAAGGCTTGTACGGTAAGTTAAAAGCAGGTCCTTGTTATAGCTTATTACAGGTTAGAAACTCCTACGATCAACTGATTTGGTTAGGGGTTCACCTTGAGCAAATTGCTGGACGCGACAAAAAAGTAAACATCACCCCGTTTGCCTTAACGGATCTGCCGGAAGACGTGAAACCGACCGAGCTGTTATTGGAAACCTTAACTCAGGGTCAGTCACGGGTGCGCCAATTTAGCGAGATCCGTGCGGCAGCGGCAGAATTTGGCGGCGTACGAGTAACTAAGTACAACTCCATCACCGAATATCACAACTTTATGTTTGATATGGGCGTGATCCCGAAAAAAATGCGCGACCAAAAAGATCGCAGCAAGCTATATCGCCTAATTGAAGCGTCTTTATACGGCGGTATTTCAAGCACTATCACGCGCTCATTACGTGACTATTTATTACCTGAAAACAGCGGTATACGTAAAGCCTTCCAAGACATGGAAGCGGCAATCAAAGAAAACCGTCACACCCTAGAGCGGATCAAGCAAACCCAGTCTGATCGTGATTTGTTTAAAAACCTGATCACAGAAACCACGCATTATGTGGCGGCGGAATACGTGCGTTTAGGCAGTCAGCGTCAAGCTTATTCAGAGCAAGCATTGGCGCAGCGTACTAAGTTGCAAGGCACGCAAAAGCTGCTTAAAGAAGAGCAGGGGCGTATTGTTTACTTACAACATGAGTTAGACAAATTAACCCAGCGCGAAGGCATGCTAGAACAAGAGTTAGAGCTGGCCAGCGACATGCTGCAAAAAGTGCTGCAAGCCGTTACGCTGCAAACCAAGATCACTCAGTACCAAGGTGAAATCGACATCACCTTGGCGCAATTGGAAGAGCAGCAAGAAAAACTCGAACAAGCAAACATCTTGTTCCTTGAAACCGAAACCGCCAAGCTGGCCGCCGAAGCCGAAGTGGATTCACTGAAAACCCAATTAAGTGACTATCAACAAGCGCTGGATATTCAGCAAACCCGTGCCATTCAATACAAGCAAGCGGTGGCTGCGCTTGAGCAAGCAAAAATCAGCGCCGAGGCGCCCGACTTAGTGCCTGAGCTAGCGGCGGATAAATTAGCCTTGTTTAAGGCCGAACAAGAAGAGCTGACCCATCAAGTGCTGGCGGCTAAACATAGTCTAGAAATGGCCAATGCCGCGCTGGAAAAATTTGAAAAAGCACTCGGGTTTTTAAGCCAAATCGAGCCTGTGGCCTCGCGCCAGCAAGCCCATGGCCAAGCCAAACAAGTATTGCTACAAGAACAATGCTACTTAGGCGTGGTGCAGCGCAAAAATGAGATTGAGCGCAGCTTGCAAGATGCCCAGCGCCAACATCAGCAGCAGCAACAGTTAAATAACTGGCTAGCCGATTATGCAGGCCAAACCAATGTGACCCTGAGTCAAGGCGAGCAAGTGGCCGAGCAGCAAGAATTGGCACTGGTTGAGCAAGAAACCCTAGCGGCGCAGCAAGCCGAGTTGGCCGATGTGCTGGCTACCAACAAAGAAAAACTGGCGTCACTTAATGCTAGCAATCAGCGTTTAACTCAATTTGCACCTAAATGGCTGGTGGCACAGGCCGAAAAAGAAAAGCTAGAGCAAGCCTCTGAGCAAAGCCTAGACGATGCCAGCAGTGTTAGCGCTGCGATGCAACACACCTTGCAACAAGAGCAAGCACTCAAGCAACGCAAAGAGCAGCTCAACCAAGAGAAAACCCAATTAGAGCAGCAAATTCGCCGCTTACAAAATGCCGGCGGTGAAACCGACGAAACCTTGGGCAGCATAGCGCTGGATTTAGGCGGGGTCTTACTCAGTGATGTGTATGATGATATTACGCTGGAAGAAGCGCCTTACTTCTCCGCCCTTTATGGTCCGGCGCGCTATGGCGTAGTGGTGCGAGATCTTGATGCTGCCATTGAAAAGCTGGCCACCATCAGCGATTGCCCAGAAGACTTATACCTAATTCAAGGCGATCCCGATGCCTTTGATGAAGCCTTATTTAATGCCACCGAGTTAGGCGATGCCGTGTTGGTACGTGAAGGGGCACGTCAAGTACGTTACTCACCGCTACCCAAAACGCCATTATTTGGCCGCGCCGCTCGTGAAGCGCGTATTGCCGAGCTAGATAAAGCCCGTGACGGCTTAATTGAAGAATTTGGTTCGGTATCGTTTGAGCAGCAAAAGAAATTACGCCTGTATAATCACTTTAATGACTTTATTGCCGCGCACTTGTCTGTGGTATTTGAAAGCGATCCACAAGCGCAATTGGCTGAAAATAAACAAGCCATTAAACACATTGAGCAACAAACCCAAACCGCGCAGCAGCAGCAAGGTCAATTGCAGCAAAGCCTAAAAGCCCTTAAGCAGCAGCTACAACTGCTGGATAAAATTGAGCCGTTAGCTTACTTGATTGGTGATACCAGCATCGCCACCCGCCTTGAGCAGGCGCAGCTTGCCGCGACCGAGTTAAAACAAGCTAATCAGTTTTTGGCGCAGCATAAGGCGGCTTTGGCGGGACTGGCTAAAGAAGTGGATTACTTGCAATACGATCCACAAGATATTGATTTACTTAAAGCAGCTCTTGAGCAAGTGGAAGCGCAATTAACCGCGAAAAAACGTCAATGTTACGATTTAGAGCAGGTGCAAGCGCGTTTAGCCCACTTTGGCTATGCCGATGCCCAAGCGTTACTGGATCAAACCAGCCAAATCAACGATGAGCTGAAAGCCAAATTGGTGTTGGCCGAAAAGGCGCGCGTCCAAGCCCAAGCGCAAGAAAAACAATGTCGTGAGCGCTTAAACCAAGAGCAACAAACCCAAGTTGCTCTTAATGCTGGCCTGCAAGCTAAGCAGCAAACCTTGCAAGAGCTTAATACCGAGCTGGCGGCCTTGGGCGTGGTGCTAAGCCATGACAGTGAAGCCAAGGCGAAAGCGCATAAAGAGCAGATCCAAACGGATTTGGTGGAAACGCGCGGTAAACGCAACAGCACCAACTCGCACCTTAAGGTCACCGAGAAAGAAGTGGCGACCTTGGCTACGAGCGAAAAAGCCGTTAAGCAAAGCTATCAACAAGCGCGCGCTGCGCTAGTGAAGCAAAAAGCGGGCTGGAGCCTAGTAAACGCCATCGCGCAAACTAACGATGTGGCCCGACGCCTTGATCGCGCAGAATTAAAGTACTTGGATGCCGATGAGCTTAAATCTATGTCGGATAAAGCCTTAGGTACGCTTCGTGCGGCGGTGGCTCACGATGAAGAGTTGCGTGATGCGCTGCGCTTCTCCGAAGATAATCGTCAGCCTGAGCGCAAGGTGATGTTCTATGTCGCTGTGTATCAATACCTGAAGCAGCGTATTCGCCATGACATTATTCGCAGCGATGATCCGGTTGAAGCCATCGAAGAAATGGAAATTGAATTAGCCCGCCTAACGGACGAGCTAAAACAACGCGAATCGCATCTATCGATTTCGGCGCATGAGGTGGCCAGTAAAATTCACAACACCATTCGCCGCGAGCAAAACCGTATTCGCGCTCTAAACCAAGGCCTACAAAGTGTGGCCTTTGGTCAAGTGGCGGGCGTGCGCTTAAATGTGTCGCTGCGTGAAGCTTATTCTACCTTACTCAACGCATTAGCAGAGCAAGGCTCACAGCACCAAGACTTGTTTGGTAATAACGAGCTCAGCTTCTCTGAAGCTATGGCCAAGCTATTCCAACGCCTTAACCCGCATATCGACCAAGGCGAGCGTAGCCATCAGGTATTGGGTGAAGCCTTGTTGGATTACCGCAACTACCTCGAAATGCAAATTGAGGTTTGCCGCGGAACCGAAGGCTGGCTGCGCGCTGAAAGTGGCGCGCTATCAACCGGTGAAGCCATAGGTACAGGTCAAGCCATCTTGTTGATGGTATTGCACTCTTGGGAAGAAGAATCTCGCCGTTTCCGCGCCCGTGATATTCTGCCTTGTCGCTTGTTATTCCTTGATGAGGCGGCGCGCCTTGATGCTCGCTCAATTGCAACCTTGTTTGAATTGTGTGAGCGCCAAGATATGCAATTGATCATTGCGGCACCGGAAAACATCAGCCCAGAAAACGGCACTACCTATAAGCTGATCCGTAAAACCCACGGTAAAAATGAACACGTACACGTGGTGGGATTACGCGGCTTTGGTTATGGCAAAGCCGACGCGCAGGAAAATGAGCAAAGCGTGATCCCTGTACTGATCTAATTTGCGTATTTTCTTCTCAATTAAGGGCGAGGTAATGTTTCATTAGCTCGCCTTTTTTCATCTTTGATAAGGGCGCTTGGTTTTCCCGCCTCTTTATCTGCGTTATTTCAACGGCTAACGATTGATCTAGAGGGGGGGATGAATTCGCTTGATTATCCGTTTTTTAGTAAGTGCTCGCCTATCCAAGTTGCTCCTGAGATGAAAAGCACAAATATCATGATATTGACTAATATGATTGTTAACCAAGAGACATGCGGAAAGTAAGGCCCCTGTTGTATGGCCGGGTTAACATTTGTGGTACTCGTTACAATCGCTGACGTTTTGATGTGGACACGAGGCTTGCTGCGATTAATTTTGAGCGACTGTATACGTATCTGAGCTTGTCGAGCTTGGTTAAGTTGGCACCAAGGACATCGATTCCCCCAGTATTCGTGTTCAGTATTTTCCGTGCAAATACGATAGCTCATCGCGTGTTTGGTTAATAACTTTTCCCACTGTTTCGCATCTAATCTATCTGTGCTGATTAAGCTTTGCGCGAATGCAGCGGTCAGCTCGTCAGGGAAATCATGATGTACACTCCAAGGTGATGGGTTTATCAGTGGATGTTTGTCTAGGTGGTATGCAAATAACCCTTCAGCAATTCGAGCTTGGTTGTCTGTGGGTAATTGGACGCCTTGCGCTGGTACACCTTGAAATGGATGAATGCCATTGTTTATTAATTGAAAAATGATGACTGCAAGGGCAAATAGATCTTGCTTTAAATCAAGCTGATCTGGACCTGTGTTTTGGCTAAAGGCTTCTGGTGCAATATAGCCAGCAGTAAATTGGTGAGCAGGGAAGAACTGATGACGACTTGAAATAGCAAAGCCATCGCAATCGAGAACAGTGATAGCCCCCGTCTCTTTGTTTAACGTTAAGTTAATCGGCTTTAAATCGATAATGTAATGCCCAGCTTGATGTAAGCTGGCGACACGGTTGGCTAAACTGATGGCGGCTTTTAGGCGCAGTGATGGTTGGTGGCTTAATTTTAAATGTTGTCGAAGCTTGAAGGTCAGGATATTTTCTAGTTCGGTATGCTGCTGCATATTGATTAAAGGCATAGCATAACCAAGAAAGGAGCCTTTGCTATTGGCCACCACAGCGATTGGCCAAGCAAAATCCGCTTTAGTGTCTTGTTGAGGCGAATGCTTAATCATTTGCCAAATTTTTTGTTGCCTCGTCTCGTCCTTGTTTGCATCGTGATAGAGTTTGACTGCAAGTTGCTTTCCTTTGCAGATGAAAATAGCGCCATCGGCACCTTGGCTAATGGGCTTATCATTTAAGTGGATCGGCTCTTGTTTGCCCGTTAGATAATGTAATGAATATTCTGTCATCGGATTGTGTCTAAGTAGGATGGGGTAAAATAGGCTTCGTTAATAAAACTAATTAATCCAATAACTTGTATTATCCCCCCTGCATAGCCGTAGATAAGAGCGCCAATATGTCCCTTGATATTGAAGGCTAAAATAATGTTAGTTATCCAAACAAGAGCGAATAGGGCGAGCATGATTTCTTCAGTGATATACGTGGTCCGTAAGATAGGCACTACATACAAGGATGGCGCAGCTATCAACATCAATATACAAGTGCAGATAACCCTTTTTTCTTTAGTTCGACCGAAGGTGCCGTTAAGTAACACACTGATATAGCCTAAAGCTAGAAAGGAGATGACTGGGAGCATTGGAATAACTAATATGTACTGAATTAAATAGATGCTTTTGAGGTCGTAGAAAAGGGTTAAATAAGTCAGGGCAATGCCAGCTTGAATCCAAAACGACAGGATTAACCAAAGCCAAATGCTTACAAAATCTAGCAACCATTTGATCCCATCTAAAATTTTTCGTATCACAAAAGAGGTGGGGTAACTAAATGCAGTATGTAAATTTAAACCTGTACCTGTTGGTATAAGCTTATGGCAATCTTGGTAGGTTTTATTTGAGCCACACCAGCAGCGATATCCTTTCATTAACCATCCACTAAGAGCATTACATGGCAGCATTGGATGTTATTATCACAAAATAATCAAGTTCAAATAAAGCTTGTGTGATCTCAGCTTGAAATCACAATCAGGCTAATACCAACGCGCAACCGGTTTCAATCGATTACTCATCCTTCATCAGCTCCTGAAATAACAAGTCTTCATATTTCACTTTGAAGCTAACATGGTAGCGATTGTAATCTCGAATAATTTGCTTACCCAGACTCGCTTTTTTTGAAATACCGATAAACATTTCACCCGGCGGCTCAGGCAGGGGAAGCAACTTAATCTCATCCTGCATTCCCATCTTGATCCCTTGGCTTAGGGTTGATATCTGGTTTAATCCGTAGACGGCATCGATCCTGCCCCGTTTCAATTTCAGTAAGTTCAGCTCTAACCAATTTTGCTGGCTTAAGTATTCGATTTTGAGTTGATCTTGATGGGCTTTCATAAAAGGGGAAAGCTCAACTCCGGCAATAAAACCCACTTGATAGTTTTTGATGTCGGCGATGGATTTAATTTCAGTTAAGGGGTTTGATTTTTTAACAATCAAAACGGGTTGCGGACGGTAATAAGGATACTTGGGGAAATAGAACAAGGGCTCTTTTTCCGATTCTTGCATCAATGGCATGCCGTCAATGTTAGCTTCTTCTATGTAATGCAATAACCGCATATACGGCATTGGCCCAATCCATTCCACCTCGTAGCCCATTTGCGTGAAGATCTGATTAACAAAGTTAACGCTGGCACCTTGGGCGGCCCCTTGACTATCAGAATACATATGGGGAGGCAGATTGAAATAACCCATTTTGACTGTGGCAGCCATGGCTTGACTGCCTAGTAGTACAAAGATGGTTAAGAGAAATGGATAAAGCTTGTTCATGGCCACCTTTTCCTATGCAGCTGTTACCACAAGTATGGCAGGGTTTGCCTGTTGGGCACATTTATCGAATTAAATAGCTAAATAAATGATTTTATTATTAGCGATGATTTAGTTAATTCATTGATTATGTGTTCTATCTTCCTCAATCTTGTGGTTGGGGATAGCAATCTTGAACACGATATAAGGTGATCTAGCTCACTTTAATTTTCTTGCCTATACTTTGCAAATCTTGTCACTCTGGGACTGAAACGATGCAAATGTTTTATAACTTTTCAATCGCCACTAAACTTTACATTCTGATTTTAGTTGCATCCATAGGCCTCATTGCCTCGGCAACGGTCGCCACGCTGGGTTTAAAACAATCCATGCTTGAGCAACGCAAACATGGGATCAAGGCGTCGGTTGATTCAGTTATGGGGGTATTTGAGAAGTACCACACGAGGGAGCAAAATGGTGACTTTGACCGCAAGGAAGCCATGGCACGGGCCTTAAATCAGCTGACCTTACTGGATTATGAACCCGATGGCTATTACTTCGCGTATGACAAAAATTATACCTTACTGGCTTCATTACCGGGATCTTCATCTATAGGTAAAAACGTCAGTGATATTAAAGATGCGAACGGTATGCTGGTGTATCAAGAAATGCTTAAAGCGGCGACCAGCAGTCCAAGTCGTTTTTTAAGTTATTATTTTCCAAAAGTGTCAGGTGGAGAGCCCCTTGAAAAATTATCGTACGCAACGGAATTTAAACCTTGGGGGGTGATAGTCGGTACTGGGGTGTATTTGGATGATCTTGAACAAAAGTTTTATGACAGCGTGATCACCGAAGCCATTACTTTTTTAATTTGTTTGAGTGTGTTGGTGACGGTCGCTGTACTCACGATCAAAAGCATAGTGCAACCCGTTAAAGCCATGGAAGCGGCGATGCAAAAGGCGGCATCGGGTGATATTTCAAGCCTAGTCGAAATTAACTCCAAGGATGAGCTAGGCCAAATGGCACGTCAATTTAACATTATGCTTGGCCATTTAAATGCCATGGTATCGACGCTGGGGAACTCATCTTCTGAACTGCATCAAACGGCAAAATCGCTATCATCCCTGGCGGTTAAAACGGATTCAGGTGTTCAAGAGCAAGCGCGTGAGCTTGAAAGTGTGGCCAGTGCGATTGAGCAAATGACTTGTGCTATCCGAGATATTGAAACGCAAACCGTTACCGCTTCTCATACTACCCATGAGTTTCGAACTACAGTGCAAGAGTCCAGTGAATTGGTTAATTCATGTATTAGCTCCATAAACAGTGTTGCAAAACAAGTAGATGAAACGGTTACGGCGATTAATGCCCTAGAGCAAGGCACGACTCAAATTGGGGAAGTGTTGAACGTGATATCGGGTATTTCAGAGCAAACCAACTTGCTCGCATTAAATGCTGCGATCGAAGCTGCTCGGGCTGGTGAAGCGGGCCGAGGGTTTGCTGTGGTGGCTGATGAGGTGAGAAATTTGGCTTACAGCACCCAAAACTCCACCAAAGAAATTCAGACAATGATAGATAATTTACAAAAACTCACGGTTGCGGCGGTTAATGCCATGGAACAAGGCAAGCAGAAAACAAGACAAACGGTCGATATCGCAAAAGAAACCGGGGAAAACCTGAGCAAAATTGTTGAGATGGTTGACCGGGTGAATCAAATGAATGCCCAGATCGCAACCTCAACAACGGAGCAAGCGGCGGTGGCGGAAGACGTAGGGCAAAGTGTAGTTAAAATTCATGATATATCTCAAGATACCTATGAAGGCAGCAAAATCACCTTAGAAAACAGCCAAAATGTGCAATTGCTCGCCGATAAGGTGCAGCAACGGCTTGCCGAGTTTAAGGTAGCCAAAAACCGTTAACGGGTCTTGGCTCGTTATTTATTGTGGTTCGTTAGTAGGTTTGATTTTTGGCCTGCTAACGGTTTTCAAGCCGATTGTAATCCAGTAATCCAGCTTTAATTGGCGCATCTCGCTGCATCTGCGCTAATACGCTATCACTAAACCGCCAAAACTGGAGATTGGAGCGCCTGACACCAAATTGAGCAAACCATAGACTGTAATCCGCTGGCGAGCATATCGACATTAACCTTGTCACCAAATCGGGCAACGGGCTAGTGTCCGCTTGGATAAACACATTGAGATAATCCCCAATCACGCCTGGAGCTAGGGTTAAGGTATCTTCTTCGGGTAAACGATTACTGCTTTTAAAAGTACCTGCGGGTGATGGCTTAAAGCCAAATGTTGCCTATCCCTGACTCATCGGCGTATTGTTTAAGCTTATGAGCCCTTGCTCTCCCGATAAAAAATGTAATCTGTATTTTTTCATCTGCTGGTGCCTAACTAAGAACGCATAAAGTAAGAAACGTAGATTAAGTTTGTGATGCCGAGAAGCTGAAATAGTGCCCCAGCATATCCATAGATAAGGGCAGTGATATGACGTTTGATATTAAATGCAATAATTATGTTGCTGATAACAAATGTTAAGACTAAAAAAAGTCCAAATCCTTGAGATAAATCGGTTTGAAGAAAGAAAAATGGTAAAAAAAATGACAGCGAGGTTAATACTGACAGAGCGCAAGTGCATATCACCCTTTTTTCCTTCGTTCGACCAAAAGTGCCATTGAGCAATACGCATAAATAAAATAACCCTAGGAAAGTGTATAGGGGGCTGAGAATCATAACTAATAGATATCCCAAAAAATAATCCCATGCAAGGTCATAGAAAAGGGTCAAATAAAGAAAAGCGACACTAAATTGCAGCCAAATGGATAAGATAAGCCAAAACGGGTGCTCGATGGCATTAAAAAACCATTTGATCCCGTCTAAGATTTTTCGAATCACCCAAGAGGTGGGATAGCTAAATGGGGTGTGAAGATTCAAACCTATGCCATCAGGTATCTGCTTATGGCAATCTTCATAGACTTTATTAGAGCCGCACCAGCAGCGGTATCCCTTCATTTTATTGTGCTCATTGTAGATAAGGTGAGAAGGGGCTTATTGGACATTATCAATCAAAAATAATCAAGTTTACATCAAGTCATTGTGATCGTTACGCGTTTAACTTACCGCAGAGGTCGAAAAAATGCTTACCCCTAAAGAACAAGCCTTATGAAACAGTTCAGTATGATCAAGCCCGTCGACGTTAACGATGCCGATGTCGTTGCCTTGTCAAAGCAGTGCTTTGCCGAGCTACGCCAGATATACACGCCAACACAGCAAGCCAAGCAGAATAGAACGGCTACCGCGAGGGAATGGACTTGTTTTGGTTATTATAAGAATGATCGCTTAGTTGGAGTAATTGAAACTCAGTGTCTGAATAGTGAAATTCATATCCGTGGTTTAGCTGTTGCTACGGATTGTCGACGTCAGGGCATTGCCAGAAGCTTAGTTGATTTCGTTACTCGTTATTATGCGGATGCTCGCTTTGCTAGCTTATGGTGCGTCGAGCAAACCGGTAACACAGCCGTATTCCAAGCTCTTAGATTTAGGCCAGTGCAACGGATTGAATCTGAGCTTTTTACTTTAGTTAATGTCACTAACACATAAACCAACGAACAAATCAAGGCACAAGAAGTGCAGCTCGCCTTAGCACTTTGAAGTCATATTAATCCAACCCCGTGGGAGACGAGCTTGCTCGACGAATTCTGGTGAGAAAGTGTGTTATGACTGCTTATTCGCGGTTTAAAAACCGCTCCTTGAGAGCAACCCCACTGAGAACCCTCCCGCTTTATATGAACATCTGTGGGAGACGAGCTTGCTCGGCGAATTTTGGTAAGAAAGTGTGTTATGACTGCTTATTCGCGGTTTAAAAACCGCTCCCATAGAGGCCTCAGTCACAACAAGCACTTAACGATTCTCCAGTCGGTTGTAATCAAGTAAGCCCGCCCCGATAGGATCATCTAGGTATATTTGTGCTAACACGCGGTCGCTAAAGCGCCAAAAGCGTGGGTCTGAGCGCCTAACACCAAACTGATCCAGCCATTGGCTGTAATCATTAGGTGACGAGATGGCCAGTAATTGATCAACTAAAGTCGATAGTTGCTCGGTATCAGCTTGAATAAACACATTGGGATAATCCCCAACGACGCCGCGCACCACGGTGAGTGTATCTTCTGCGGGTAAACGGTTGTTATTGTCACGTAGGAGACTTGACATGTTGCTGTAGGCTGAATTTTTTAGCAAGGTGTATAAGCGGGTTTCGCTGTCTTGACGCACTGCCAGCACGGTCACTTCGGCGAGCTGATTCACGGCCATGCTGGGATTTTGTTGTAATTGCGATAATGCGTTTACTTCGGTTAACGGTGCATCTTCTTGCGCTAATTGATATGGATTTTGCAGAGCGCCTTTAAGGTGCTGCTGGAGTAAACCATAAAGCTCTAACTTCGGATCTTGAGTGTGATAAACAATCCCTGTCGGGGTGTTGAATTGGCTTTGTTCGCTGTTGATGTAGTTACGGATATCACGTCCGGCGTTGCGATACCAAAAGTCGCGCTCACTTTTACGTGCTTCAGGTGGCAGCAGCGCAAGGAAGTTAAACTCGCTTTCTAAGCGTAAAAAGTCCATGTATAAGCGAGTATTTAGCTGGTGGCCGATGTTGCCATAGATATCAAAGCCGGCGACTAAAAGGTAGTGGATCCGCTCAAGAATAGGATAATCAATCAACCACGCTGTTTTTGGTGGCTGACCCACTAAGCCCTTGACCACGGATGCATTATCAAAGTGGCGAAACACGGTTAAGGCGGCATTTGGGTTGGTATGTTCGCCGTCCCAGACCAAGTTTAAATCTAAATGATTACCGCCAGCAAAAGCATGCTCTAAGGCTTGTTGCTTAGCTTTAAGGTATTTCTTTTGTGCGCTAGAGTAACTAAGCCAATCGCTGATAATAGTTGCGTTGCTGGCAGATTCTGAGGGGATCCTGAGGTGATCTTTTTGCTGCGCCAAAAAGGCACTTAAACCTTCACTTTGTTCCCAATCCCCCTCAGAAAAGAACACCCAAAAATGATCGTTAATCACATTAAGTGCCATTTGACCACGGCAAACCGGCCCCTTAATGAATGCCATAATGGTGTTTTGTGCCGTCATTCTCATAAAGTGATAGCGCGCTGCCACCGGCAATTGCTCAAAAGCAATAAATGGGTTTGCTGCAACCTGTGGGGTGTAATCGGGCAATTGGGTCACACGATAATCGGTGCGATAAAACAAATTATTTAGCTGCTCCATTCGCTCATCGGATAGAGCGTAGGGCATGTGGGTTTTGGCGAGGATAGTTTCTCGCTCTTGCTGCAAGCGATAGTAAACCCGTTTTACTTTCGGATCATCATAGGGACGCAAGGTGCTGATACGTTTAATGGCTTGGCCGGGCGGCGTGGCAGATCGCACTAAGCTGAAAAACAGCGGCGTTTCAGCTTCTTTGCTGAGCTCTGCAAAATACAAATGAGATAAATACAAATGCTCAAAAATGTAACGAGATACCAATTGAGATTTTAGTGAATCGCGATTTAACCAGTTCTCCCATTGTTCTATTTGCTTAAGAACATCCAAGGAAAATGGCTTAACGGGAGCCATTTTCGCCCCGCCTTTTAGCCAGTCGGTTAAGGTTTGCATTTCACTTGGTTGAATAGCGGGTAAACCATAGGGCATACCGGCTAACGGGTTGTTGCGAGCAAAGGATTGATAATCTTCGATGGCGCTGCATTCTTGATTGCGATCCAGTGAAAAATCAAACGCATCGGCATGCTCACGGGTATCGACTAAAGGATGCTGCTGCTTTAATGCCAATGCTTGATAAATCAGACTGGCTTGCAAATTTACCGACTCGTCCTGTCGATGTTCATTTAAGACAGGATAAAAGCCCATTTCTCGCCATTGCGCTGTGGTGTTGGCATCTTCATATAACCGCGTTGGCTGCGCAGCTAACAACCGCGTACCACTGAACACTTTTGCTTTGGTCATGCCCCTGTCTATGGCTTCGGGTGAGGTTAACTTGAGCTGACAAGGCGCGTCGTAACAGCCGTGACACACCACGCAGCGCTGATTAAGCAAAGGTTGAACTTGTTGATGAAACAGATCTGCTTCGGGAGAAGCGTTTGCAACCCAGCGCTCTTGTACCGAGCTCGGCCCATATAAGTGTGCAAAGTGGCTTTTAGCAAAACTTGAGCAACCAGTAATGAATAAGGTGATAACAAACGCAAACAGCACACGATTATGCATAAGGATTCCTCAAAGGGCTTGAGCCAGAGCCCTAAGTATGAATTTAACTCACTCAAATTAAAATAAAGATTCAATGTTGTTGGCTAAATGGCGGTTATAGACGTCACTTTTTAACCAACTTGTTAGGTTAATACATATGTAATTGATGCTGATTTTTTAAGAAAGTGTGAACAAACGTATAAAAACTGTCACATATGGACGGCATAGTAGCGCGGTGTTCGTCGCTGTTGTAGTGAAAGCTGCTGTTTTGGTAGCGCACTTTGAGGGCGAGTTGGCATAGCAACAGAATATTACTACTACAAGGAATTTTAAGTATGTCGTTCAATTTTAAACATGGGCTTGTGGCTAGCGCACTACTGTTAGCATTAACTGGGTGCAACAGTGATAACAATTCAACTGACTCATCAAAAGGCGAGACGCCGGTTGTTGTGGCACCCAATACCTGTGATGGAGTGCCTTGTACAAAATTTACTATTTTGCATACCAATGATAACCATGGCCGTTTTTGGCATAACAACAACGGTGAGTACGGTATGGCAGCGCGTAAAGCGTTAATTGATCGCTTGCGCAGCGAGATCGAAGCGGATGGTAGCTACTCGCTATTACTTTCAGGCGGTGACATCAATACCGGTGTGCCTGAATCAGATTTATTGGACGCGAAGCCGGACTTTATTGGCATGAACGCCATTGGTTATGATGCGATGGCGGTGGGTAACCACGAATTTGATAACCCACTTTCGGTGCTGGATATGCAGCGTGAGCTGGCTGAATTCCCAATGTTAGCCGCTAACATCTACAAAGCCGACGGTACACGTTATTTTGAACCTTACCAAGTATTTGAAGTAAATGGTTTAAAAGTGGCGGTGATTGGCTTAACTACCAAAGACACTGCAAAAATTGGTAATCCAGAATTTATCAGCGAGTTAACCTTTACCGATCCACAAACTGAAATTGCTAAGGTGATTGCCGAAATAAAAGCGGCTAATGCTGCCGATCTTATTTTTGCAGCCACGCACATGGGACATTATGTGAATGGTCAATTCGGCAGCAATGCGCCGGGCGATGTATCACTTGCCCGTTCACTTGAGCCAGGCTTACTCAACGGTATTATTGGCGGCCATTCACAAAACCCTGTGTGTATGGAGCCAGGCTCTGATGATTACGCTGACTTTAAGCCAGGCGGTGCTTGTGCCCCAGATCAGCAAAATGGTGCATACATAATGCAAGCCCACGAATGGGGTAAGTATGTTGGCCGTGCCGATTTTGAAGTAATTGAAGGCCAGCTGAAATTAGCTCGTTACGAGCTGATCCCGGTTAACCTGAAAAAAGACCTGACTGACGCAAGTGGTGAGGTAGTACGTGATCCATCGGGTAACAAAGTAAAAGTGTTTATCGGTGATGAAATTACCCCAGATGCTGAATTACAAGAAACATTGCAACAGTTCCAAAATGAAGGCCAAGAAAAGCTTAATGAAGTGATTGCAACGACCGATGCGCTGTTAGATGGTGAGCGTGCCAATGTTCGCTTTATGCAAACGAACCTAGGTCGATTGATTGCCACAGCACAAGCACAACAAGTTAATGCTGACATCGGTGTAATGAACTCAGGTGGTGTACGTGCATCAATTGAAGCGGGCAACATTTCTTATCGCGACGTATTAACAGTGCAGCCATTTGGTAACACCATTACGCTTAGCACCATGACGGGTGCGCAAATCAGTGATTACTTGGGCGTGGTTGCGAGCATGCAGCGCGATTCGGGTGCTTATGCACAAATCGTTGGCGTTAAAATGAGTGTTGACTGTGTGGCGAAAACCGTCGATATCAGCGAAATCAATGGTAAAACCTACAGTGAAACCGATACCTACACCTTTAGCGTACCTAGTTACAATGCTGCCGGTGGTGATGGCTACCCTGAGCTAAATCCAGTGCAAAGTGGTTATGTAGACGCCGATGTACTTTATTCTTACTTCAAGAACAAAGGCACGATTGCGGCGTCTGATTATGCACCAACGGGTGACATTGTTTACCTAAACTCTGACAGCCCTATGGGTTGTACCGTGGCGCAATAAGTAAATCTATCAAGGCAATTGCAGGAAAGCTGTGATTGCCTTGATTATTGAGTCAATTTTTCAGCCTTTTTTTACCAACCTCAGCTATCTCTCCACTCAGCACCTATAATCACAGTGATTGCATTAAACATTCAAGCAACTCAAGGGTGAGGGTGTATGTTAAGGTCAACTCTGCTGGTTTCAGCGCTCTTATTTAGCCTGTCAAGTTGGGCTAAAACGCCTGACTATACCGTGATGACAGAAGATTTCTTCCCATTTGGTTATTACAATAATCAAGGTGAACTGGTTGGAGTAGCGGTCGAGATTGTCGAGCAAATAATGCCTAGCTTAGATATTTCGCGAGATATTCGCGTATTACCTTGGGCGAGAGCGGTAAGAGATTTAGACTCGCACGCCGATCATGTTTTATTTGCCATGGCGCGAACGCCTGCCCGAGAAGACAAATACCAATGGGTTGGCCCTATCTTGACCGATCGCGTGGTATTGTTTAAACGCCGCAGTGATGAAACTCAATACGATACCCTAGATCAAGCCAAAGCGGCGAGCTCAATTACCGTTACCCGCGATTACCCCGAGCATCAATTTTTAGTTTCACAAGGCTTTGATAATCTTAAAGTGGTGACATCCCCCGATATGATGGTGAGCTTTTTAATGGCTCAGCGCACCCCACTGATTGTTGGCGGCGGTGCTGTGGTGGCGGACATGGCCAAGCATGCCGGTTTTAACCCCTATCATATCCAAATGACAAACATAGAGCTGTTTAGCGTGGATCTCTATATTGCCATGTCAAAAGGAACCCCCGAGCGCGAAGTGAAGCGCTGGCAACAAGCGTTAGATGAGTTTAAGGCTAAGCCAGACTATCGCTCCTTATTGGTTAAATATTTTTTCTTACCTGAGGAAGCACCAAGCGAATAGAGCCCTGTCAACGAGTCTTGCATTCAGGCTTGTGCTTAAAAATGCGGCGGGGCAAAATAATGCAATTGATTTTTAAGGATTAATTGCACATGGCCACTACATTACCAACTGCGAGGCTGCTTTTAAGGCAATGGCAAGCCGCAGATTATGAGCCATTTGCGCAGATGAGCGCTGATCCACAGGTAATGCGCTATTTTCCTGAATGCTTAAGCCAAGCGCAAAGTAACGCATTAGCAGATAAAGCTAAGGGCTTAATTGAGCAAAACGGCTGGGGATTTTGGGCACTCGAGTTAAAACAAAGCGGTGAATTCATTGGCTTTGTTGGCCTGCATCAGCAAACAGAAGGGATCCCAAACACGCCATTTATTGAAGTAGGCTGGCGGATCGCAAGGGCACATTGGCGACAAGGTTATGCCAGTGAGGCCGCTCGCGCCGCCATCCGTTTTGCTTTTGAACAACTTGGGCAGTCGCGCATTTATGCCTTTACGGCGTTATCCAATCAGCCTTCACAGCAGGTGATGCAAAAACTGGGGATGGTTAACACGGGGCAAGATTTCTTGCATCCTAAATTGACGCCCGATCATCCATTAGCACCGCACTGTCTTTTTGCTATCGATAAAGAGGCATGGTCAAACCAATAGTGAGCTAACGAGTTCATTGCCATGGGTGAACTTGCAAGCTAAGATCGCTTTTTTTCTACTTAGCTAGTTGCCTGTGATAGCAAGAACGCCTAAATACTTTATTGTTGGCTTACCAAGAACGGCCACCACCAGTGTTTGCCTCGCGACCTTAGAGCTTGGCTTTACTACCGCCCACACGGCTTATGTCAATAATGCATTTGAGCAAGCCCAAGTGATTGCTGACACGCCTATTTTTGCCGATTACAGCAAGCTGGATACACAGTTTAAAAAAGCTAAGTTTATCTATTTAAACCGAGAGCGTGAAGCTTGGATAAAATCCATTAGGCAACTCTTGCTGCGCATGTACACTAATCTCACCAGCGAAAAGGGCGGCTTTAATCCGGTTATTAAACGTTGTTACCAAGCGGTGTTTGGCCCCATTACCCATGAAAATATCATGTCTGATGATCATCTATGGCACTGCTATGAGCGCCATAAAAAGCAAGTGTTGGCTTATTTTGCAGACCGGCCAAATGACTTGTTAATCATAGAAGTAGGCCAACTTGGCAGCTATCAAGCACTGTATGATTTTATGAAACCGTCTCACAGTGCCAAGCGAGACGGTAATTTCGCTATGATCAATCAAGGCGGAAAAGTGACCGCTTGGAAACAGGTGAAACATCCGCTGAAAATAGAATCAACCCACCAAGGCAGAGTTGAGCCGCTTTTTTATCAACTTTAAGCTTGGCTAAATACGTTTGTAAGGCTGACGTTGTCATAGGCTTAGGTTGCTTTAAGCCTATCAGGCCAGTTAAAATCTCGGCTTTTAGCCTGTGGCCTTACTATGTTTGAACTAAAATACCAAACCCCGTTTGCTTGGACCCAAGCCGTACTTGCCGATTTTGACGCTTTCTTACAAGATCATGCTGCTGCTGAGAAAAAAGCGGCTGGCATGGCGATGGCAATGCTGTCTCATTATCCTGATCGTAAATCATTAGTGCGGGCCATGGCCGATTTAGCGATTGAAGAAATGATCCATTTCAAGCAAGTGGTTAAATTGCTACAAGCGCGTGATGTTCATCTTGCCAAAGATGAGAAAGATCCCTATATCAAAGCGATACGTGATTTATTTCGCCGCGGCAGTGACGCTTTTTTTATGGACCGATTAATTGTCGCTGGTGTTATCGAAGCGCGCGGTCATGAGCGCTTTTCGCTGGTGGCGCAAGCGCTACCAGAAGGCAAAGAGAAAGACTTTTACGTTGCCATCGCAAAATCGGAAGAAAAGCATAAAAACTTATTTATCGAGCTTGCTTATGAGTATTTTGCCAAGGACGACGTAGACCTACGTTTGGAGCAAATACTGATCGCTGAAGCAGAAATTTGCAGCCAGTTGCCGTTTCGTGCGGCGCTGCATTAATCATACATTTGAGTTGTGGTGTGTTAACGCTTTTGCTTTTTTGAAGGCTTATGCCAAATCCGGTAACCACTGTTTAACATTGCTTTACCCAGTAAATGGGCTGCAACAGGAGCAGTAATAAAGATAAACAGCATGGTGCCAATCACCCGTGACACAACACTTAATTCCGGTAAGGAAAAAGCGACCGCTAGCAGCAAGGCACTTAAACCGACAGTGCCTGCCTTGGTTGCTGTGTGGATACGTGTAAAAACGTCAGGCATGCGCAACACCCCGATGCTTGCAACTAAGATAAAAAAACAGCCCAATAACAGTAGCATTATGGTGATCACAGCCATCATTCCCTCTCTTCGCTTACGCGTTTAGCGATCAGGCGAGCAAACACAACGGTTCCCAAAAATGCGACCAGCCCTAATGTAATGGCCACGTCGAGAAAGGCGCGTTGGCCTGAATCTAAGGTGTAAACAGCAATAAAACCTATGGTGATGAAGGCGATCAAATCCAGCGCAACAACTCGGTCGGCTAAGGTTGGGCCTAAGGCCATTCTGATAAATGCCATCATCAAGCTTAAAAATAAGACTAAATAAGATAAGCTGATAACAATTGCTAACCAATTATCCACGGGTAACCTCCAGAATTCTTTGCTCTAAGCCATGCTTTATTTCGTCGATCACGGTTTGCTTTTTACCTGCAAACATAACGTGGAGAATGAGAAAACGCCGATCAGGGGTAATATCTAGGCAAAGGCTGCCCGGTGTGAGTGAGACCATATTAGAGAGTAAAGTAATTTCAAGATCGCTGCTCACATCAAGTGGAACATAGACAATTCTTGGCTCACTTAAATGAGTTGGGGTTAACACATCCCAAGTAACGCGAGCCACCGAAACCACCATTTCATAACTAAAATAACTGATAAGCGAAAGTAGGGCTTTACAGCGTTTGAAGTAACTAGCATGCACGCCAAAGGGCTGCGCTAAACGCAACACGACAAATCCGATAATAAAGCCAATAAAGAAATGGCTACTTGAATAGTTTCCATTTAACAACATCCATGCCATGGCGAGGCATAAATTGAGCAAAAAGTAGGTCATGATCCGGCTCCAAATATGGCGTTAACATAGGGGGTTGGAGTCATCAATTGCTGCGTAGCTTGCAACGAAAATTGATAAATTGGCTCAACGAAAATCACCATGCCAAGACTCATGGTTGTGAGTAAGGTGATAGCGCCGCCATAGTAGTAGCGCGTGAGTGATGGTAGGGACTGAGGCTCGCTTTGATTGGGGTTGGTTGCCCAAAAAGCTTGATTCCAAATCTTGGTCATAGAAATAATGGTTAATAAACCAACGAGTAATGCAACCGCGGCCAACCAGTAAAAGCTTGCATCTATGCTGGCTTTAATAACAAGATATTTGCCCCAAAACCCAGACAGTGGGGGCAAGCCTGCCAAGGAAAAAGCATTGAATATAAAGACAAAAGCTAAGGCAGGTTTAGCTAAATACAAGCCACCTAAATTCGCTAAACGACTACTGCCTTGATAGCGCGCAACAACACCGCCAATGAAGAATAAGTTAGCTTTGACCAAAATATGGTGGACGATGTAAAAAATCATCCCAGCCAGAGCCAGTGGCGTAAATATGGCAAGCCCCATGATCATATAGCCTATTTGACTAATGATATGAAAAGCTAATATGTGTTTGATGCTTTGTTGGCTAACCGCCCCCAGCACGCCTACCAGCATGGTTGCCCCTGCAATCCACAACAATAAATCTTGCCAATGACCCAGATCCAAAGGAAACAGTAAGGTAAATGTTCTTACCAACGCGTAAACCCCAACTTTCGTGAGAAGTGCTGCAAATAAGCCAACAACGGCATAGGGCAGCGTTGGGTAAGACGCTGGCAGCCAAGCAAAAACAGGAAACAAAGCGGCTTTGATTGCAAAACAAAATAGCAGTAAAGCCGCTAACAATTGCTGGATGTTTGAATCAACTAAGGGCATTTTTTGGTGTAGGTCGGCTAAATTAAGGGTTCCCGTGGCGCCATAAATTAGGCCGATAGCTAACAAAAACACCAAAGTAGCAATTAAATTTAGGACCACATATTTAACTGCACCATCTATTTGTTTACGCGGCGCATCTAACGTCATCAGGCCAAATGAGGCGATGAGCATGACCTCAAACCAAACGTAAAGATTGAATATATCGCCAGTTAAAAATGCGCCATACACGCCCGCTAGCAACACATGAGTGAGGGCATGATAGCTTTTATAAGACGGTTTATGGCATAAATCTGCGCAGGCATAACATAGGCTTGCCAAGCCGATGATCGCGGTGATCATAACCATCGCTGCGCTAAATAAGTCAGCAACGAATATAACCCCAAATGGGGCTTGCCACTGGCCAAATGCGACGGCCTGTGGCCCGTTTTGGATGACCTGCATCAGCAGCATCGCGCTGCACAACAAAATAATCAAGGCAGACAATAAGCTCAGCGTCGATACCCAAGTTTGACGCTGGGGAGAAAAAAACAGTGCGGTTGCCGTAACAAGCGACAGTATCGTTGGTAAGGTAAGTAAGGTATCGCTGCTCATTCGTCTTCCTCTGACAAGGTCATTGCATCGATGTCGGCATTTTTTGCTCCAAGGAAGGCACGATAAAACAGCAATAAGGTAAACACCAACAAGCCAAATCCAATCACGATTGCCGTTAAAATAAGCGCTTGAGGCAGTGAATTAGCGGCATCACTTACAGGTAAGACCGCATCGGGTGCAATAAGCGGCGGAGAGCCACTGGTTAAACGCCCCGAGGTGAAGATGGCTAAATTGACCGCGCTACTGATAATAATCAAACCAAATAATACCCGGATCAGATGGCGCTCAAGGATCAGATACACACCTATGGCAACAAGTATCCCGACGACGAAACTCCATAAGGTATCCATTAATCTAGCTCCTCATTAACATGTAACACCATGCCCGTCACCGAGCCTATGATAGCGAGGTAAATACCCACATCGAATATCAATGGGGTGCCAATAGGCAATATTTCAGGCCACCAAATACCGGTTAAAAATGGAGTGTGATGAAGCACGCCAATCAAACCCGCACCAATACTGAGTAAAATACCCGTTAGGGCGATCACGCTAGGGGAGAAGTACAAGCGTTGGCGTACATGATTGACTGATTCCGCGAGCGTTAAAAGTGCAAAGCCTATTACCGCGACCAACGCCGCTATAAAACCGCCTCCCGGTGCGTTATGTCCTCGCAGCAGTAAGTAGAAAGAGAACACCAACATTAACGTGGCAACAAAGTGGGCAGTGGTTGTAAAGATGAGTGATTTTGGATTAATGACTTTAGCTGTGCGTTTGGGTAACAAACTGACGGCAACGAAAGCAGAGATAACGACCACAATAATCTCACCTAAGGTATCAAAGGCACGAAAATCAACCAATATGACATTAACAATGTTTCGGCCATGACCACCGGGGACGCTATTTTGGGCGAAGAAATCAGTTAAGGTATTATCAAAAGGTGATTGGGTGATATTAATCAGTAATAGCGTCACACTTAAACCTATGATGCCCGCTATTAGGCCATGCAAGAGTCGACGCTTGAATGTGTGTTTAACCACAGCCGATAACGCAGGCATATGGCGCAGCACGATCACCACAAAAACCATCATCAAGGTTTCAACTAGCAACAGGGTTTTAGCCACGTCGGGTGCGCTGTAAAGCATAAATACCAGTGTCGTCATAAAGCCCATCATACCAAGAGCCAGAACGGCTAACAGGCGTGACTCGGTAATAGCACAAAGTAAGGCCGCGATGACGACCAAGACAGCAATCAACACATCATATGAGTTGATTTCACTAAAGTGCTGCCAAGTGACAGGCAAGGGCATGCTAAGCTGACTTAATAATAACCCCGCTAGTACAGCGCAAAAAGCCAGCACATAAAGGCTGGTTGTCTGCTTTTGAATTTTGTTGATTAAAGCTGATGCAAGGCTAAATAGCCCTGACAGGCAGGTATCAAACACTTTATCGGCACTGATGAACCGGATGCCAGTGCCTTGCCACAGGGTAGCCAGCTTGCTCCAGTATAGATAGCAGACAAATCCTAATACAAGCGTTAGGACACTCAATAAAAGCGGGAGATTAAAGCCTTGCCATAACAAAGCCCCGGTTGTTGTGCTCGATTGTGCAATCACAACTAAACCCGGCACGATAATGTGATGATTGAGCCAACTAAGCCCCACGAGGGGGACTAAAAAGCTCAAGGTTGCGAGAATAAAAGGGGGGCCCAGTAAAGCAACAGAGTCGATTTTTTTCGCCTGAGTTACTTGATTATCTGACCCAGCAAGAAAAGGGACAATAATAAATTTAAACGCAAGGGCAACCATTAATATATTGATAATCATAAAAATAATGCTTGGACCTAAGCTGATATCAAGCGCAGATTTATACATGTACTCTTTACTTAAGAACCCCATAAAAGGGGGAAGCCCTGATTTAGACAAGGCGGCGATGACGGCGATCAAAAAGCTAACGAACATCACCTTATTCAAGCCTTGCAATTGCCCTAACTCCCGCGTGCCAGTGGCTTTGTCAACGTTACCCACCACCATAAACAATGCCGCTTTATAGAAGGCGTGAGCCATAATAAACAGTAACAGTGCGGTGATGGCGAGTTCGGTACCTAAGCCAAGTAACATGAGCATTTTGGCTAAGGCGACATTGGTACTGTAGGCGAGCATTAACTTGAGATCTGTTTGTTTCAGAGCCAGAACTGAGCACCAGATAGCCGTGATAGCACCGAAAAAAATAAGCGTGTAAAACCACATTTCGGTAGACGCGTAAACGGGGGATAATCTTGCGAGTAAGTAAATACCGGCCTTTACCATGGTGGCCGAGTGAAGGTACGCGCTGACAGGAGTCGGCGCCGCCATTGCATTAGGTAACCAGAAATGAAATGGAAACTGTGCCGATTTAGTGATGGCGCCAATAAAAATCAAAATGAATGAGGCCGTAAACCAAGGATGAGAAGTCATATTATTTGCTTGGTTGATGATCAGACTGAGCTGATAACTGCCCGCCATCTCGCCTAATAGGATCAATCCTGCTAACAATACCAAGCCACCTGCACCGGTAATCACCAAAGATTGCAATGCATTGCGCCGTGATTGCGCTTGGCTATGATTAAAACCTATTAAAAAATAGGAGGTTAGGGTAGTTAACTCCCAAAAAATAAACATCAGCAAAATGTTATCACTGCACACCAAGCCAAGCATGGCTAGCATAAATAAGGTTAAGTAGAGATGAAAAGACAGGCGAGCTGGGTGCTTTCTGAGATAGTCCCATGCGTAAATTTGAATAAGAAAGCCGATGCCAGTGATCAAGCTTGCAAACAAAAATGATAAAGCATCTAACGAGAAACTTAAGTTAAGATCTAAGCTGGGTACCCAAGTTAGCTGCCAATATACCCCTGTTGGTTGATAAATATGTAACAGGTAGAGTAACAGCAGCAATGGAAATAGTGCGAAGACAAGCAAATAGTCAAGTTTATTGATGGATTGGGTTAACGCTGTGGTGCGATCAGTCTTTGTATTCATTTATCACCGCTTATTGTTACGTTCGCGACACTTGAGCCTTAATTGACAAGATGAACTGTTGCTGCTGATAAGTGTTTACCCATTCTCCCTTCACCATCATAAGAGATGATGTATCAAGTTGATTTGTTAGTAGTTTATTGTCTGCGTCGTAGCCAACAGTCGTGAATATGGCTCCGAAAATAACCAAAACAAATGGATTAACTGGTGCTTAACCGTTGTTTGAATATAAACATACTCACTTAATCGGTGATTCGAATCCTTTGGGTTTGAGCGCAACTAGCGAACAATTTACTGATTGCAGTATGTTTTCTGCCGTGTTGCCTATCACAAAACCTAAGATCCCCGTGCGCGCTAAGGTTCCCATTACTAGAATATCTATTTGCTGTTTCATTACGGCATCTGGGATCATTTCGTCGGGTTTCCCATGTAGATAATGAACGTCGAAATCGCCGGTGAGACCAGATTTATCAATCAATGCTTCTAGTTTAGATTGGTGACTTTGTCTTACTGTTTGCTCTTCAAATTCAAGTTGCTCACGGTCAATATCTAGGCGCGCTTGATCGGCTAGATAGCTGTGGGATAAATATTCCCAGCAAGTAAGGATTTGTAGTGGTTGCTCGGTTGTATCGGCTATCGACTTAGCGAGTTCGATTAAACGCATTGCAAGATGAAACTGTACATCGTCGTTAGTATTTGGATCTAAAGCGACGGCGACCCTTTGTTGCTGCTTAGATTTTGAAGTGGGGCGGTGAAGCCATACGGGACAAGGACATTTTCTAAGTAATGTCATATCAATTGCTTTAAAGCCCATCTGAGATTTACCTAGCGGCTCGGCTTCCTTGATCAGCAAATCATGGTGATGCTCGATAATTGTTTTGATAATGCCAACGGCGGGCTGTTCATGATTAAGCACTGCCATTGGAAAGGGCAGCTGCGCCTCTGAGATCCCCACATTAGTGCGAAATTCATTAATGTTTAATTTTATAGAATCGATTAACGACTGCTGATAACTGGCCTGATAGTGAGCAAGATCTTTTGGGAAAGGAGGGCATGCGACGACCCCTCTAACCGGAACGTTATTATTGGTAGCAAGCTGGGCAGCCTGAGTGAGAGCTTGGGTATGGCCGGGTAAGCCCTGAGTGGCAAAAAGAATGTTGGCGAAGTGTTTCATTTTAACCTCCGTCATGACTAAAAATGAGTCAATGATGCAGATAAATGTAGCCCTTAAAGCAGTTATATACGAACAAAAAATGAACAAGGATCAAATTAAAAATGTACTAAATATATTGTTGGCAAAGCATAAACACTGGTAATTACGGCATTGAAATATAATATGTATAAGCAATTCATTGTGTCTAAATAACGGAGTTATCATGAGCGAACAAGGTTATGTACCACCTAAGGTATGGGTGAATAACAATCAAGGCGCAAACAAGTGGGCCAATATCAACAGCCCAGAATCGGGTGCGCGGTTTGAGCGTGAGTTACCCGTTGGTGAGCATCCTTTACAGCTGTATTCTCTCGGTACGCCTAATGGTCAAAAGGTGACTATCATGCTGGAGGAGTTGCTAGCCCTTGAGATCAAAGACGCTGAATATGATGCCTTTTTGATCAATATCGGCGATTCTGATCAATTCTCGTCTGGCTTTGTTGGCGTTAACCCTAACTCAAAAATTCCGGCCTTAGTCGATAAATCTGGTGAGCAAGACCTCAATGTATTTGAGTCGGCCTCGATTCTAGTCCACTTAGCCGAGCGTTTTGGCCATTTCTTACCAGCCTCTGGTCCAGAGCGTACCCAAACTTTTAACTGGCTGTTTTGGGCGCAGGGCTCAGCGCCATTTTTAGGCGGTGGTTTTGGTCACTTTTATGCCTATGCCGATGAGAAACAAGAATACCCAATTAATCGTTTTGCCATGGAAGTGAAGCGGCAATTAGACGTATTAGATAAACAACTGAGTAAAAATAACTATGTCGCAGGTGAGCATTACAGCATAGCGGATATGGCAATTTGGCCTTGGTATGGCAATTTAGTATTAGGCAAATTATATGATGCTGCTGAATTTCTTCAGGTAGACAGTTATAAACACGTGAAGCGCTGGGCCAAGCAAATGGCTGAGCGTCCAGCGGTAAAACGAGGACGTATTGTTAATCGTACTTTCGGTGAGCCTTGGGAGCAGCTAGCTGAGCGTCATAGTAGCTTTGATATTGATCGAGTGTTAGCACTCGCGCCTTAATGTGAATGGTGTATACCCAATCAATCTGGAGCTGCTTGAAACATGCCACTTCAAGTTGATTGGGTATATTGTGGTGCGATTATCAACCCCCCATATATCGACCACGTCACTTCGAAGAAAATATAATTATTACCATATATTAAAAGGATCGCCTTGATGTTGAAGTTACTCTTCACTGTGGCTCTTGGTTGTTTAATTGCCTTAACTGTCGGGTCTTGGGGATGGTCGAAATACAAGACGGCAAAATTGGCGGTAGAAGATTTAACCTTATTGGGCTCGGTGCTCAATAACGTATCAAAAGATTGGCAGTTATCTTCCTTGCAAGGGTATTTAACTTATGAGGGTGCAGAGCTTAATCGGGAAGCACATCAAACTATGTTAAAGCAAGCCGCCGCTCTGGGTGGGTTTCACCAATGTACCTTAAATCAACTCGCGTCGGGCGATGACATTAGATTAGACCAAGGCATGATTGGCGGCCAATGCCAGTTTGAACATGGTGATGCTTATGTATTAGCTCAAGTTGAACGCGATGTCTTGCCTATGCGGCTTAGCTTGTTAATGGTTCAGCCTAAGCAACGTTAACTGATGCGCGATGATCGTATCTGAGGCCTTTCTTTTTGTAAAACGCACTTATTTGCTGGCTTCGATTGACCAAGACGAGATTCCTACACGCTTGAATTTTCTGTGAAATAAACATAAAAATTTTGTTGTTTGGTGTGATGCAAATCTGCATAATCATCCTAATTGTTTATTTTAATGGGAAAAAAAATGCCTTGGATAATTAGTGTTTGCGTTGCGGCTATTTTAGCTATCTATCTTTTTGTTAGCGCAGACAAGCCTGAACCAAATAATGACATCGACTCAATCAAATCAACCCCGAGTGAAGTGGCTAAAGCAGAGGCAGGGGTTAAAACAAAAGCATTACCTGATGAAAAAACGGTAAACACTGTCGTGATCAATGAGGAAAACGATTCTAGTGAGCATCAGGCTATAGATAAGCCAATAGTTGAAGATAATCATGAGCAAAGCCAACCAGAGCAAGTACTTTCTGAGCCTAGTCAGGATCAACAGAAGTCAGCTCAAACCTCAGTCTATGATACCTTTAACCAACCTCACGAAGCAGTAGAGCCGGTCTTTTTAGAATTGATAAAAAAATACGGTGATGGCCGTTTCTATCGCACTTTTGCCAACTACAGCGTACAGGATAAACCATTAGAAAGCAGCGAGCTGCTTGAGCAGCAAGTGGCTGAATTAATAGCTCAAGCGCCTAATCGAACCAGCACGTATAATATTGACTGTCGGATCGACTATTGCATCGCAACTTTTACCTTGGATAGTGGCAGCCCTGAAGACTTCTTATGGAGTTTTGGAGGTAAAAACATTAATCCGTGGGACACAATGGAAGTGAGCTTATTTGTTAGCGATGAGCCAACCAAGGAATCAGTCATTTTCTTTGCTGCGGGCAAGCGTCATATTCTTAGAGGATATAACCCAATATTGATTTAAATGGATGCCTTGAATTATTGAGGTGGTTATACCAGATTTTTTTCCTTAACGATTAATGAAATAATGATTTAATGCTCAGGCCTCGTGTAAATGGATAAAAAAGAGATATTATGAATGAAATCAACAACCATAGTGAAATTAACAGTTTTTTTGAGTCTTATATTGACTGGATAACGGAACTTTTTCCTGAATTGCCAGAAGGGCATCTGATGAAAGGCTCTGAAGCGGATAAGTTGATTGAACACGAGTATGCCATATTTAAGTCTGACATGTTGAGTGATGATATTCTCAAGCTCTCAGATAATCCTGATATACCAAAATATTATTTGGAATTTTTATCGGAATATAGTTATCGAAACCTTGAGGTTCCGTTATTCTCATTTCCTTCTACGCACCTTGAGGTTCCGTTATTCTCATTTCCTTCTACGCACCCTGAGGATGGTTTACGTGAAATTAAATCTGATATTGGACGTTATATTGAGTATGGGCTGGTTCCGTTTGTTTACGATAAATCTGGCACCGGATACTACTGTATAGACCTTCGTCAGGAGGAGGCAGTAGTATTTTACAAAAATGATGAGCGTCCAAGCTTGACGGTAAGAAACAAGAAATTGGCATCTTCATTTTTGTCAGTCCTAATATTTCTTAAGGAATACCTGGACTGGGGGGGGAATATTAGTGGTCTGGATGATGAGTACAAGCCTGAAGCATTAGCCGAGCTAAAAGGTATTGATTCGCAAATTGGTACTGTTTGGGAAGACTGGTGGTTGCCACGCCTATTGTTCAATGCATAGGTTAATTTAGTGTCTAGATAGTTGCACTACAAAATATCTGGAAATAAAAGAGCATTCACCACTTTTTGCACTAATTTTCATCCGCTAGCTTAAATGCCAATTACGGCAGTCAATTTTATAGATATGGCTGTCTTGGCAATAACTATTTAAGTGGATGCCCCATATTCTTGCTATCTAAACGCTGGGCTTCCCCCAAAAAATCATAAAAATGTCATCAAGTGGTAGCAGAATTTGCAATCAAGTTGTATGTCTCACACATATTCAGGAAGCAGCTATGAAACAGCAAAAACTCACCACCCTTACACTGGCTCTGATCTCACTGGGCATCACAGCCTGCGGTGAAGAAAGCATCACAACGGCATCTGCGAAACCACTACCGGCGAATGCTTGCCTGTTAACCGTTGAAGAGATGAATGCGTAGACGGGCCTGACACTTGAAATTGATGACAACAAACCGCGAAGTGATACCTGCCAATACAAACTGGCCGATTATAGTACCTTCGGGGGGATCCAGTTGAGCCTGATAGATACCTCAGAACTGACTGCGTTCGGCAAAAAGCGGGCCTATAACTATGGGCTGGATGACGCGATTGAAAACAACTTGCTCCAGACCCGTTATCCAAACTATTTGCACAACCCGGCTGGCTCAATGGCTTATGTACCAGAGCTTGTGGTCAAACTGGATGGTCGCGAAGCTGTTTTTAAGGTTAGCCCATTTATGGGAGATGAAAATAACAAGCAATCCGAAATAAACCAGTTAAAGAAGGTAGCAGAGGCTGCACTTAAAAAGCTCGGTAGTTAATTCTGCAATTACAGAGAGCACTGGCAGGACAGCCACCACTTTTAAATAATAGTAGGACAGCCACCACTTTTAAATAATAGTAGGACAGCCAGTGTGCCGATCAGAACCGGTAAAAGATTGGAGGTGCTAGCTTCGAGCTGTCGTATAAGTTTGCCTAATTATTTTGCTGTGGGTGACCAAGCTTAGTAGTGAAATCCGAGCTGTTACCCTTTGAGCGCCAATTCGACATTAGCCAACCTCATGATATTCCATTCTATTTTTAAGAATACCTGCAACTGGTAGACTGGACAGGACGTACCATTCGAGACGATAAGCGCGGTTATATTCCCGCTGATGAGCCCAAGTTATTGCACGATCTGGGCATTGATCAAGATAGCTGGTTGCAACTGGTCAGACACCTCGGCCGAAGTATTGGCAGTGCCGCAGGCAGTTGGGAGTACTTGACCAGCCATAGCATTCGAGCTGGCCATTGTTGGACTCGTGGGCAAGCAGAATGTAACCGACCGACTGAGTGGGTAGGGATAATTCTAACTTGCTGCATAAACAAACTATCTAGCTGGCTTCCATGAGCTGCTGGAGTCATACCTGATTTTATCAATCTGCTCAGAATTTAGCATTTCAGTTCAATTTTCAGTTTTAAACGAACCGTCAATAGACTTGCTTGTCGCAAATCAGCAAACAAAATTTGGCAATTGTTGCGGTGGCTTGGTATAAGTTTGCCTTATTATTTAAGTGGGTGTCCCAGCTTTCTAGCTTTCAATTACAATCTCGAAAATGACAGAGTTATGCTAGATGAATGGTTTGAGAGTGTATCTCAATAATTATGGAAGTAAGCAGGACAGCCATCTATTTGCGCTAACCAGCCGCTTCTGGTCTAATTATTTAGGTGTGTTCCAGCTTTCGCATGCGTAATAACTAATAAAAGGTTGCCTATGAAGAGCAATGTAGAATTAAATTTGAGTTTTTTAACTAAATATAAGTTGTATCGAAGAGGGTTTGATTTTCGCTTTGTTGTTATATTTATGGCTATTGGTTTTATTGGGATTGTTCAGAGTCGTTATTTTAAACCTTTTCCGGATAATAAGCTTCTCAGTCAACCACAAAGTGTTTTTTTAACAGGGGTTGTTTATGTTAAGCAGAAAAAAGGGGAGTTAATTAAATTTCTGACTGCGGAGCAGTTGAAAGTGATTAATGACAGTATACAGGCTGGGGCTAAAAACCGTTACAGGCATGCTAAAGCCTCTTTTGACAAGCACCGAGATGGATTAAGGTACTGCTATATAATGATCAACCTAATAAATAACCCTTTCAGCAAGGTGCAGTTATCTGGTTTTGTTGAATTAGATTTTAACAAAGGCATAAATCATGTTAGTTTGCATGAATTATCTTTTGGTCATGAAGATGTTACTATTAGTCGCCACGCTAATGAACGAATGGATCAGGTGATTATGCTGCCTTTAGGTTTTTTGTTAGAAATTGCCGGGATAAGTAAAGATGATTGTTGAAAAGCTGAAAGTACAAGATTACATTGTTTTTCATGATGGAATTAGTGGTTGGTTTTTCTATACACTTTCTCTCATTTTTTCAAGTAAAGGTTCAGGGTTAAGTATGGAGCGTTTTATAAATAATGAGAGTGTTTTTACAAAGGATATTAGAGGAGTGGGGGTTTCACCATATATTTTAACTTATCGCGAAAATGGACATTATATTTATTTTTAAAATAATGGGGTATCCACCTATTTTCTAATTATTGTGGTGGCTTGGTATAAGTTTTCCTTATTATTTAGGTGGGTGTCCCAGCTTTCGAACGCGTAATAACTAATAAAAGGTTGCTTATGAAGAGCAATGTAGGATTAAATTTGAGTTTTTTAACTAAATATAAGTTGTATCGAAGAGGGTTTGATTTTCGCTTTGTTGTTATTTTTATGGCTATTGGTTTCATTGGGATTGTTCAGAGTCGTTATTTTAAACCTTTTCCGGATAATAAGCTTCTCAGTCAACCACAAAGTGTTTTTTTAACAGGGGTTGTTTATGTTAAGCAGAAAAAAGGGGAGTTAATTAAATTTCTGACTGCGGAGCAGTTGAAAGTGCTTAATGACAGTATACAGGCTGGGGCTAAAAACCGTTACAGGCATGCTAAAGCCTCTTTTGATATTCATCCAGATAGTTCAAGATACTGCAATGTGGTAATTAATCTCATAAATAACCCTTTCAGCAAGGTGCAGTTATCAGGTCTTGTTGAATTAGATTTTAACAAAGGCATAAATCATGTGAGCTTGCGAAGTTTTTCTTTTGGTGATAAATATGTTATTAGTAGCCGCCACGCTAATGAGCGAATGGATCAGGTGATTATGCTGCCTTTAGATTTTTTGTTAGAAATTGCCGGGATAAGTAAAGATGATTGTTGAAAAGCTGAAAGTACAAGATTACATTGTTTTTTTTATGATGGAATTAGTGGTTGGTTTTTCTATTTTTTTTATTTTTTCATACACTTTTTCTCATTTTCTTTCAACTAAAGGTTCAGAGTTAAGTGTGGAGGGTTTTATTAATAATGAGAGTGTCTTTACAAAAGAGTTTAGACAGTGGGGGGTGTCATCATATGTTTTATCTTATCGAAAAAATGAAAATTCTATTTATTTTGAAGAAGTTAGATTAAAAGATTCTGTTGCCTATAATAGTTTGTCTCAGCAACTTCTTGAAGAGAGAAAGTTAATTCAGCCAGTTCCAATAAAACAAACCCTAGCTACAAGGTGTCTAATTACATTGGTTCCTAGAGAAAAGCCGGAAATAAATTACATAGAAAATGATGAGCTAAGAAGAGGGTTTGTAACCTATCCTATTCTTTTTCTGGACAATGAAATTAGAAGTTCACCAAGAGTGTCCTCAGAATTTTTTTATAATTTTGAGCATATGATTTATGCGGATAAAAAAGGGGTGGTGTTTAACGACCCTGAGTTTGTGTTGTTGATGAAACATGCGTTTGCAGAATTGGCAAATAACAATGACTTTTCGTGCTTATATTAGCTAGATAAAGTGATGACTATCGTTAACTAACTTGAAAAACGCCGTACATGGTAGGATTACCGGAAACCTTGAAAAAAAGGATATTCATCACTTTTTATTTTGATTTAAATGGATGCATCGAATTATTGAGGTGAATGTCCCGATCAATGAAGCATTTTCTGGCTTCCAGTTATATGGTTTCTTTAGTAGGAAGGAAGTGGTGAATTTCATTAAGTGTTTTTATAAAAGTAAAGGGCGCACGCAATCAAGTCGGGAATACTACCTTGAGTCGGATGTTGAGTTAAATTTTTATATAATTAACCCCCATTCTCGAGATTCTTATTGCCTGTATAAAGGTAGTAAGTGTATAGCTAAAATTAATTACTTTGATATTCAGTCAGATGTCATTGCTATTGATAAGGTTGACATTGGTCGATTTAGCCATGGCTGGATGCTTGACAATGATGCTGAGAAAATTATAGACACGTCACAGTCTTGGGATTTCAAAATGAATGGAAAAATAGTTGTCAAGCTTAGCAATGGAGGGATGTTAGATGATGCATTAATATCGTTAGTTCGAGACTTCCGCTTTGTTTGGCCAGATCCATACAAAAAAGTCGAGTTTTGTAGTGACGCTTTAACCCCAGAAGTTGCAATTTGTATTTTATTGGCCGAAACGTGCCCAGAGCCAGCATAAGAAAGCTATTTAACAGGATAATAACTGCGCATCCACCACTTTTTCATTAATTTTCATCCGCTAGCTTAAATGCCAAGTACGGTAGTCCATTTTTATAGGTATGGCTGTCTTGGTAATTGTTCGTTATGTGGATAGAAACCAAATTATTAAATACACTAAAAACATCTAAAAAGATAATGAAAATAAAACAATTTACAGAAGATCAATTAGAGCGATTGCGTGCATGGCAAGATGATAATGGTTTTGAGCGTATTCCGCTAGTTGAAAAAGGCTTGACAATATATACCAGAGCAGACAGCACTTATTCTTGCAAAGGTATAACATTGTATGCTGAAGAAAATGGTGAAATACAGGGCATTATCTCGCGCAATAATAATAGCTATCACCCTAAATTTGATCATCTTAATTTTGCCATTGCTAATGAGAAAAAAAGCTTGATGGTTGAGTTAATGGATCAATTACTCAAGCTTAGCCCAACAGATGCAGTACCATTACAGATTACTCTCGAAGAGAGTGTTAAAAATCAATGGGCTTGGTTCTTAGAAAAGTATTTTTTTAGGCTTACACTTACTTCGGATTGCCCAGAAATTGACATCACTGCAAGCTTAGCAAAGTTGCAACAACCTATCTTAGGTGAGAGTTACCGCATACTTAACTATAATCAGTTAAATTCAATAGAAAGTGCTGCGCTACAAAAGTTTAGACGTGAAGGTTATGTAAATACACATCAATGGTCTCCACCAATTTCGTTAGACAATCCTTTATGGTCAAGTACCGACAGGTCAGATGCAGAAAAAGAAAACTCCATTATTATTTTGCATGCTGGCAAAATTATCGCCTGCTCTGATTTAGTTATTGACAATGATGATTACTGGCTAGGTTGGGGGTGGACTTGTAACACATTGAACTTAGGTGATAAAACCAAGTTTTGGAGCGCAATGCTGTTTTCACAGCTAACCTTTTGCCAACAAAAAAATAAAAAATTATTCGGCGAATTTGATTCAACCGATACCGATGGTTCCTTAAAACGGCAGCTAATGATTGAAAAATCACAAGATCGATTTTTTATTTTGCAGCAAATTAAATAACCAGCCGTTATAACAATAACAGGACACTGTTTAGGTGGCTGTCCCAGCTTTTTGTCGCAAATTAGCAAACAAAATTTGGCAATTGTTGCGGTGGCTTGGTATAAGTTTGCCTAATTATTTAGGTGGGTGTCCCAGCTTTCCGCTAGCGAAATAAAGAAAGGATATGTATGGAGATTATATATGAGGTTTCCCCATTTTTCACAAAGATTAAGATGTTGTTTTTTATGGTTCTTTCGAGCGCTTTTGTTATTTGGTTGTTAACGCTACCGTTTCAGAATAAAGACAATCTTCCAATAAAGTGGCCGTTATATATCATGGCTATTCCTTTTTCGATCTTTTTATATAAACATTACGAAAGCTGGGGTATTTTAAATGAAAGGTATGAACTTTACCTTTCAGGAGGAATGAATCGTGTTGAAGGTATATTAAATAGTTCACAAATTTCTTACATGAGTGATTTAAAAATAGAGGGCGACTACTCACATAGAATTGAGGTCAATTCGTTTACGTCGGAAAGTGGTGAGCAATTTTATTTTAATAGAGTTTCGCCAAAAATATATAGTGGCGGGGAAGGGTGTCTTGATATGGTTTTATCACGAAATATCGAAGACTTCTTTGGAAAAAAAATGAGAATTACTTTCTTGCCAATTCCCATGGGTGACTTTAAAGAGCCGATAAAATGTATCTTTAAAATTGAAGTTGAGGCATAAAGGAAATAACGGGACATCCACCTCTTTTTGCGCTAACTCACTAACTCAGAATAACGGGACATCCACTTATTTTTGGCAACTGGTCAGTCACCTCGGCCGAAGTTTTGGCAGTGCCGCAGGCAGTTGGGAGTACTTGACCAGCCATAGCATTCGAGCAGGCATTGCTGGACTCGTGGGCAAGCAGCATGTAACCGACTGAGTGGGCAAGGATAATTCTAACTTGCCGCATAAACAAACTATCTAGCCAGCTTCCATGAGCTGCTGGAGTCATACCTGATTTTATCAATCTGCTCAGAATTTAGCATTTCAGTTCAATTTCCAGTTTTAAACGAACCGTCACTGGACTTGCTTGTCGCAAATCAGCAAACAAAATTTGGTAATTGTTGCGGTGGCTTGGTATAAGTTTGCCTAATTATTTAGGTGGGGGTCCCAGCTTTCTGGTAGTAGGCCGTTAAACGAAAATAAGAGAACACCATGATAGATAGAATATTGGATTTATACTCTCTGTTATTTAAATATGCAGAAAAAAAACTACCCAAATCTGAGGCTTCAAGTGATTTGTTCGAGCAGATGGAAAGCGGCTGGGATCATTTCCCTTCCACACTAAAAGGCGAATTAAGCCGATTTATCAAATCAGTCGACACCCTCGAAATGCATATGAAAAACGATGCTAGTGATGCTGATATTCGTAATTCATTAGTTTCACTTAAATGGTCAATGATAGAAGTGTCAGCTGTAACAAAAATGATGGCAGGGGACTTGGAGGAAATATTAGACCAAACACTAAATATTGAAAGTAAAGAAAACGTGGATAATCTTTCAATAGATACTTGCGACTACCGTAAGGAAATTCTTAAAAATGATATAAAATCACCCGAAGAGTTTTCTGAGTCTTCATTTGTGTCTATATTTCATGAAAATGAAATATGGGATTTCAAAGAGTATTGGAAATTTGACCTGGCTATTTACTCATTAGCGAAGAGAGGAAGTCAGGAAGAGATGTTAAATTTACAAACTTCAGTATTTTCAATATATAGCTCTTTGTTGCAGAGCTTAGGTTGCTACTTTGATAACAACGATCTCTTTTCTTTATCAAATTTAGACTATGAATCACTTTGTTCAATGAGAGAAAGGCTCGTATTGGTAGTGGAAGGTTTGTTTAGAAATGATATGCCAAGCAATGATATGTTTAAATTTAAGAACCCTTACCTTTAGTTTTGTTAATTCTAATAGGATTTGTGTTTATTAGTTTTGCAAATATTGAAAAATGCTTAATGCCCACAAAAAACCGCCAACGGCGGTTTTTTGTCAATTAGCAGGTTTGTATTTTTAACCAATTAAAAACGCACGGCTTTTTTACCGTGACGTGATTTAAGTTGGTTAACCACTTCTTCTAGTGCCACGCCTTCGTTTTGAAGTAATACCGTTAGGTGATATATCAAATCGGCGCTTTCACAAATCAGCTCTTCGCGATCTTTGGCCATGGCTGCGAGGGCGACTTCGACACCTTCTTCACCGACCTTTTGGCTGATGCGTTTAGTGCCTTTAGCAAACAGCGCCGCTGTGTAGCTTTCGCTTGGATCAGCGGCTTTGCGCTCGGCTAAAAATTGCTCTAGGTGAGCAATAAAGGTCATGGCTGGCTGCTGCTCATTTTCAAAACAGCTTACATTGCCTAAATGACACGTTGGGCCAATCGGGTTGGCAGTGATCAGTAGAGTGTCGTTATCGCAATCTGGGGTGATTTCGACCACTTTTAAGAAGTGGCCAGAGGTTTCACCTTTACACCATAGGCGCGATTTAGTGCGGCTAAAGAAGGTGACATTGCCCGATTCGATAGTGGCGCTTAGGGCTTCTTGGTTTACATAGCCTAGCATTAGCACTTGTGCTGAAACCGCATCTTGTACTATCACCGGCATTAAGCCGTCTACTTTATCCCAATCAAGGGCGTTTAATTTTTCTTCGTTTATCATAGTCTTATATCAACCCCTTGGGCGTTCAAGTAAGCTTTAAGCTCACCAATATTAATGATGGCTTTATGGAATACACTGGCGGCAAGGGCACCGTCAACATCGGCTTTATTAAATACGTCGGCAAAGTGAACCATTTCACCAGCGCCGCCTGAGGCAATCAGCGGCACGTTACAGATTTCACGTACGCGAGCAAGTTGCTCTAAATCATAACCACAGCGCACGCCGTCTTGGTTCATCACGTTTAATACGATTTCACCTGCGCCGCGCGATTGCACTTCTTTAACCCAGTCAAAGGTGTTCCAGCGGGTGGTCACGGTGCGTGATTCATCACCGGTGAACTGCTTAACCTGATAAGTTTTGGTTTCGTCGCAGTAGTAGGAGTCGATGCCTACCACGATACATTGCACGCCAAATTTATCGGCTAAGCGGTTGATAAGGCTTGGATCGGCTAACGCAGGGGAGTTGATTGATACCTTATCGGCACCAAATTCTAATACCCGTTTGGCGTCTTCTTCGGTTTTAATGCCGCCAGCCACACAAAAGGGAATGTCTATCACTTCAGCCACGCGGCTAACCCAAGATTTATCCACTACGCGCGCGTCAGAGCTGGCGGTAATATCATAAAACACCAGCTCGTCTGCACCTTCTTCGGCGTAGCGTTTGGCTAGGGGCACGATATCACCGACGATTTCGTGGTTACGAAACTTAACGCCTTTTACTACCTTGCCGTCTTTAACGTCCAAACATGGAATAATACGTCTTGCTAGCATGTTAGGCTCCTACGTTCTCGTTCCAACAAGCAATGGCTTGCTCTACGTTGAATTTGCCTTCCAGCAGGGCTCGGCCAACAATGACGCCATCAGCGCCAGAGCGCGCGACCGCAGCTATGTCATCTAAGCCACCAATACCGCCCGAGGCTTGCCACAAGATTTGTGGGAACTGCTGTTTTAGCTCGGCGTAAAGCTCTACGTTTGAGCCCGCTAGGGTGCCGTCACGAGAAATATCGGTGCAAAGCACGTGCTTTAAGCCAGCTGGAGAGTAGATATCAATTAAGCTTTCGATGGTTTGGCCACTGGCTTCTTGCCAGCCAGCAATCGCCACTATCTTGTTGCCGTCGGCGTCGATGTTGATATCCAGCGCAAGAACGATGTGTTCTGCGCTGTATTTTTTCATCCACTCCACTACCACTTCTGGTTGCTTAACCGCGGTTGAGCCAATCACCACGCGCTCTGCGCCTGCTTCAAGCAAGTCAATCACGTCTTGCTCGCTGCGCACGCCGCCGCCAATTTGAATTTTGGCTGGGGTGTTTTTGATAAGTGATGCAATCACATCTAATTGACGTTTGGTAACGTCTTTGGCGCCGTCGAGATCAACCAAGTGTAACCAGTCGGCACCTTGGCGGTTGTAATCGTTAAACTGGCTTTGTGGATCGTCGCCATAAATGGTTTTTTGGGCGTAATCACCTTGGTATAAACGGACGATGTTGCCATCGATTAAATCAAGTGCTGGGATGATCATTTATAGCTCCAAAAAGTTTTTAATCAGTTGTGCGCCGGCTTTACCACTGCGCTCTGGGTGAAATTGCACGCCATAGAAATTGTCTTTACCCACGGCCGCGGTAAACGGCTGGCCGTATTCACAGCTGGCGATGGTGTAATCGTTCACAGCAAGGGCATAAGAGTGCACAAAGTAGAAATAGCTGCCCGCTGGAATATCTTTAAAAAGTGGGTGTCCATCAACGGGGGTGATTTGGTTCCAGCCCATGTGTGGCAAGCGCAAATTGCCTACTTGCATTTTATCCACGCTGCCCGGTACCACGCCTAAGGTGGCTAGCTCGCCTTCTTGCGAGTATTCCGCCATCAGCTGCATCCCCAAACAAATACCCAATACAGGCTGTGTTAGGTTGCGAACTTGCTCAACTAAGTCACGCTCAACAAAGTTGCTCATGGCTTCTTTGGCTGTGCCGACGCCGGGTAAAAATAGCTTATCGGCAGCTTGGAGCACAGCAGGGTCTTTGGATACGGTGACGCTGTAACCTAAGCGCTCAATGGCAAAGCGCACCGATGAAAGGTTGGCGCAGCCAGTATCAATAATGACGACTTTTTGCTCAGACATTACAGCACCCCTTTACTCGAAGGCAGTTCGTTACCTTCTTTTTTAACGCATTGGCGCAGCGTTCGACCAAAGGCTTTAAACAGACCTTCTACCATGTGGTGGGTGTTATCGCCTTCCACTTTCAGGTTTAAGGTGGCGCCTAAGGTTTGACTTAATGAATAGAAGAAGTGCTCAACCATTTCGGTGGCCATCGCGCCGACCATGTCGCGTGGGAATTGCGCTTTAAAGGTTAAATAGGGGCGACCCGATAAGTCCATTGAACAGCTGGCTTCGGATTCATCCATTGGTAATACAAAACCAAAACGGCCAATGCCGCGTTTGTCACCGATGGCTTCGCGCAGGGCGGTGCCTAGGGCGAGGGCGGTGTCTTCTACGCTGTGGTGATCGTCGATGTGTAAATCGCCTTTAACCTTCATTTTTAGCTGAATGCCGCCGTGGGTGGCGATTTGATCTAGCATGTGATCGAAAAAGTCGATACCTGTGCTGATCTCATTACCGCCACTTTGATCTAAATCCACCGCCACTTCAATGGAGGTTTCTTTGGTTACGCGTGTAACGCTGCCGGTGCGGTTGCCCTTGTTTAACAGTTTGGCAGCAATGGCATCCCAGCCTAAGGTTTCTTTGTTGTAAAGAATGCCTTCTAGACCCATGTTTTCGGCTAATTGCACGTCAGTGATGCGATCGCCAATCACGTATGAGTCACTAAAGTCGATGCGACCTGATGCCAAGTATTCTTTTACCATGCCAAGGTGTGGCTTACGACAGCTGCAATTTTCATGAGGGAAGTGTGGGCAAAGCAGCACGGATTCAAATTTAACGCCTTGGCTAGCAAAGATTTCCATCATGGCATTTTGTGGAATGTCGAAATCTTGCTGTGGGTAACTGTCGGTGCCTAAGCCATCTTGGTTACTAACGATCACTAACACATAGCCTGCGTCTTGCAGCTTTAATAAGTTAGGGATCACCATTGGCTCAAGTTTTAGTTTTTCCAGTGAATCGACTTGTTTGTCGGTGATTGGCTCATCAATTAAGGTGCCGTCACGGTCGATAAAAAGGAATTTCTGTTTGCTCATTTACTACTTCTCCCTCTGCCTAGCAGAGCAAAAAGGCCGCACAGAGGCGGCCATCAAATTATAATGATTCAAGCGCTTTCAGTGTCGCTTTCATTTCCGCTTTGTTACCTATGGTCAAGCGGATGCAATTTTCTAAGCGTGGCTTGTTGGAAAAATCGCGGGCAATAATCCCTGCTTTTGCCAAGGTGCTAAAGGCCAATTTAGAGTCAACAAAACGCGCTAAGATAAAGTTACCTGTTGCTGGAAATAGCTCAGTGACACAATTGAGTTCACCCAAGGTTGCTAAGGCTTCACGGCGCAGTGCATTTAGGGTAGTAACACGTTGCTCCATGATGTTTAGGCCACCTGTGGAAAGAGCTTGGCAGGCAATTTGTGCTACCGGGCCCGGCACAGGGTATGGCGGGATCACTTTTTTCAGCATTTCAATCACCGCGCTTTGCGCTAGGGTAAAGCCGCAGCGAATCGACGCCAAGGCAAACGCCTTAGACAGGGTGCGCGTGATAACTAGGTTGTTGTAGCTATCGATCAGTTCAACCTGTGATTGCTCAATGCAAAATTCAATGTAGGCTTCATCAACCACGATCAGTGCGCGATCTTTTGCAGTTTCAAGCAGCTGTTTTAAACCTTTAGGATCCAGCATGTTACCCGTTGGGTTGTTCGGGGCACATAAGAAAACTACTTTTACGCCATCTAGGTTGGCAGCCACTGCATCAAAATCGACATCGAAATTGTCTTTTAAGGCAACGGTTTTGATATCAACACCGCAGGTGTTCGCGCTTACGCTGTACATGCCGTAAGTTGGCGGACAGATTAAAATGCTGTCTTTGCCCGGCTCACAGAAGGTGCGGATCAAAAGCTCAATACTTTCGTCTGCGCCGCGGGTGGCCAATACTTGCTCTTCGTTAAGGCCAGCATAAGAAGCATAAGCATTGATTAACTCTGGCGGCTGAAATTCAGGGTAACGATTCATCCGATCGCAGTTTAATTGGTACTCGCTGCAATCGGGGGCTTCGTTGGCGTTGATCCAAATTTCCCCTTTACCGCCAATGCGACGTGCACTTTCATAAGGCACTAGGTCTTGCACCGTTTGTCTTGCTAATTGTTCGATACTCATGCCTTTGCTTCCTGTTCCATTTGGCTTAACTGATCGAGTCTAATGGTCACGGCGCGTTTGTGAGCCGTTAAACCTTCTGCATCGGCTAAACGGGTAACCGTAGGGGCAAGATTGCGCAGACCATCTTGGCTTAGCTCTTGTACGGTGTAACGTTTAACAAAATCAGCCATGCCTAAGCTTGAATAGGTCTTGGTATATCCGTAGGTTGGCAATACGTGGTTTGTACCACTGGCATAATCACCCACAGATTCAGGTGTCCAGGCGCCTAAGAAGATAGAGCCTGCATTTTGCAGTTTACCGACTAGGCTGCGCGCATCACGGGTTTGGACAATCAAGTGCTCAGGCGCATAAGTGTTTGAGATTTCAACGGCTTGCTCTAGGCTATCAGCTATGATGATCATGCTGTGTCCCAGTGCTTGCGCGGCAATTTCCTTACGCGAGAGTAGCTCAAGTTGGTCTAACACTGCTTGTGCGGTTTTCTCTGCCACAATCGGGCAAGTCGTCACAAGCACGGATTGTGAATCGTGGCCGTGCTCGGCTTGAGACAATAAATCCGATGCGATAAAACCGGCATCAGCACTGTCATCGGCAATCACTAATACTTCCGATGGACCCGCTGGCATGTCAATCGCGGCACCCGCAAAGTCCATGCTCACTTGGCGTTTTGCTTCGGTAACAAAGGCATTACCCGGGCCAAAGATCTTGTTTACCTTGCTGATCGTTTCGGTGCCATAAGCCATGGCTGCCACGGCTTGCGCGCCGCCTACAGTGTATATTTCATCTACACCGCATAGTTTAGCGGCGTATAGAATTTCATCGGCTAATGGCGGTGGTGAGCAAAGCACTAAGCGTTTACAGCCTGCTAATTGTGCAGGCGCGCCGACCATTAACACGGTAGACGGCAATGGCGCACTGCCACCTGGAATATAGAGGCCAACTGATTCAATCGCTTGGGTGTGCATTTCACACACTACGCCGGGCATGGTTTCAACACGGACCACGTCTTGAACTTGGGCCTGATGAAAGCGACGAATTTGCTCGTAAGCCACATTAATGGCTTGTTTAATATCACTGCCTAAACGCTGCTCAGCGGCATCCACTTGCGCAGCAGAAACACGAATTTGATTTGAGTCGACCTTATCGAATTTTTTGGTGTATTCGAATAAAGCTTCGTCACCTCGGCTGCGAATGTTAGCGATAATGTCGGTAACAATCGCACTAATATCGGCCGAAGAATTGATAGCGGGACGTGAAAGCAACTGAGTTTGTTGCTTTTCACTTAACGTTTGCCAGTTGACCGTTAGCATGATTACTCCAACATTTTCTCAATTGGTAATACAAGAATTGAGCTAGCACCTAGTTCTTTTAGCTCTTCCATGGTTTCCCAGAATAGGTTTTCGGTGCTTACGACATGTACCGCAACCGTGTCATCGGTACCAGCTAGTGGTAGTACAGTTGGCTTCTCTGAGCCTGGCATCAGGTCAATCACTTTATCTAATTGCGCTTTTGGTGCGTGTAACATGATGTACTTGCTTTCACGAGCTTGTTGTACACCTTGTACGCGGGTCAGGATCTTATCAACGAGGGCTTGTTTCTCTTCGTCTAGCTTGCCTGCTGATTTGATCAGGACGGCTTTAGAACGGTAAATCACTTCGGTTTCTTTTAGGCCGTTTGCTTCAAGGGTTGCACCCGTTGAAACAAGATCACAAATCGCATCAGCAAGGCCAGCGCGAGGCGCTACTTCTACCGAGCCATTTAACATACAAGAGCTAAATGGTACGCCCGCGTTATCCATGAATGATTTTAGAATGCCTGGGTAAGAGGTGGCGATACGTAGGTCGCGTAGTGACTCAGGGCCTTGGTAATCAAAGTCTTCTGGTACGGCAAGGGATAAACGACAGCCACCAAAATCAAGGCGTTTTAGTAATTCAAACTGTGCTGGCTCTTCGGTTTGGCTGCGTAATAAGCTTTCTTCTTCTAATACGTTTTCACCAATAATACCTAGGTCTACCACACCATCCATGACTAGGCCGGGAATATCGTCATCACGAACGCGCAGTAGGTCGATTGGCATGTTTTCACAATGTGCGATCAGACGTTGCTCGCGCATATTGATTTTTAAGCCACACGCTTTCAGCATTTGCTGAGAGTCTTTACTTAAACGGCCCGATTTTTGTATTGCGATGCGTAATCTATTTTTATCTAACATAACCTTCACTCTTTCCTTTACCCGCTAAAACGAAAAAACCCTCTGAAGTTTTACCTTCCGAGGGTTTGAAATCTTGTGTAAACCGCTGCTGGAAGTCTCATCAATTAGTCTTCCAGAACCACTCCTCCGGAAGTTTACTTCGGATGATGATGGTGGTGCATTACAGCTTTAACAGTGGTTTTACAGTTCATTTAAATTCTTATTGTTGAAAACAAAACATGCACACATTACCAACGCAGGCTCAAATTGCAAATGGTTTTTTCATAAATAGTCGAACATTCGATATTTGAGCTAAAATTACAGTAGATCATGCCGATACAGTGATAAGTAGGGGGTGATTTATGTCAGGTCAAAACTTAGTTAATGATGTGGTAGCCAAGCCGCTGCCAAGGGTGGTCGATAAAGACAGCACGATTGATTTGCACAAAACTCAGCCAACAGGCAAATTATCTGAACAAGATAAGAAACACCTAAAGACGCAACCTAAGCTAACCCAGCATCCCGAGCCAGAGAATAAAACTAAGGCGAAAGATCATGATGGTGAAATTGATCTTTATGTTTAGGGTTTTCGACAAACGTGGCATTCGCTCACTGCGCTCGTTTACAATCGCGGTTTAAGGCAAGCTAAGCGCTTTAGCTGGTTGGGGAACATCGAATTTTCTGCCATAATGGCTTCATTTTGTGCTCTTCTATGTCCCTAGCTCAGTTTTTTTCTCAATCAGGCCCGATAGCGGATGCCGTCAAGGGGTATCAGCCCCGTCAGCCGCAAATCGACATGGCACAAGCCGTGGCCGATGCAATCAAGTCCAAACAAGCCCTGCTAGTCGAAGCTGAAACAGGAACGGGCAAAACCTTTGCTTATTTAGCGCCAGCTTTACTCAGTGGTCAGCGCGCGATTATTTCAACGGGCAGTAAAAACCTACAAGAGCAGCTCTATTTACGTGATTTACCTCTGCTGCTAAAAGTGACTGGTTTTACAGGGGTAATAGCCCTGCTCAAAGGGCGAAGCAACTACTTGTGTTTAGAGCGGCTCAATCGTTTTATGCTGCAAAGCCACCAACAAGATACCCATTTATTGGCTGATTTAGCCAAGGTCAAAACCTGGTCGAGCAGCAGTGAGCATGGCGACATTGGTGAGTTATCTGAGTTGGCTGAAGATGCCGCGATCATCCCTATGGTGACCAGCACCAATGACAATTGCTTAGGTCGAGATTGCCCTTGTTACGATGACTGCTATTTAGTGAAGGCGCGTCAGCGCGCTATGTCTGCGGATTTGGTGGTGGTAAATCACCATCTGTTTTTCGCTGATTTGGCGGTCAAGGACACAGGTTTTGGTGAGCTAATGCCTGATGCTGGGGTGTACATATTTGATGAAGCGCATTTACTCCCCGATATTGCAAGCCAGTACTTTGGCGAATCGATTTCTAGTCGTCAATTTTTCGACTTATGCAAAGATCTCGATTATGTTTATCGCTCCGAGTTAAAGGACATGGCACAGCTGGGCAAAGCCTGTGATCGTTGGCGTAGCAGTATTCAAGAGCTGCGTTTAGCTTTTAACCTAGAGCAAGGCAGTGGCAGTTGGCGTGACAAACTGCGTGAAGAGCCCATCCAGCAAGCCATAGAGCGCTTTATGGCTGCCTTTGATTTAGTTTATGAAGTGGCCAAAATCGCACTAAACCGCAGTGAAGTGCTTGACCATTGTTTTGAAAAACTGATTGCTTACAAAGCCTTATTTGAAAAAATGTTGGCCGTTGATGCTCATGGTTACAGTTATTGGTTTGATTGTAATCGACTTAATTTTAGTTTGCATATCACGCCCCTGAGTGTGGCGAATCGATTTGTGCAAGAAATGGCCAAGCGAGAAGCGGCTTGGGTGTTTACCAGTGCGACCTTGGCGGTGGCACAATCTTTTGAACACTTTGCTAATTTACTGGGGTTAACCGCTGCCCAAACACTGCTGCTAAAAAGTCCGTTTGACTATGCCGCGCAAAGCATCTTAGCGGTTCCTCGCTACTTACCTGAGCCGGGCAACAAGCAATTAGCGGCCACATTAGCGACCAAACTGGCGCCGGTGATTGAAGCCAATAAGGGCGGTTGTTTCTTTCTTTGTACCAGCCATTTTATGATGAATGAGTTAGCACATCAGTTTCGCGAGCGTTTAACCTTACCCATCTTGGTACAAGGTGAAGCCAGTAAACAAGCGCTATTGAGCGATTTTGTCGCCAGTGGCCGCGCCTTATTAGTGGCCACGGGGGCTTTTTGGGAAGGCATCGATGTACGTGGTAAAGCCTTGTCGCTGGTGATCATAGATAAGATCCCGTTTGCTTCTCCCGATGATCCACTGCTAAAAGCAAGAATGGAAGATGCTGAGCTAAAAGGGTTAGATCCCTTTACCCATGTGCAATTACCCCAAGCGGTGATCACCTTGAAACAAGGGGTGGGGCGCTTAATTCGCGATGTCGATGATAAAGGGGCGGTGGTGATTTGTGACCCACGATTAGTCACCCGAAACTATGGCAATATCTTTTTGAATAGTTTACCTTGCATGCCCCGAACACGGGATCTGAATACTGTCACCGAATTTCTGCAACATTTGGACTAAATATGACCACAGCTAAGACTATTTCATTGCTCGCCATGGATACTTCAACCGAAGGCTGCTCAGTAGCCGTGCTACAACACCAAGATCAAACAGACGCGGTGACGGCTGATTTTATCCTGAGCCCGCGCGAGCATACGCAACGAATTTTGCCTATGGTTGATACAATTTTGCAGCAAAGCAAACTGAGCTTAAGCCAAACCGATGCGCTGGTTTATGGTCGTGGTCCAGGCAGTTTTACCGGCGTGCGCATTGGCATCGGTATTGCGCAAGGTTTAGCCTTTGGCGCTGACTTGCCGATGATAGGCGTGTCAACCTTACAAGCGATGGCACAACAAGCTCATGCGCAATGGGGAGCAAATCGCGTTCTAGCCGCCATTGATGCTCGCATGGGCGAAGTTTACTGGGGCGAATACCAATGTTCGGATAAGGGCATTATGGCCTTAGTGGGCGAAGAGCAAGTTGCGTCACCAACTGCCGTGATTGAACAGTATCAAGATAAGGCGTTTGATTTTGTCGCTGTAGGCACTGGCTGGGAGGCATATCCTGAGCTTGCCGCCGCGTTTGCCGTGAAAGATGAGGTGAAAGTGAGTTTCCCAAGTGCTGAATTTATGTTGCCAGCCGCGTTGGAACATTTCTTGAATGGTGAAACTGTGCCCGCCGAGCAAGCAACGCCTGTGTATCTACGCGATAAGGTGACTTGGAAGAAGCTGCCGGGCCGTGAATAAATACGTGGCTAACATTTATCTAATACCTAGCTCAAGATGCAGATGGCTTATGCAGATGGTTGAACTGAGTCGATATTGATAGTTTGAGCTAGGCCATAAAACCACGACTAGTGCTTTGGCTGACAACTGGCTATAATTTTAAGCAGTTGTTTTTGATGAGTTGACATTGTAGGCATATGATTAATCAAATTACTCATAACATAGATTCCATTAGCTCGGGGTATCCTCGCCCTAAAGCTAAAAGCAATACGGTCTCTGCGCCTGCCCAGACCGATCAAGCTATTGCAACGCGTCAAACTCAACTCACTAATCGCGATATGGAAACCGTAAAATTGGCTTATGACAAGCCCGATGGCCGTAACAATAAAGCCCTCGCTTCCTATCAAGATATCGAAAAAGCGCAGATGCGTGAGCAAATATCGCAAACCTTTGGTATCGACCTTTACGCTTGATGCCTGAGCCTCAATCCTCTTTGGCCCATTCTGCTGTTACCTTCTCACTTAATCACGGCTTAGTTCATGGTTTTTCATTGGGTGAACCCACTGCGCCTGTGATCTTATGCCTACATGGGTGGTTAGATAATGCTGGGAGTTTTATCCCGTTAATGCAAAGCTTTTGCGATCTTGGTTTAACCCAACAACACCATTTTGTGGTTGTTGATTTGCCCGGCCATGGTCTGTCTGAGCATAAAGCGGGGATGTATCATTTTGCCGATTGGATAGATGATGTTTATCAACTGCTGGTTGCACTTGGGCCAAGGCCAGTGATTTTACTGGGGCATTCCCTGGGGGCGCTGGTGGCTTGCTGTGTTGCGGCGGCATTCCCCGAAAGGGTAAGTCAGTTGATCATGCTAGAAGGCGCGGGACCGCTAACTCAAAGTAGCAGCACCACAACCTCGCATTTGCGCCAAGCTATATTGTCTCGACAAAAAAACGCACCAGTCAAACCCAGAGCCTTGTCCCAATTGCAACAAGCTAAGGCAAAAGCATTGGGGCTAACGGTTGCCCAGGTGCATGAAATAGTAAGTCGCGGCGTGAAACCCACTGAGTACGGTATGGTGTGGTCTCATGATCCTAAGCTTACTTGGCTGTCGCCGGTGCGCTTTGCTGAGCCTCAAGCGCAGCAGATCATTAAAGATATTCAATGCCCAACTTTAGTGATCTTAGGCGAGCAAGGTTATCTCAACATTAAGCAACAATTATTACAGCGTATGGCATTGTTCCAGCGATTAACCCAGCAGACGCTGGCGGGTAATCATCACCTTCATTTACAAAATAACCAACAAGTGGCTGCGGCAATAAAAGAATTTTTGGTTACACTTTAAATTGTTAGCCACAAGTGATTGGTAAAGTAAAAGTCTCTTCTTATACTACAGCCATTGCAATAACAGCGACTTGCCTAATAAAAGGACGCCGATATGGATAAAATTTGGCTAGAGCGTTACCCAAGCGATGTAACGCCTGAAATTGATGTTGACCAGTACGATTCTGTGGTTGATTTACTTGAAGAAAGTGTTAACAAATACCCAGACCAAGCTGCCTACATTAACATGGGGCAGGCCATGACTTATCGCCGCCTTGAAGAATTATCTAGAAATTTTGCCGCCTATTTGCAAGAAGAGCTCAAACTCAACAAAGGCGACAGGGTCGCTTTGATGATGCCGAATCTATTGCAATATCCCATTGCCATGTTTGGCGTGCTTCGAGCCGGTATGGTAGTGGTGAACGTCAATCCTCTGTACACACCGCGCGAATTAAAGCATCAATTAACGGATTCTGGTGCTAAGGCCATCGTCATTGTTTCAAACTTTGCTCACACCCTTGAAAAGGTGGTGCATGAGACGCCGGTTGAACACGTTATATTGACCCGTTTAGGTGATCAGTTGAACCCAATTAAGGGCACACTGGTCAACTTTGTGGTCAAGTATGTGAAGAAAATGGTGCCCAAATACCATTTACCCAATGCCAGCTCATTCCGCCATGCCTTAAAAAAAGGCCAATATCTGCAGTATGTAAAACCGACAATCAAGCCAAACGATCTGGCGTTTTTGCAATACACTGGCGGCACCACGGGCTTATCGAAAGGAGCCATGCTCACTAACCGAAATATAATTGCTAACTTGCTGCAAGCCTTGGCCGCATATGGACCTGTGCTTAAGGAAGGCAAAGAAATCATCGTCACTGCGTTGCCGCTGTATCATATCTTTGCTTTAACGGTTAACTGTTTGTTATTTATGCGCTTGGGTGCAACTAACCTACTGATCACCAACCCTCGTGATATTCCTGCCTTTGTTAAAGAGCTCGCCACTGTGCCTTATACCGCATTAACCGGGGTGAATACCTTATTTAACGCACTGGCCAATAATGATGGTTTTAAACAGCTAGATTTTAGTTCGCTGCGCCTAACCATAGGCGGCGGGATGGCGGTGCAACAGGCCGTCGCCGAGCAATGGCAATCTATTACTGGGTGTCGATTGTTAGAAGGCTACGGTTTAACAGAGTGTGCGCCCTTAGTGACAGTTAACCCCTATGATCTAGAAGGCTATAACCACAGTATCGGCCTGCCAATGCCTTCAACCGAGGTTCGGTTTGTAGATGATAGTGGTGAGCCCGTTGGCTTAGGTGAAATAGGCGAAATGCAAGTGCGTGGCCCGCAAGTGATGGCGGGTTACTGGGGCATGGAAAACACCCCTGAAATAAACGAGCAGGGTTGGTTAAGCACCGGGGATATTGCCCGCATGGATGAGCAGGGCTTTATCTATATCGTTGATCGTAAAAAAGACATGATTTTAGTTTCCGGTTTTAATGTTTACCCGAATGAAGTGGAAGATGTCGTAGCACGCCATCCTAAGGTATTAGAAGTAGCGGCCATTGGGGTACCCAATAAAGAATGTGGTGAGGCAGTAAAAATCTTTGTGGTTAAAAAAGATACGTCACTCACGCAAGACGATTTAATTCTGTTTTGTCGTAAAGAGTTAACTGCCTATAAGGTGCCAAAGCTGATAGAATTTAGGGACGAACTTCCTAAGACCAATGTCGGTAAGATTTTAAGACGGGTATTAAGGGAAGAAGAATTAGCTAAACTGGCGTCAGCTGACAATCCAGCATAAGTCAACGAGGAGTTTACTCTTTGATTTAGGATCGTGGCCGCGTCAGCGGTCATGAGAGTGCCAATTTGAATTTCACATTTATTAATAGCCAGTCAGAATTACAGCAATTATGTGCTGGCCTTTCCAACGAATTACTTGCATTAGACACTGAGTTTGTTAGAACTCGCACCTTTTATGCGAATCTCGGTTTACTTCAGCTCGCTCACCAAGGGCAGTATTATTTAATCGATCCTCTGGCCGTCGGCGATCTCAGCCCTTTTTGGCAACAATTATCGAGCAAAACCAGTTTATGGCACTCCTTTGGCGAAGACTTAGAAATTGTACTGAACCACAAGGGCGACTTAAGCGGCGAGTACCTTGATACCCAAGTTGCTTGTGCGTTTCTCAATATGGGGCATTCCTTAGGGTATGCGGCCATGGTAGAGCAATTAACCGGTGTTGTTTTAGACAAAGGAGAAGCAAGAACCGATTGGTTAGCGCGGCCACTACAGCCAGCACAACTTGATTATGCCATTAAAGATGTGGTGTATTTAGAGCAGTGCTATGAGCAACTTGCGCAGAAGTTAGCACAAAAAGGCATGACCGATTTTTTCCGTGAAGAGTGTCAAAATCTGGTAGAGAAAAGACTACAGCAGGTTGAGCCCGATGAGCTGTATCTGGATATTAAAAATGCGGTTAAGTTGAATCGTCGCAGTCTGGCTATCTTAAAGCCGCTTGCCAGCTGGCGATATCAAACCGCGCAAAATCGCAACTATGCCCTTAATTTTGTAGTGAAAGAAGCTCACTTGTGGGAAGTTGCTAAACATGCACCCAAAACCAAAGCTGAGTTAGCCAAAATCGGCGTGACGGATCAAGAAATTCGCATCCACGGTAATGCAATGCTCAAAATAGTTCAGCAAGGATTGGCGACAGCAGCTGATTTATGTCCCGAAAAAATTAAGCCAATCAATGAATATTCAGGTTACAAAAAAGAGTTCAAGCGTCTTAAGGAAGGGGTTGCCAGTGCCGCTCAGCAATACGAATTACCTGTTGAGCTAATTGCATCGAAAAAAACCATACACCAATACTTGACGTGGTTATGGCAATTAACAGATGAGCAAAAAGCCAGCGCAAGCAAGCCAGCTTTATTGTCGGGTTGGCGTTTTCAGTTAATGGCGAAACATCTGACCGATGATTAACATGGGACAAGGCGCATAGCAAAAAGCCACTGAAACAGTGGCTTTTTGTTGACTACTTATCGTCAGGCAACATCACGTTCAACTCAAGAACGGATAAGTTGCCATTTTTTTGCTCTAACTGCACCGAAACCTGATCCGGTGAAATTTCAACGTACTTGCGGATCACTTCGAGAATGTCATTGCGTAATTGTGGCAAATAATCGGGAGTCGCCCGTTGGCCACGCTCATGGGCAACAATGATCTGTAGTCGCTCTTTAGCAAGTTGTGCTGTGTTGTTCTTATTTGATCTAAAGTAATCAAGTAAAGACATTCTATCCTCCAAATATGCGACTCAGTAGGCCTTTCTTTTCTTCTTGAATGAAACGAAAATCACGATTTTCACCTAATAAACGGTCAACCGCGTCTTGGTAGGCCATGCCTGCATCACTGTCTTTATCAAGGATAACGGGCTCACCTGAGTTAGATGCTTTTAACACCGCTTGTGATTCTGGAATAACCCCTAACAGTTTAACGGCCAAAATATCATTGATGTCATCAACACTTAGCATATCGCCTGAGCTAACGCGTTTTGGTGAATAACGGGTGATCAGTAGGTGCTCAACAATAGGCTCTAATCCTTGCTCAGCGCGGCGTGATTTACTTGATAACATACCTATGATGCGGTCCGAGTCGCGCACCGACGATACCTCAGGGTTAGAGGTGATGATAGCTTCATCAGCAAAATACAAGGCCATCATAGCGCCTTTTTCAATGCCGGCTGGAGAATCACAAACAATGTAATCAAAACGCTCAGCTAAATCGTTAAGTACTTTTTCAACCCCTTCTTTAGTTAGGGCATCTTTATCACGCGTTTGCGAAGCAGGAAGAATATATAAATCTTCCACTCGCTTATCTTTAATCAAAGCCTGATTTAAGTTAGCTTCATCATTGATGACATTAACAAAGTCATAAACTACGCGGCGCTCACAGCCCATGATTAGATCTAAGTTTCTTAGGCCGATATCGAAATCGACAATAACCGTTTTTTTACCCGCTAGGGCTAAACCGGTACCTATGGCTGCACTGGTGGTGGTTTTGCCCACACCGCCTTTACCTGATGTGACGACAATAATTCTTGCCATTCGCGATGTTCCTTTCTCTTTAATCTAGTCTTGAAATAATTAATTGATCATCTTCTAAGGAAATCGTGGCTGGTTGTTGCCAGCACTCTTCCTGTAGTGTTTCGCTTAACTTGTAGTTGCCGTTGATAGAAATTAATTCTGCTTCCAAATTACGGCAAAAAATACGCGCATTGCTGTCACCTTTTGCACCCGCAATGGCTCTGCCGCGTAGATGGCCATAAACATGAATACTACCATCTGCAATGACTTCCGCTCCAGCACTGACTGAGCCAATAATGACTAAGTTTTTATCTTTTGCGTATATTTGCTGACCAGATCTTAGTTGGCCACGGTGAAATTGCGTTGCTGGTGTTTGTTGATGCTGAACTTTAATCTGAGTTTTGACCTTGGTGGTTTCTGCAGGGGCGGCAACATCATTTTGGTTGGTTGGCGTAGCTGGTATTTCAATCGGGGTGAGAGGGCCTGATTTTAACACCGCTAAACCAGCTTGGCGCGCAGCTTGTTTAATATTATCATCTTGACATCCGGTGATCCCCACCAAGACAAATTGTTGGCTTTTAACCACTTCAGCTAAGCCAAGAAAATCAATCGCTTGTTCACATTGACTGACATTAATCACAATAGGCGCGCCGCTAAAAAAAGCAGGAGCTTGCTGCACTTTATCTAATAATGCTTGTTGTACCGATGAGAGGTCATTATTAATGAGTGACAGCACAAAAAGGGTAAAATTGGAGCCTTTTAATTCAATGTTATTTTCGGCCATACCGAGGCGAGTTCCTATAAATAAAAAATCGTACAATTCTATTATTTGCCTAATGTTCGTCATGTTATAGTCTGTGCTTACGTTAGGCAAGGAATCACCAAGAAGCATCTTATGTTGTGTGCGATATATAAAAGTTTAAAGAAAGAAGAAACCTATTTGTATCTGGCGAAAAAAGACGATTTTTCCCGTGTCCCCGAGGCCTTAATGGCAATGTTCGGTAAACCGAAATTAGCCTTAGTGATTAATTTGGCACAGAAAAAACAACTTGTTCGAGCAGATATAGAGAAGGTAAAGAAGGCCTTAGACGAGGATGGTTTTTACCTGCAACTTCCGCCTCCTCCCGTTAACTATTTAGAGCAACACAAAGCTCAGCAGAAAAAGGACATTTAATTAACTATGCGCGCTATGATGTTAACCAGCTTATTTTTTTCCGCGGCTGTATTTGCCCAAAGTCCCCCGAAGCCGGATTACACCAGTTATTTGCAAGCCATAAAGAGTCAAGCCGTTGAGCAAGGCATTAGTCAAGCGACGGTTGATAAGGCATTATCACAAGCGACTTTTATTGAACGCGCGGTGAAGTTAGATAAGTCACAGCCCGAATTTAAATTAACCTTGGATACCTATCTTCCCAAAGCCGTACCTAAGTGGAAAATTAAGCAAGCTCGTGATTTGTACCAAAAGCATTTACCTGAACTAACCGAAATTGGCGAAAAATACGGCGTGCAACCACGTTTTATTGTGGCGCTTTGGGGAATCGAAACCAACTTTGGTGGTTACACCGGTAACTTCGATGTGGTGTCTGCATTGGCGACATTGGCATACGATGGCCGCCGTGAGGCTTTTTTCAAAGAGCAATTATTTGCGGCTTTGCAAATCCTAGATGAAGGGCATATCAGTTTAGATAAAATGAAAGGCTCATGGGCGGGTGCCATGGGACAGTGTCAATTTATGCCGACTTCATTTTTAACTTTTGCCGTTGATCACGATGGTGATGGGCGTAAAGATATTTGGCAAACTAAGGTGGATGTATTTGCTTCGGCGGCCAACTATTTGAGCCAATCTGGCTGGAATGATGATTTAACTTGGGGTCGCCAAGTTAACGTGCCTGCCGACCTTGACTTGAGCATCACGGGCTTAAAGCAACCACAGAAAACGTTAGCACAATGGCAAGCCTTAGGCGTGCGTAAAACTGATGGCTCGGATTTACCCACGCGAGAAATCTCAGCTTGGTTAGTGTTACCTGATGATAAAGACGGCCGCGCATATCTGGCGTATGACAACTACGCCACTTTGATGAAGTGGAATCGCTCCAACTACTTTGTTGCTGCCGTTGGCACGCTAGCGGATAGCATTGCTTACTAGACCATTAAGTAAGATGCGCTAAAGTGTGTATAATCAGTCTGAGAGAATGACAAGGTGTGCTTAGCACACCTTTTTTTTGAGCAATGTGATGACAACAAAACAAATAAAAGTAAAACAAATAACCACGCCATTTTGGCAGGAGAAAACTCTCGCTAAAATGACAGAGCGCGAATGGGAGCTTTTGTGCGATGGCTGTGGAAAATGTTGTTTAAGTAAACTGATTGATGACGACACCGACGAGCTTCATTACACTAATGTCGCTTGTAAGCTACTGAACACAAAAAGCTGTCAATGCAAGAAGTACGAAAAACGCTTTAAGTATGTGCCGGACTGCCTCAAGGTCTCCCTTGATAATATTGACCAATTTCAGTATTTGCCCGCTAGCTGCGCTTATCGCCGTCTAGCCGAGGGTAAAGATCTTCCCGATTGGCATCCCTTACTTACAGGCAGCCGCAGTGCCATGCACGCAGGCGGGCACTCAGTACGGGGTAGGGTGATCAGTGAGTTTGATGAAATTGACCTGCAAGATCATATAGCCACATGGCCGGCGCAGTGATAAGTCTATTTAGCGTTTAGAATTTGTAATTAATTCAACAACCCGTGTGGCAGCTTTGGCTTAATTAGCAAAATGCAGATAGTTAAGTGGTAGCAAATTTATCTCTAAGCACAAAAAAATAGGCACCAAAGCATTGTCCTTGGTGCCTAGTGAATTAAGCCTGATAGGTTGGATAGTCGATATAGCCTTCTTGTGAGCCGCCATACAAGGTCAGCCTTGCATCGGCATCAAATTCGGCCAGTGGGTTATCATTGGCCAAACGGGCGACAAAATCTGGGTTCGTTACGAAAGGTTGGTTATTTTATGTTTCTGTGAAACATTGATTTTCCGACTTTGCTTATAGCAAAGCCACTGTGCGCAATTGTGAAAGTATTTTGTCGCGCTGCTAGTTCGCTTTTTGCCTCATTAACATGGCGCTATACACGAACGAGACAAACAAGTTTAGTTAAAGGAAAGGGAATAAATATGAGTGCCCATGAAATATTGTCGTTATTCAAATCTTATGAGCTTATTAAAGAGAAGGATATCAGCAAGGCACTAAAGCTATATGAAGGTGACGATGAGCTTTTCATTTTTCAAGTGATCACCGATTTTGCGGGGAATCGGGTGTTATGGTACTCCATGACCGATGGTGGAGGCATTGAGGGTTTCGTTGATGATTTTTATGGCAACATTGAAGGTTTAGTCAAGTGTTCCAAAAGAAGAGTAAAGGTAAAGCGATTAGGTCTTAAACCCGCTGTCGCATCTGATGGCGTCGATGAAGATGATGCAGAAATGGAAATTTGCTTTAAGCATGACGATATTGTTTACACTTGGAACTTTACCAGACGAAATAGCTACCCTTTCTTAGAGCAATTCACTAAATGGGCATATAAAGCGCTAGAAGGTGACTATTTGTTTGTCTGTCAAGATCATCCTATTGGTTACTTACTGCCTAAAGGGTTTATTAAAGAAATTGAACAGTATGGCATCGAGTCAAGTATGTACATGTTTAACGATGAAAAAGTAGATGATGAATATGTCTAGGATGAGCTTGAATTTGAAGTCCTGGGCTCAGTTCTTGATAGTGCAAAATTAGAAAAATTGAGATCGCTTGTTTACGTGTCTCAGGGCTCAAATTTCGATGAGTTAAAGAATTACCTTCAATCATTCAACAATATAGCTAATGAACTAGTAGAGCTAGATAAAAAATTCAAATCCGATGAAGAAATGGAAGCAGGACTTGGCGACGACTTTATCACGCTTTTTAAATTACATTGACGCAAGAGCTAATGGCAGCTGGCATTATTTTTGCGATAAAAAGCCTTTTATAGACTGTGGAAAAAATCAGAAATGACACGCTGGTGTCACAAAACCCTAAAGTGCTATTTTGAGCAAGTAGATGCTACTGATAATGAACAGGGGAGTAGGGAAAATATATTCAGTATAAGTTCAATTGCTTTGTGTCATCAATTCTGACAAGAATGATATTTTTAAAGCTATGTAGCTATTATAAAGACGATTAATATAACCTAGGAGAAAAAATACTAAGTATATTAAGTAGGTAGGGTGACTTGAATTGGTTGCGGGAGCCGGATTTGAACCAACGACCTTCGGGTTATGAGCCCGACGAGCTACCAGACTGCTCCATCCCGCGACTGGATTTTTATGTACTATTGTTGCATTTTGAAATTGGTTGCGGGAGCCTGACTTAAGCCAACGAGCTTCGCATTTATAAAGAGTTGAGCCCGACGAGCTACTTTCTTTATATTACCAAATTGGTTGCGGGAGCTGGATTTGAACCAACGACCTTCGGGTTATGAGCCCGACGAGCTACCAAGCTGCTCCATCCCGCGACTGTATTTCTATGTTTACTATGCATTAATTGGTTGCGTGAGGCGAATTTGAATAAACGACCTTCGCATTTATAAAGAGTTGAGCCTGAAGAGCTACTTTCTTTAAACACCAAATTGGTTGCGGGAGCTGGATTTGAACCAACGACCTTCGGGTTATGAGCCCGACGAGCTGCCAAGCTGCTCCATCCCGCGACTGTATAATGCTACTTAGAGGATTCCATTCAAGATGATATTTAATCATTTTAGAATTGGTTGCTGGGGCTGGTTATAAACCAAAGACCTTCGCAGTTATAAAGAGTTGAGCCTTACGAGCTAAGCTCTTTAAAACACCAAGTTGGTTGCGGGAGCTGGATTTGAACCAACGACCTTCGGGTTATGAGCCCGACGAGCTACCAAGCTGCTCCATCCCGCGTCCGTCTAAGTGCGGCGAATACTATAGATATGGTTGGCGATATGCAAGGGGTAATCGTGAAATAATTACTGTTTGTTTGTTTGTTAAACAATTCGCCCAACAAGTAAGCGGTTTATCAAGTTAAACGGTCTTTGAGAGGCAATAGGGGCAAATTAAGCAGGGTTTCTTAGCGGGGTTATTGGCGATTTGTTTATGTTTAACCTGATTGCATACGTTATACTAGCGCACCTGTGAAGCTAGCACATTGTCTTGGTTTAATGATCGGCAAGCTGTTTAGCTTTAAGTTTTGCAAGGTATCCAGCGATGCCTTGTTGTTATGTCTCTTATCTCGGAAATCTGAATGTCTACAAATACGCTATATGAATACTTCGTTACTACAGCTCAAGGCCTAGAGCCTTTAGTTGAAGAAGAATTGCAATCTTTTGGTATTACCAATGGCAAGGCCGTGCGCTCGGGCGTCAGTTTTACCGGATCGTTAGAGCAGGGCTATCAGGTCTGTTTATGGTCACGCTTTGCATCTAGGGTGTTAATGCGCCTTAGCGAATTCAAGGTAAACGACGTGATGGATCTATACCTTGGCTGTAGTTATATCCCGTGGGAAGATATTTTTGCTGTAGATAAGACATTTGCCATCGATTTTTCGGGCACCAATGATGAAATCCGAAATACCCAATTCGGCGCATTAAAGGTTAAAGATGCGATTGTGGATCGTTTTCGCAAAAAGCAAGATGAACGCCCAGATGTTGAACGCAGCGATGCGCAAATTCGCATCAATGTTCGCTTATTTAAAGATAAGGCCCATGTGTATTTAGACATGGTTGGCAGCCCGTTGCATCACCGAGGCTATAAAACCGAAACTGGCGCGGCGCCGTTAAAAGAAAACTTAGCAGCGGCGATTGTTAAGCGCAGTGGTTGGCAAACGGATCAACCTTTGGTCGATCCTATGTGTGGTTCGGGCACGTTAGTTATCGAAGCCGCTTTAATGGCGACTAACCGCGCACCGGGTTTATTGCGTAAAGGGTATGCTTTTGAACATTGGCTAGGTCATGACAGCGAATGTTGGAACAGCATGTTAGCGCAAGCGAGTGTGATGCATAAACGCAACCAAAATACATGTGAGACCCGTTTTTTTGCATCCGATAAAAGCCGTCGCTTGATTGAAATTGCCAGAGGAAATGCGCAGCGTGCAGGGGTGGCGGATTTAATTACATTTAGTGTTAAAGACGCGACAGAATTTGGTAATCCACTGGATGGCCAAACCGGTATGATCATTACCAACCCGCCTTATGGTGAACGTATGGGCGATATGAGCGGAGCCATCGATCTGTATTCTAAGTTGGGGAACCAGTTCAAAAAAGCCTTCCCTGGCTGGCAAGCCTCGCTATTTTCGACCGATACTGAGCTATTAAGCTGTATTGGACTGCGCGCCAGTAAAACCTACAAGTTATTTAATGGTCCCCTTGAGTGTGTGCTGAAAAACTACCAAATCAGCGATCGTGGATTAAGCAGTGACAAGCCTGCTATCTATGCGGAAGATTTTGCCAACCGTTTGAAAAAGAATTTAACTCAACGAACCAAATGGGCAAAACGTGAAAATATCAGCTGTTATCGTGTTTATGATGCAGACTTACCTGAATACAACGTCGCGATTGATGTTTACGATGATAACGTGGTGATCCAAGAATACGCCGCGCCGAAGAAGGTTGATCCTGCCAAAGCCAGAAGAAGGGTACTGGATATTGTTGCCACTACGCGCTATGTCATGGCTATTCCTGAGAACAAGTTGTTCCTTAAAGTACGTGAAGTGCAAAAGGGTAAGAATCAGTATCAGGCTTTAAACAAAAAACAAACCATTTTGACCGTGGCGGAAAACAATGCATTGTTTGAAGTGAATTTAAGTGACTATTTAGACACAGGTTTGTTCTTAGATCATAGACCCATGCGTAAACGCTTGGGCGAGATGGCCAAGGGCAAGCATTTCTTAAACTTGTTCTGTTATACCGCTAGCGCCTCTGTGCATGCCGCGCTGGGCGGCGCCGCGTCAACCACCAGTGTAGATATGTCGCATACTTATTTAGATTGGGGTAAACGTAACTTTGCTTTAAACAAAATCAAAGGCGCGCACCATTTTGAACAAGCGGATGTGCTGAAATGGCTTGATCACTGCCAACATCAATATGATTTAATCTTTTTAGATCCGCCGACATTTTCTAACTCTAAGCGCATGAATGGTACCTTTGATGTGCAGCGTGATCATGTTGCCTTGTTAACCAATGCCAGCAAGAACTTAACAGCGGGTGGCGTATTGGTGTTTTCTAACAATAAGCGCGGTTTTAAGTTAGATGAGGCGGGTGTCGTTGCTGCGGGATATCGGATTGAGGATGTCAGTAAAGCATCTATTCCGGAGGACTTTAAGCGTAACGATAAAATCCACCAATGCTGGATCTTAACAAAATGTTAATCACCTTATATAGCGCAGATGGCTGCCACTTATGTGAGCTGGCTCAGCAGACGCTATTGCAACTCGGGGTTGAATATCAATTGGTTGATATTGCTTTAGATGAGCAATTAGTAGAACAGTATGGCGTGAGGATCCCAGTGCTTGCGTTTGACGGTAAAGAATTAGGCTGGCCATTTGATAGCCAAGCCGTTAGTAAATTTTTGGAATAAATTTTGGCATTAATTACATTGCAAAATGCGGATTTGGCTTTTGGCGATAATCCCCTGCTTGATCGCGCAGATTTAGTGATTGAACCCCGTGAGCGGGTTTGTTTAGTTGGCCGTAATGGTGCGGGTAAATCCACTTTACTCAAAGTCTTGTGTGGTGAAATCCAATTAGATGACGGGCGTATTGTGAAAAACAATGACGTCAAAATTGCTCGACTAGAGCAAGACCCACCTCAGGTCGAAGGCGTAACCGCATACGAGTATGTGGCCAGCGGCATGGAAGAAGTGGGTAAGGCGGTGACCGAGTATCATATTTTATCCCATGAGCTGGGTGATGCGCCGACGGATCAACAGTTGAAAAGGCTAGAGCAGTTACAAGAGCAGCTAGACTTGCACAACGGCTGGCAACTCGACACCAAGATAAACCAAACCTTAGCCTTACTGGAAATTGATCCAGATATTGCCTTAGATCAGTTATCTGGCGGTTGGCAGCGTAAGGTGGCATTAGCAAAAGCCATGGTGAGTGAGCCTGATCTGCTGTTTTTAGATGAGCCGACCAACCATTTAGATGTAGCAACTATCGAGTGGTTAGAGCAATTTTTACTTAACTTTGCCGGCAGTATTGTATTTATCAGCCATGACCGCGCATTTATTCGCCGTCTTGCGACACGCATTGTTGATATCGACCGCGGTAATTTAACGTCTTGGCCGGGTGATTATGAGCTTTACCTTGAGCGTAAAGAAGAAGCGCTGCGGGTTGAAGAAGAGCAAAATGCGGAATTTGACCGTCGTTTGGCGCAAGAAGAAGTGTGGATCCGTCAAGGTATTAAGGCAAGACGTACCCGTAACGAAGGCCGAGTGCGAGCGTTGAAAGCGATGCGTCAAGAGCGGTCACAGCGTATTAACGTGATGGGCAAGGCCAAAATCAATGTTGATGAAGCGGTGCGCTCAGGCAAGATAGTGTTTGAAGCTGAACACTTGCGCTATGAATTCGATCAACAGCCAATAGTGAATGATTTTAGTTTTACCATTCAGCGCGGTGACAAAATTGCTTTGATTGGCCCTAACGGCTGCGGCAAAAGTACCTTATTAAAAATCATGCTGGGTGAACTGGCCGTACAAGGCGGAAAACTTAAGTGTGGTACTAAGCTTGAGGTGGCCTATTTCGATCAATACCGCGACAAGTTAGATCCAGAAAAGTCGGTGATGGATAACTTGGCCGAAGGTAAGCAAGAAGTTGAAGTCAATGGCAAAATGCGTCACGTGTTAGGCTACTTGCAAGACTTCTTATTCCATCCTAAGCGAGCAAGAACGCCGGTTAAAGCCTTGTCGGGCGGTGAAAAAAACCGTCTATTACTGGCGAAAATCTTCTTAAAACCAAGTAACTTACTGATCCTCGATGAGCCAACCAATGATTTAGATGTTGAAACATTGGAACTTTTAGAAGAATTACTTGCCAATTACAAGGGCACCTTATTGCTGGTTAGCCACGACCGTTATTTTGTTGATAACACGGCCACCCATAGCTGGGTGTTTAAAGGTGAAGGTGAAGTAGAAACCTTTGTGGGTGGTTACAGTGATGCTAGGGCTATTTTGGATCAGCGTGTTGAGCAGCAAAAACAGCTGCAACCTGAGGTAGCTAAGCCAACTGAAACAGTGCAGGTTGACAAAAAACCTACGCCCGTGAAGAAGAACAAGTTATCATACAAGCTAAAACTAGAGCTAGAACAGTTACCTAGTTTGCTTGAGGATATCGAATCCGAGATGGAAGCGCTGCAAGCGCAAGTAAATGATCCCGAATTTTTTAGTCGTCCTAGTGATGAGACGTCCACCAAGCTCAATAAATTGGCTGAGTTAGAGCAACAGCTTGAAACCGCATTAGAGCGTTGGGAAGAATTAGAAGCATTACAAACAGGGGAATAACTCTTTGATGAAAGTTAAATTATCCGCATTATCTTTGGCATTGGGAATGGTTTACGCCGCAGGCTCAACCGCTGCACCGGTAAACCCGGGTGCCTATTATGAAATTGAAGAAATTAGTGTAGACCGTAGCGGTGATTTTGCCGATGCTAATTTTGGTCCTTATGCCATTGCTATTTCTCCAGATGGCACACAAGCTGCGGGTGTAACCACGCGGTCGTCTATCGGCATGCTGGATTATGGGTTGCACTTTACTTATGAAAAAGAGTGTTACTATTCAAACGAAATATGTGACGTGCTATTTAAAGGCAGTGACAATCCTGACAAACTGACCTACGAAAATGCGATCAAACAATGGCGCATGGATCAAAACGAAGCGGGTGAGCGCCTTTATAGCAGTCAGTTTATTCCCTTTACCCTTAATGCTAGCGGACAGCCTGAAAAAGAAATGGCTTTTGATCTGAGCAACAGCGGCACAACAGATCAAGTGGTTACAGATATTGCTGACGATGGCTCAATGGTAGGTTATGGCTCGGCAGAATATTCAACCGGTGCTCCATTTAGCCGTGAATTTCATCGTCACGCATTTTATAAAGATGCCTCGGGTGCTTTTTGTCAATTAAAGCCTTCGACAGATCTTACCCGTGGTGGTTTTAGCGCGGCATATAATATCAGTACCGTTACCTTGCCAAACGGGCAAACGCGCACCTTGGTGTTTGGCCATGCGAGTGTAAACCGCCCTAATGACGAAAACGTATATCTCGATCGCTGCTTCGACAGCAATAAAGATGATGATCGTTATAATCTTAACGAGTTAGTTTATTGTCCAGGCTTTAACACTCAACCTTGGGTTTGGGATGTTACCGATGGCTGTGCTACAGGGGAGTTAGAAGGGGAAGCGATGGTAGCTAACCCAACTGAACAATGGTTAGATAAGCCCCGTAGCGAAAGACGTAACATGCAATACAGTGCTAATGTCTTTAATGCAGACGACCAAGGCATTGCCGTGGGCTTCTCTACCTTACCTTATCGCAGTAGTGAACGTGGTGACCGCGCTAGAGCTATCTATCTAGAGCCAGATAACAATGGTGCATATATTGGCGCGCCAATTGAAATCACCCAAGTAGAGCAAGGCATTGATGATCCCGATGACAACTTACGTCACACTTGGGCAGTCGATATCAACAATAATGGCATCATCGTGGGTAACCGCTTCTACGACACTATTAAGGGACGTAACTATCCAACAGAGTTTTTTGTATTTAACAAAGAATCTAAAGCGATAGAGTTTCCACTCGAAGATAAGAATGTTCGTACTAAAAAAGAACGTGTTGAAGGCTCCAATAGCAACAAGCCAGGCTCAAACAGCCAGGTTAGTGCAATTAATGATGCAGGTACTGTGATTGGTTGGGCTGATGCATGGGGAGAAACGCAACCGGTTGAGTCAGGCAACCCGCGCCGTCAAAGCGCATTCGTTTATGACCTAGCAACAAAGGATGCGTGGTTCATCAACGATCTACTTTGTACTAAAGACGCAGCAGGAAAGATTAACTTGCCGTATTATCGTGTTGAAAAAGCTAAAGATATCAGCAACGATGGCACCATCTTAGCTACTGGCTATCGTTATGAAAGCAAAGAGGACTTTCTACAAATCAAGAACCCTCAGCCAGTTATGTTAAAACTAACGCGAAATCTTGCGGCGGGTGATATTAATGCGCAGCCTAATTGTTGGGATGCGGATGAAGGCGCTGATTTGGATAAGCCATTTGAACGTTCAGGTGGTTATGCATTTTGGTTATTGGCAATAACGGCTGGCTTTGGCTTGTTGCGTCGCTTCACAAAAATGTAAAGCGATTAAAAAACGAACTAATTTTGTTTCAATAGCTTAATATTTTTTTAGCGGTATTGTTGCAATATTGACGTTGACGTAGATCCAGATTTCATCTAATTCTAAAGTACAAGGCGTTTCGCCTTGTGCTTTTTTTTTGCTTAGTATGAGGTCGGAATTCGATGAAAAGACAAAAACGAGATCGTATCGCACGGGCGCACGCTAAAGGTTATCACGCTGGTATCATGGGCCGCGCGAAAGAAGTTTGTCCATTTCAACAAGTCGATGCTAAAAGCTCTTGGTTAGGCGGCTGGCGGGATGCCTATGAAGAGAGGAGCCACGGTCTATTTCTCAAATAACAAAAAAGCCCCAGTTGGGGCTTTCTTGTTTTCACAACACTCAGTTATGCCGTGTTATTAAAAGCTATCTGTATCTTTAAACAAACCAACTTTAAGATCTTTTGCTGTGTAAATAACACGGCCATCTACAGATACTTCGCCATCGGCAATACCCATGACTAATTTACGCATGATCACGCGCTTCATGGTGATTTTGTAACTAACTTTGCTTGAGGTTGGTAAGATCTGACCGGTGAATTTAACTTCACCTACACCGAGTGCGCGGCCTTTACCTGGACCACCGCTCCAACCAAGGAAAAAACCTACCAGTTGCCACATCGCATCTAGGCCTAAACAACCAGGCATTACTGGGTCACCCGGGAAGTGACAATCGAAAAACCATAGATCAGGTGTAATATCTAGCTCAGCAAGGATCTCGCCTTTACCGTGTTCACCGTCAACGTCGTTGATCTTGATGATACGATCCATCATCAGCATGTTGTCGACAGGCAGTTGGCAGTTCGTTTCGCCAAATAGTTCACCACGGCCACAAGCTTGTAGCTCTTCTTTCGTGTAAGCGTGCTTACCCAAATCTTTTTGAGAGGTCATAATCTAACTCGTTAATAGTTTGATATAAAAGCAAAGTGGCACACTTTATAGAAAAGCATGTCACGGTGCAAGAAAGTGTCGATGTTAGGCTTGCCAACATCGCATTAATTTTTTCAGCCAAGATGCTTCGGCTTCATCTTGACCGTTCAGTTCTTTGATGCGCGTGCGAATTGTTTCATACACTTGTTCAACGTCGCCGATGGCAAGGTTGATCGCTTCTTCTACGTGCTCAATAGGATAGATAACCAACTGTTTTTGTTTGACTGCATTTACAAGAGCATCATCGCAACTTAAGTTCACTAAGTTGGATTGAGGAATTAATACAATCACGGGGTGAGTGAGTTGTTTTAATTGCGCTGTTCGGTATATAGCCGCTACTTTTTCATTAATGCCGCCAACGGCTAATACATTCCCGGCTTGATCCATCGAGCCCGTCATGGCTACGTCTTGGCGTACACACATTTGCGATAGGGCGGAGATCAACGCGACATAAGTTGCAACCGCGGCGCTGTCACCATCGGTATGGCTATAACTTTGCTCAAATACAATATTGGCTGAAAAGGGGACATGCTCTTCTTTACCAAATACTTGGCTAAGGTAGCTTTCAACTATCATCATGGCTTTGGAGTGAATGTTGCCGGCCATTTCTGCTTTACGCTCGACATCAATGACTTCACCGTCGCCTAAATATTCCGCGGCCGTAACTCGAAACACTTCTCCAAACTCAATAGGGTGACCGTCTAGTTCCACCACAGACAGGCCATTAACTTGGCCAATGGCTTTGCCCTCGAGCGTGATAGGAATTTGCAGCTCGGCAATGGATTCATCGCTGTAATGTTGCGGTAACTTCATCGATTGTTGTTGAGTTAGGATGAAGTCGGCGATCGCCGCAGGGGTTAGCTCTTTTCCGAAGCGGTAACGACAATAGCTGAATAACTTAGTTAAATAGCTGGCATTGAGTTGCACATAGTGCTGATGATCACGTATGGCACTGAGATGCTGCAGTAGCTTATTTTTGGCTTGTGCAGAGATCTCAGTAATGTCTGCCACTGCGGCTTGTTGTGTCACAAAGGCGAGAATGGCGCTGATACTATCGGCTGTAACTTTAGCTTCATCGGCTATCTCTGCAAATTGTTGTGAAAGGGCAGAGAACTCAGGATCAAGTTGATTTAGCTCAGCAAATTGACTACGACTGCCGAGCAGTATCATTTTACAATTGGGTTTTTCACCCGATGGCAGCTTAATTTTTTTGATGTGCTTGGCACCGTATGCATCATGCCAGCGTAATTGACCAGATAATAAGTAGCCTTTTACCTGATACCATAATTGCGGGTTTTCTAATAATGGCGGCAAACTGATACCCAAGATGCCGTTTTGCTGCTGAAGTATGGCCCCTGGACTCAACACCAGCGCTTGGTCTTCTAACGTGGCTTCGCCGAATAATTCAAGTTGACCGTAGCTATTTAAAAAACAACTCGATGGTGGTTGAGCGAGACTGCTTAGCGTCGATTCAATGAATGCAACGCCAGTGGCCCAATCGTTCATACTCAAAGTAATTAGACGCTGTGGCAATGAAATGGCGTCAATGACCTGCTGACTGGCATAAGGAAACAAGGTTTTCCATGGCGATCCGGGTGAATCGGTGACTGAATCAATAAGCTGGCTGAAGTCTGGCTGCAATGAAGCAGGTAAAAGCGGGGCTAATGTAGGCAATGACAGTACCGTCTAATCTTAAAAGGGGTATTATAGCCTGCTAGGCTCATCTAGGTCGACAGTAAAATAAAAATGGCTGACGACCTAATTGCTTATGATGAGCTGTTTTATTATCAATAAACGTGAAAATTAACGCGTTTACTGTTTTCTAGTTCAATACGGTATAGCCTCGGTTGGTCATGCAATTACGCATCACCATTTGTTTTTCATTGCTGTTGGCTTGACGCTCAGAATGTTTAGATGAGCTTTTACCAATAATGCCTGCTGCTAGACCAACGCCTGCGCCTGTTTTTGCGCCTTTACTGCCTGAATTTCCAGAAATGGCGCCAATGGCAGCCCCAGCCAACGCCCCTTTTGCGGTAGTTCCCACAATACTTGTGCTGTGTTGATTAGTTTGTACTTGTGAAGCAAGCTGTTCACAGTGATACATATCCTGACGATAGGTGTTCTCATTCACGCCATCGGTGTCTATGATGATATTGGCGAAGCTTAAAGGTGCTGCGGCGAGTAATAGAGTTGCGATTGCGATAGTTGATTTCATCTGCCTGATTCCTCAAGTTTGTTTAGGCTAGTATTACTGGAATCAAGGGTTCTGAATATATCGGCTTCCCCCTATTACGGGGTGATTAAACTATAAAGTAATACTTAGTTTCGGCTATCTCAGTAACCGAAACTAAGTTTTAGAAGCTCAGCACTTTAAGCTCAGCAAGCATAGCTGGCCAAGTAGATGTATCATCAATTTATATGAGGGGTGTAGCGGGTTTTGCGATGAAATTTTTGCTTTCCGTATTCACTTCATGCATTTTCACAACCAAGGACTCACCTTGGGTTAACACCACTTGTTCATCAATTAAGACGTGCCCCGTGTCCATTTTGCACTCAATGCGTTGTTTATCACTGCAAATCAACTGAGCTGGAATGAAGACCAGGGCGCCTATGTCGGTTAACTTGACGCGCACACCTTGGCGAACCACATCAATTATCTGACCATTAAACTCGCTGCCAAGTTGAAGCTGTTTAGCAAGATATTGAGCATATAACCAAGCGTTGGCACCATTTTCAGCCATTCGTTGGATTTTGCGCTTCTCATTAAATTGATTACCCATGTTGGCATCTAAGGTCATGGCAGGTTGCTGCGCTAAAATGGATTTGATCTGTCTGTGGTTGATCAAGTCACTGTACTTTCTGATCGGCGAGGTCCAAGTTGCGTAGGCTGGTAAGCCCATTGCAAAATGAGGGCTCGCTTGAGGTTTAAACTCACTGTAAGCAAACATTCGGCGCAAACGGAAATCCACATATTGGTTATTGCTGGCCTTAATTTGTCGACGGATGGCGCAATAGCCGTTTAAATCGGTTAATGCTTGCTCGGTTGCTGGGATGCCATTTTCTGTGAGTAAATTAGCGGCTTCAGCAACACGATCACTTTGGATCCCGCCTTGGCTATTAAACACACCTTCGACTTGATGCTGAGTCAGAAAATCAGCGCCGCAGATATTCGCTAATACCATGGCTTCTTCGACCAAACGATGACCGCTGCGTCTAGGCAGGCATAGAATATCAACCGGCTCGCCTTGCTCTGAAAGGACAAACTTGTAATCTGGATTGTCGTCAAAGGTGAGGGCGTTTTGTTCACGCCAAGTCAATCTAGCTTGACTGAAGTGATTGAGCAGTTGCAACTGTTCGCCAATGTGCGGCTCGGGTTTAAATTCGCTGGCGATGCCTTCGATATAGTCTGAAACATCGTCGTAGCTGAGTTTAGCCACTGAGCGAATTTGAGCAATTTCAAATTCTGGGGTCCCTAAGATGGAGCCATCAGCGGCCAATTGCACCTTACATACTAGCGCAGGTCGATCAACGTTAGGTTGTAATGAGCATAATTCATCGCTGAGTTGGCGCGGTAACATAGGCACGTTAAACTCAGGCATGTAAATGGTAAATCCACGCTGCGCAGCTTCTTTATCTAACTCAGAGTCAAGATCTACATAGGCTTCTGGATCGGCAATTGCCACATAGAGTAACCAGCCATCACCTTGTTTTTCAATATAAAGCGCGTCATCCATATCTTGAGTTGAAGCGTTATCTATGGTGACAAATGGCAATGCGCGATAATCACGGCGTTGTGACATATCTACTTGTGGCCAAGCTTCTGGAGCTGGAGGAGGCGTAGTGGGTAATCCCAGCTTGGCTAGCGTGACCCAGCGGCCAAGGTAGGGGTCGTCTGCTTTGGCTATCAAGGCTCTGATGGTGACGCTAAAGCGCTTTTCATCACGCAATGAGTGATGCTGGAGTTTGGCCGTAACCCAATCGCCTTCTTGCAGCCCTTTACCTTTTAGGCTGTTATTTAATTTGGCCGCAAAGGGGTATTTGAATAAGGGGTTTTCACTGACGAATTGCAGTTGCCCTTTAAAAGATTGCAATTTGCCGACAAAGTCGGTGTGAGCTTGACTGATGAGTGTTTCTGGCTCTGCGGATTGTTTGTCATTGGCTTCACGTATGATGGCCGTGATGCGATCGCCATGAAGTACTTTACGCATTTCATTGGGCGCAATAAAAAAGCTTTCTTTATCGTCGGTTTCTAAAAAGCCGAACCCTCTCTCGCTGGCTTTGACTTGACCTTCTTTTTTAGTCAATTCAGATTGCATTTGCTGTTTTAACTGGGCAAGCAGTGGATTATCTTGAAACATAGTGTTGAATACCGAGTGAAAGATGAGGGCAATATAAGGGCTGAGGCAGGTAAATCCAAGTAATATTGAAATGGAAGCTAACGAGATCTTGGTATTGTTAGTGCCCAGATAATGACAACAAGGTATAATACGTGAAAAATTTACACTAGTTGGAGCCGTCTCTTGGATTTTGAAGAATTTTCACTCGATCGTCGTTTGCTTACGCCGTTGTCTCATCAAGGCCTTACTCGGGCCACGGATATTCAGCGTCAAGCTATTCCTATTGCCATGCAAGGCAAAGATATTATCGCGTCTTCAAAAACCGGTTCGGGTAAAACACTCGCATTTTTGTTACCTGCTATGCAGCGTGTTTTAAAGCAAAGGGCATTGAGTAAACGTGATGCGCGAGTACTGATTTTAACGCCGACGCGAGAGCTCGCTAAGCAAGTTTACGCTCAGCTGCGGTTATTGGTTGCGGGTACGGGTGTAAAAGCAACGCTCATTGTGGGCGGTGAGAACTTTAACGATCAAGCCAAACAGTTAGTTAAAGACCCACAATTTATTGTCGGTACGCCTGGGCGAATTGCGGATCATCTTAGTCAACGCCAGATCCACCTTAATGGGTTAGAAATGCTCATTTTAGATGAAGCGGATCGCATGTTAGATCTGGGCTTTGCCGATCAGTTATTGCAAATAAACTGCGCTGCAGATCATCGCTTACGTCAAACCTTAATGTTTTCTGCTACCTTGGACAATACCGAGGTAAATAGCATCGCTAAACAGTTGCTTAAAGCGCCTGTCAGAGTCGCCATTGGTGGTGCTAACGATGAACACAAAGATATTCAGCAACGCTTTATACTGTGTGACAATTTAGATCATAAAAAAGCCCTGCTAAGTCATGTTATCAAGGGTGAGTCCATCAGTCAGATGATCGTGTTTACCGCCACCCGAGCTGATACATTAACCTTGGCCGGCTATATTACCGAGCAAGGTTTAAGTTGCGCGGCTTTAAGTGGTGACATGAACCAAGGCAAGCGAAATCAAATCATGGATGGTTTTTCACGTGGTCAGCAGCAGGTTTTGGTGACAACCGATATTGCGTCTCGTGGCCTAGATTTAGTTAATGTTTCCCATGTTATCAATTTTGATATGCCAAAACATGCAGAAGAATACGTACATCGTATTGGTCGTACCGGCCGAGCTGGCGCTAAGGGCAGTGCCCTGTCCTTAGTTGGTCCAAAGGATTGGCTAAACTTCCAAGCAGTAGAGGCATACCTTAATCAAGCTATCAGTTTTGACAGAATCGCGGGTATGGAAGCGAAATTTAAAGGGTTTAGCCAAACCACATCTGCGCCTAAGGTGCGCAAAGCGAGTCAATCTAAGCAAGGCAAGGCCCATACCAAACGTAAACCAATCAAGCGTGTTAATAAAACCTTTCAACAGGGTATTGATGTTGGGGATGCGCCAATGCGCCGTAAACCCAAACCGCCGACCAGCGACGAGTAACGATGCCCCATTCAAAGCAGCCTCTTGGCTGCTTTGTTGTATTTAAACCTAACGCTCAGATTAGTCTAGAATTATAAAGCTGATTGAGGTTTTAAACTGACGCTGTCAGATGTCTCACGTTTAGGGAGAAAAATGATTGAGCCCGTTCTCACATATCAGTAAGGTGAATAAATAACCTGCTAATGTTGTCAATGTGAATGTTGTTTGGGCCATGCCTTATTCTATTCAACGTTATTTTGCTAATCGTTTATGCATCATGGGTTTCCTCTAAAGCAAAATAACGCGGTTGATATAATGCAAACCCACAGCTCACCTACTGTGCTAAGGAAGTTATGACATGATTTCACCTGAGTTATTTACTCTGCATGAAAATGACGTTGATTTACTTCTCGAGATACCTGAGATACTTGAGCCTGTGACCGAAACGGACATCCTAGATGCGTTAGCGGGCAGTCCTTTCGCTGAATTCAAACCCAGCTCTGTTGGCATGAGTGATGCCTTAAGCCGATTTAATGCCAAAGAGCCGACTGAAAATACCGACCCCGTGATCATTGCTCAGCGTCTCGATGCTGTCGTGGCGATAGAAATAGACAAAGAGAAAATGACGGCCTTGGCAAGAGTGACTGCGCCTTGGGGTGGCAAAAAACTGGATGAAGAGACCTTAATAGAGGCAGTGAAAGCTGCTGGCGTGAGTTATGGCATTCGCCAGAACAATATTGCAGCCTTAGTTTCAACGTTAAACAAATCAAGACCGGGGCAACTTATCCAAGCTCCAGTAGCTAAAGGTAAACTCCCTGTAGACGGTAAAGATACGCGTTTTGAGCGTTTGGTAGAAACCTTAAAAGAGCGAGTAAAGAAGCCCAAAGAATTGCAAGGTGGCAAAGTCGATATGCGTGACTTAGGCGCGTTAATATCGGTATCCAAAGGTAAGCCATTGATGCGCAAACATCCAAAGGTTGAGGGAGAAGATGGCTTTAAGGTAACAGGGGAGGCGATTAGCCATAAAGAGGGCAAAGAATTAGAGTTTAATATTGGTAAAAATACCGATATAAGCAGTAAAAATCCCAGCTATTTGGTGGCAACCAATACTGGCATCCCGATTGAGATTGAACGAGGTATGATCGTTGATGACGTACTGATGATTAATAATGTGGATGTGAGTTTTGGCCATGTCGATTTTGATGGCAGCATAATGATCACGGGCGATATTTGTGAAGGGATGAAAGTAAAGGCCAGTGGTGATATTAGTGTTGCTGGTTTAATCGAGTCCGCTCAGGTTGAAGCGGGTGGCGATTTACATATCGAAAAGGGCGTAATAGGCCATCAAACCGAAGACGGATATAGCTGCCAACTTACGGCCCACGGTGAAATTAATGGGGTATTTGCTCAGTACACCAAGATTGAATGTCATGGCCCGTTGCACTTCAATCACCAATTGAGTCATTGTGACGTGACCTGCTTTGATCGAGTAGAGGTAGTTGATAGCACCGGACGTCGAGGGGCTATTTTAGGGGGCGTTATTCGCGCTCTTAAAGGGGTGAGTACGGTTAACTTGGGCGCCGAGGCATATACTCGAACTGAAATTCATCTATTAGGTGAATTAGATGCGAAGAGAAAAGAGAAACGTTTTCTGCAGCAAGAAATCGAACAAGAAGAGCACAAATTGACTGAATTAGCTCAGGCGAATGCTAAAGTTAATTTGTTACCCGACTCAGAAAAAAAAGACACATTGGCGCATCGCCTTAACCTAAATATTCAACACGAGCATGCGCGAATTGATGACGCTAAGCAACGAATTGAGTTAATTGATAACTTCATTGCAGCCTACATTAAGGAAGCGCAGGTAACCTGTGCAGGCCATCTTTATGGCGGCATCCTTGTTACCCTTGATAGGTATACCTTAACCACAGAGCGTGAATATATGAACAGTCATATTTGCCTAGAAGATGAACAATTGATTGTTGAACCAAACAGCTAAACCCAATATAGCTTAGCAATTAAACTATCCTAACGTTGATTTGAGCAGGTGTTTTCTCTACTATGTGGGCTCTTTTTTGGCTGTTTTTTTACAGTCTTGATAACTGACATGTGGCGCTTGGTATGCGTCACCACTGTAACAAGGAAAGCTCATGCCTTTAATTACTCTTCCTGATGGTAGCCAACGCCAGTTTGAAAATACAACTAGTGTGATGGAAATTGCTCAAGACATCGGCCCTGGTTTAGCGAAAGCTTGTATCGCTGGCCGCGTTGATGGTGTTCTCGTTGATGCTTGTGACCCGATTGACAAAGATGTCAATGTTTCCATTATTACCGCTAAAGATGACGAAGGATTAGAAATTCTTCGCCACTCGTGTGCGCATTTATTAGGTCACGCCATTAAGCAATTGTGGCCAAACACTAAAATGGCAATCGGTCCAACCATAGACAACGGTTTCTATTATGACGTTGACATGGAAAACCCGTTAAGCGAAGAGGATTTAGCCAAGCTTGAAAAACGCATGCTAGAGCTTGCTCAGACAAATTACGCTGTTATCAAAAAGAAAGTGTCGGTTGAAGAAGCCGCAGCAGTATTTCGTGATCGCGGCGAAGACTACAAGTTAGAGATCATTGCGGGTATTGAAGCAGATGCGCGTCCAGGTCTGTATCATCATGAAGAATACATCGACATGTGTCGTGGTCCTCACGTACCAAACATGAAATTCTGTCATCACTTTAAACTGATGAAAGTAGCAGGTGCATATTGGCGCGGTGATTCAAACAATAAAATGTTACAGCGCATTTACGGCACGGCTTGGGCAGATAAAAAGCAGCTTAAGAGCTATCTAAAACGTTTAGAAGAAGCGGCCAAGCGCGATCACCGTAAAATCGGTAAGCAACTTGATCTATACCATATGCAAGAAGAAGCGCCAGGTATGGTGTTCTGGCATCACAATGGTTGGACCATCTTCCGTGAGCTAGAAACGTTTGTGCGTGAAAAATTGGTGAAATACCAATACCAAGAAGTAAAAGCGCCGCAAATTTTAGACCGTAGCCTATGGGAAAAGTCTGGTCACTGGGATAAATACGCTGACGGCATGTTCTGTACTTGTAGTGAGAACCGTGAATACGCGATTAAGCCAATGAACTGTCCTGGCCACGTCCAAATCTTTAACCAGGGGTTAAAATCATACCGCGACCTGCCACTGCGTATGGCTGAGTTCGGCTCTTGTCATCGTAACGAGCCATCAGGCTCATTGCATGGTCTCATGCGTGTACGTGGTTTTACCCAAGATGATGCGCATATTTTCTGTACCGAAGATCAAATCTTAGCGGAAGTTTCTAGCTGTATCGACATGGTATTTGAAACGTATAAAACGTTTGGCTTTAACGATATTGAAATCAAGCTATCTACTCGTCCAGAAAAACGCGTGGGTGAAGATGCGGTATGGGATAAAGCGGAAAAAGCCTTGGCTGATGCATTAAATTCTAAGAACTTAGAATTTAAATACCTTCCGGGCGAGGGCGCTTTCTACGGTCCGAAAATTGAATTTACTTTGTACGATTGTCTCGATCGTGCATGGCAATGTGGTACGGTTCAGCTCGACTTCTCTATGCCGGGTCGTTTAGGTGCTTCTTATGTTGGTGAAGACAATGAACGCCATGTTCCTGTGATGATCCACCGTGCAATTTTAGGCTCGCTAGAGCGTTTTATCGGTATCATCACCGAAGATTGTGCCGGTTTCTTCCCAACTTGGTTAGCGCCGGTTCAAGCCGTAGTGATAAACATTACCGATAAACAAGCGGATTTTGCCCATCAAGTGGTCGATAAATTGCAAAAATCGGGCATTAGAGCAAATGCGGACTTGAGAAATGAGAAGATAGGCTTTAAAATCCGCGAGCATACATTAAAACGTGTACCTTATATGCTCGTCATTGGGGACAAAGAAGTCGAAGCTGGCGAAGTGGCAGTAAGAACACGTAAAGGTGAGGATTTAGGTAGCATTAAAGTTGACGATTTAGTTAACAAGCTACAACTAGAAATCCAAAACCGAACTCAAATTACTTTGGAGGAATAAGCTATAAAAGGTGGAAGAAGGCCCCAACAGTCGGGCAACAAGAATCGTATTAATGACGAGATCACAGGTCTAACAGAAGTTCGTTTGGCTAACGTTGATGGCGAGCCCATCGGAATTGTCTCATTAGCTGAAGCTATGGCTCAAGCTGCTGAGCAGCAACTTGACCTGGTAGAAATCAGCCCAAATGCTGAGCCACCTGTTTGTCGTCTTATGGACTACGGCAAGTTCCTTTACGAAAAAAGCAAATCCGCTAAAGATCAGCGGAAGAAGCAGAAACAGATCCAAGTGAAGGAAATAAAATTCCGTCCTGGAACTGATATAGGCGACTATCAGGTAAAACTGCGCAACCTGACTCGCTTCTTAGAAGAGGGCAACAAGGCCAAAATAACGCTACGTTTTCGTGGCCGTGAAATGGCACACCAAGACCTTGGCGCTGAACTACTAAACCGCATCAAAACGGATTTAGAAGAGATCAGCGTTGTGGAGTCTTTCCCTAAGTTGGAAGGTCGCCAAATGGTCATGGTACTTGGCCCTAAAAAGCGATAATAAAGGCTCAACAAGTAATTGATTGAGCTTGCCTCGGCAAGCTCATTTTAATTCGCCTCTATTATTTTTTATATTCATTGAACAATGCGGAGTTCGCAATGCCAAAAATGAAAACTAACAAAGGTGCTGCAAAGCGCTTTAAGAAAACGGCTTCTGGCGGTTTCAAATGTAAACAGTCTCACCTACGTCACATTCTGACGAAGAAGAGCACCAAGCGTAAACGTCACTTACGTGCTAAGAGCATGGTTGCAGCATCTGATGTTGCACAAGTACGTCGCATGTTGCCATTCGCATAAGGGGAGATTGAGAAATGCCAAGAGTAAAACGTGGTGTCGTAGCTCGCGCTCGTCACAAAAAAGTTCTAAAGCAAGCTAAAGGTTATTACGGTGCTCGTTCACGTGTTTATCGCGTAGCGGTTCAAGCGGTAACTAAAGCTGGTCAATACGCATACCGTGACCGTCGTCAACGTAAGCGTCAGTTCCGTCAACTATGGATTGCGCGTATCAACGCTGCATCTCGTCAAAACGGTCTGTCTTACAGCCGCTTTATCGACGGTCTGAAAAAAGCATCTGTTGAAATCGATCGTAAGATCCTTGCAGACATCGCAGTTTTCGACAAAAACACATTTGCTGTTCTAGTTGAAACAGCAAAAGGTGCATTAGCTAAATAAGGCTAATGGCAATGAAAAAGGAGGCTTAGCCTCCTTTTTTTTGGTCTGACATTTGTTGATACTTTTGTTCAAAGGCAAAATTAATCAGTCATTTTTGTCATAGGTATGACGATTGATTCAATGAATATGCAAAATTTATGTATATTCATCACATTTTTGTTCAAGGCATGGCATAATTCGGCTTTATGGATTTGTGTGTCAATAGCGATTTACACATCATCAGTACATTCACAAGGAATAGGTGTCCTCTAAATGAGATGGTTGTTGTTTTTTATTTGCTGGATCTCTTGTCAAGCATTGGCTCAATCAAACAATCATAATGTTACCCCTGCCTTCAAACAATTTGCCATTGGTGAGCATGTATCGTATTTACCTGATTCGAGCGATCGCATCGATATCAAAGATCTATTATTAGGTGAGTATGAAGACCAATGGTTAGAAAGCGAACAAGACGTACTTAGCTTTGGCTTAGTGTCACATCCATATTGGTTTAAATTTAGTTTAAGCAATCACACCATTACCGACATTTCGACTTTGCTTGAAGTGGGTTATTCCTTAATCAATGTACTGGATATCTATATTGTTGAGAATAACTTACTCGCGTATCAATATGATTTGGGTACGAGTCGACCATACGCTAATAAGCCTTTTCCTAGTCGCGCATTTAGTGTTCCTTTAGACATACCTGCGGGACGTAACATCACTGTATATATAAAGGCCGAAAATAATGGCTTTTTACAGCTGCCAATCACGCTATGGGAGTTGAAGTGGTATTTTAGTGAACAGCTAAACAGCAAGTTGTTCACGGGCATGTTAACAGGCATATTTTTACTTATGTCCTGCTATAGCTTGTTCTTGTTTATCATGCTGAAAGAGTCTCGGTTTTTCTTTTACAGTGCCTTTTGTTTGTGCTTTGTCAGCACTATGTGGATCTTAAAAGGTTACGCCAGCATCTTCTTCTTTACCAGCTTGAATAAATGGCATGACAACTTACTGATCATGTCGGTGGGCACCCTCTGTTTGGTATTGAGTTTACTTGGTGAAGGACTCAAACACTTTAAGCGCAACCGGATCATCGACCTGCTGAATAAAAGTTTGCTTGGTGCTTGCTTGGCCTTGATTATTTCTCCCTTGGTGATTGATTTTCAGTTTGCCTTGTATTTTTTGGCTGTTGTCGTGGCATTTATGTCCCTTAGCTCATTCATTGAAGCTGTATATTATTGGTTCAGAGGTAATAATCTCGCGCGGTTATTTGCTACATCATGGCTGCTGTTCATTATGGGCATGGGAATGCTACTTCTGAATCGTTTTGCGGTGATCCCACGCAACGATTTTACCGAGCATTTTGTCGCGAATTCGGCTTTTCTGGGCCTGATTTTTCTTGCCTTGGCTTTAGCCCACCGTACTTCTCAGGAAAAACAGCAGAAAAAAGATGCACAGGCACAAGCCGACATCAGCAATGCGCGTTACTTTGATATTTTTCAAAATGCACCGGAAGGGTTATTTACCAGTACCTTATCGGGTGAGGTTTTATCTGCTAATGCGGCCTTATGTGCCAGTTTCGGCTACAAAGATTTTGATGATCTGAAAGCGAACTATGGCGGCAACATGAGCCGCTTTTACCATCAAGAAAACAGTCGAGATAATCTAATTGCGGAAATGCTTGAAATGGGCTTTGTTAACAACGTTGAAATCAAGGTTGTCCGCGCCGATGGTAGTATTTTCTGGGCATTGTTAAACCTGCGTTTATCTCATTTCTACCACAATGATGACCGAATTATTGATGGTTCGATTGTTGATATTAGCCAACGTAAAAAACAAGAATTGAAATTAAGGTACATGGCGCAGCATGACCAGCTAACGGGTTTGTATAACCGTCGCAAGTTTGAAGAGTGCGTGACCCAGGTAATCAACAGCGAAACCCCAAGTTTAGGTAAAAACATCATGTTTTACTTGGATTTAGACCAGTTTAAGGTGGTCAATGATACCTGTGGACACAGTGTTGGAGACAAACTATTACAAGGCTTAACCCGGCTATTGGTGGCTGAAATCCCCAAAGATCAAGTATTGGCCCGTTTGGGGGGCGATGAGTTTGGTGTCATGCTTACCAACGCGTTCGTCAATGATGCGATTGAGTTGGCTGAGCGTTTACGCAAAGTTGTACAAGAGTACCGATTTGTCTGGGGTGACCAAGTCTTCACCTTGGGGATTAGTATCGGCATCGTGGCGATTGAAAATAACATGAAATCGTTTGCCGAAGTGCTGAGTTTAGCTGATACCGCTTGTTATACAGCGAAAGAGCAAGGCCGTAACCGCATTTATTTCTATACCGAAACCAACAGTGTGGTTAGTCGTTATCAAAAAGAAATGGGCTGGGTCTCTAAGCTCAATGATGCCTTAGAGCACGATTTGTTTGAGCTTGCCTATCAAAGCATTAAGCCGTTAACGGCTGAAAGTAAGGGCGAACATTTTGAGGTTTTAATACGTTTTAGAGACGAAGTCGGTGAGTTGATTGCGCCAAATGAATTTTTACCGGCGGCAGAGACCTATAATTTAATTTCATCAATTGATAAGTGGGTAGTGGAGCACTTCTTTATTTGGTTAAACCAAAATCCTGAAATTTATAAAGGGATAAGTAAAGCCAGTATTAACCTTTGCGGCCAGTCGATGGCTGACAGAGACGTTAAAGCGCATCTTTTGTCATGCTTTGAAAAATATCACATTGCCCCGAGTAAAATTTGCTTTGAATTAACCGAAGGCCAAGCTATTCGAGATATCGAGCGCACCATTTCCTTTATGGAAACCTTTAGGGCTTTGGGCTGTAGTTTCGCTCTTGATGATTTTGGTGTTGGATTTTGTTCGTACTCCTACTTAAAGCGTCTCCCCATCGATTATCTCAAAATTGATGGCTCTTTCGTGCGAGACATTTTAGTGGATGAAACCGATTTTGCCATGGTGCGTTCATTTTCGGAGCTTGCCAAAGCGGTCGGTGTAGAAACAATCGCGGAATATGTTGAAAGCGAAGAGATTGAAAACAAGCTCAAGCAAATTGGTATTGATTATGTACAAGGCTATAGTGTTGCTAAGCCTTGTTTATTATCGGATAAAAACCTAGTAAGTACTCATCTTAAGCTGAATGTGCCGCAATAAAGTCAGCTAACAGACTATATTATTTTGCGGTGATGGCTTATTAAATTAGCCGCTTGTCGGTTGCAAGATGGATCTTGAGTGTAGGATCCATGAATAGGATGCTAAAAACCGATATCAAACGGCATCAGACCCTAGCTATATCAAGCAGTTTTAAGTAGTATTTGCCCTTTTATAATCCATAACAAGCTTAGGGTGACGAGGGACAAATGCAACACCTTGATGAACTGATAGCAACCGCAACCAAAGCGATTGAAACCGTAAATGATGCCGCAGAGCTTGAGCAAATACGCGTCGAGTATTTAGGTAAAAAGGGCATTATGACCGAGCAAATGAAATTGCTTGGCTCATTGCCAAATGATCAAAAGCCCGCTGCTGGTCAAGCGATTAACCATGCCAAACAAGCAATCCAACAAGCACTAAGTCAACGCAAAAATAGCATTGAACTAGCCGCGCTGAATGCAAAATTAGCAGCAGAGAAAATCGATGTTAGCCTACCAGGGCGCACCCAGCTGCCTGGAAACATTCATCCAGTTACCCGTACCATAGATCGCATTTGTGAGTTTTTTGGTGAGTTAGGCTTTGAGGTTAAAACAGGTCCCGAAGTTGAAGATGACTATCATAACTTTGATGCCCTAAATATTCCTGCGCATCACCCAGCGCGTGCCGATCACGATACCTTTTACTTTAACCCTAAGCTAGTGTTGCGCACTCAAACTTCGGGCGTGCAAATCCGCACCATGGAAGTAGAAAAACCGCCGATCCGTATTATCTCTCCTGGGCGGGTTTATCGTAATGACTACGACCAAACGCACACGCCAATGTTTCATCAAGTTGAAGGTCTGCTTGTTGCAGAAAATACCAGCTTCGCTGAGTTAAAGGGCATCTTGCATGACTTCCTTCGTAACTTCTTCGAAGAAGACTTACAAGTAAGATTTAGACCGTCTTATTTTCCATTTACCGAGCCTTCAGCAGAGGTTGATGTACTGGGCAAAAATGGCTGGTTGGAAATTTTAGGCTGCGGCATGGTACATCCAAATGTACTTAAATCTGTCGGCATCGATCCTGAAGTGTATTCAGGTTTTGCCTTTGGTATCGGGGTAGAGCGTTTAACTATGTTGCGCTACGGCGTGAACGATTTACGTTCATTCTTCGAAAACGACCTTCGCTTTTTAAAACAGTTTAAGTAAATAAAAGGACTATCATGAAATTCAGTGAATCCTGGCTAAGAGAATGGGTTAACCCTGCTATCGATACGGCTACGTTAGCCGAGCAAATTACCATGGCGGGCCTAGAAGTTGATGACGTTATCCCAGTTGCCAAAGAATTTAGCAATGTCGTAGTTGGCCACGTCGTTGAGTGTGGCAGACATCCTGAAGCTGACAAATTACAAGTAACAAAAGTTGATGTTGGCGAAGAAGAGCTATTAGATATCGTTTGTGGTGCAGCTAACTGTCGCCAAGGCTTAAAAGTTGCAGTGGCAAAAGTCGGTGCTGTGTTACCGGGTGATTTTAAAATTAAAAAAGCCAAGTTACGCGGCCAGCCTTCTCACGGTATGCTTTGCTCACTTTCTGAGCTGGGGATGGCGGAATCGGCAGACGGTATCATTGAGCTGCCAACCGATGCTCCAGTAGGCCAATGTGTTCGTGAATATTTAAGCCTAGATGATGTTACGATTGATGTAGACTTGACGCCTAACCGCGCCGACTGTCTAGGTATCAAAGGCTTAGCGCGTGAAGTAGGGGTGTTAAACCATCTTGATGTGACCGAGCCACAATGGCAAGACGTCACCCCAAGTATTGATGATAGCAAAGCGATTGTACTGAGTGCACCGCAAGCATGTCCTCGCTACTTAGGTCGTGTAATTAAAGGCATTAATCTCGACGCAGAAACGCCATTATGGATGGTTGAAAAATTGCGTCGTTGTGGCGTGCGTAGTATCGATCCTGTGGTTGATATCACTAACTATGTTCTACTTGAACTTGGCCATCCAATGCATGCTTTTGATCTGGCGAAGATTCAAGGTGACATTGATGTACGTCTAGCGAAAGCCGATGAAAAGCTAACTTTACTTGATGGTAATGAAGTCACTTTATCAACCGACACACTAGTGATTGCAGACCAGCAAAAAGCGCTGGCGATGGCGGGTATTTTTGGTGGCCTAAATTCGGGTGTAACCAATGAAACGCAAGATATCTTTTTAGAAAGTGCATTTTTTGCACCTCTTGCGATCACAGGTCGTGCACGTCAATACGGTTTACATACGGATGCTTCTCATCGTTATGAGCGCGGTGTGGATCCTGAGCTTCAAGCGCGTGCTATGTCACGAGCGAGTGCTCTGATTGTTGAGATTTGTGGTGGCGAAGCTGGCCCTGTGGTTGAAGCCGTTAGTGCTGAGAACTTACCAAAGCCAGCTGAAATTTCATTACGCCGTGCAAAGCTAGACAAGATCATTGGTATTCATATTGATGACAACACGGTAGAAGAAATTTTAGCCCGTCTTGGTTTTACGGCAGAAAAACAAGGCGCGGATTGGTCTGTCAGCACACCGACATACCGTTTTGATATGGCCATTGAAGAAGATTTAATTGAAGAAGTGGCTCGCGTTTTTGGTTACAACAATATCCCAAATACGGCTCCTGTTGGCGCGTTAGCCATGGCTGATCATCAAGAATCACGCCTGCCATTAGCCCGTTTACGCGATACTTTGGTAGATTTAGGCTATCAGGAAGCGATTACTTATAGTTTTGTTGACCCGAGTCGCCAAAGCTTGTTATTCCCTGATGCTGATGCGCTTATTTTACCTAACCCTATCTCAACTGAAATGTCAGCGATGCGTGTAAGCTTGTGGACGGGTTTGATTGATGCGGTTGCTTATAACCAAAGTCGTCAGCAGTCTCGCGTACGTTTGTTTGAGTCTGGTTTACGTTTCATCAAAGACGAAACGGCAGAGAATGGTGTGCGTCAAGAGCCGATGATCGCGGGTATCATCACAGGTAAAGCCCATGAAGAGCATTGGGACTTGCCTTCACGAGCAGCCGATTTCTTTGACTTAAAAGGCGATGTTGAAGCGCTACTCAGTCATACCGTAGATCTTGCCAACTTTAGCTTTGAGCAAACTGAGCACAGTGCCTTGCACCCAGGTCAAGCAGCGGTGATCAAATACCATGGCGAGGTCGTCGGCTATATAGGCGCAATCCACCCACAATTTGAGAAAAAATGCGGCTTAAATGGTAGAACCCTGGTTTTTGAACTAGAGTTAGATAAAGTTGTTAATCGTCAACTACCTGCAGCTAATGCTATCTCAAAGTTCCCAGCGAACAGCCGAGATATCGCTTTAGTGGTCGATGAGTCAGTGGAATCGGGTAAAATTATAAAATTTATCCAAAAAATTGGCGGGAATCAGTTAGTTGGCGTAAACTTGTTCGATGTATACCAGGGTAAAGGTATCGACGAAGGGTTTAAGAGCCTAGCCATTAATTTGGTACTTCAAGATACCATGCGTACTCTGGAAGAAAAAGAGATAGCCGATGCGGTTGATAAAATAGTCGCAGGGGTTAAATCAGAGTTTAACGCTTCCTTGAGGGATTGATCTATGGCGCTAACAAAAGCCGAGATTGCAGAGCGTCTGTTTACAGACGTAGGTTTAAGTAAACGCGGTTCAAAGGATATGGTTGAATCATTCTTTGAAGAAATCCGTAAGTCACTTGAATCTGGCGAACAGGTAAAAATTTCAGGTTTTGGGAATTTTGATCTGCGTGATAAAAATGAAAGGCCGGGTCGTAACCCTAAAACGGGTGAAGATATTCCAATTTCTGCACGTCGCGTAGTCACGTTCAGACCTGGTCAGAAGTTAAAATCTCGGGTTGAAGAGAGCCAATCAAATAAATAATTGCAAAGCCGCCCACTGGGCGGCTTTGTCTTTATTGTGGCTCGGCTGAGATTACTGTAATTGCATTACCTATCAATCCATTAGGTAATTAGCCATGTCACGGCGCATTAGCTTTATATGCATAGCCTATATGCATCGGCTATATGCGAACCCGCTGAAGTTGCCTTTGTAAACTCACGGCTGACTTGTGAGAATACTGGCTTTTTTAATTACCTACCTCACACTACGACCATAGTGTGATGTTATTTTTTTTGCGTTGTTGCTAGTTTGTTATCAAATCAATAATAAAATCAGGGTTAAAACCCATGCAACAAGAGAGCAAACCAACTTACAAGCACATAGTGATCCTGACAGGGGCGGGTATTTCTGCTGAATCAGGCATACGTACTTTTCGCGACGCGGATGGCTTATGGGAAAATCATGATATCAATGATGTCGCAACCCCAGAAGGCTTTAAACGTAACCCTGAGCTAGTAAACAGCTTTTATAATCAACGACGTGCACAGCTACAACAGCCCTATATTCAGCCCAATGCAGCCCATAATGCGCTTGCCAAACTCAGTCAAGAATTTAACGGTGAGCTAATTATAGTGACCCAAAATATTGATGATTTGCATGAGCGAGCCGGTGCCCAGAATGTCATTCATATGCACGGTGAGTTACTTAAAGCGCGCTGCCCTCATACTAATCAAACATTGGAATGGAAAGGAGATATCACAGCACAAGATCTCTGTAATTGTTGTCAGTTTCCCGAGCCACTTCGCCCCCACGTGGTTTGGTTTGGTGAAATGCCTCTGTATTTAGATCGTATTTATAGCCATTTATCACAGGCCGATTTATTTATATCAATAGGAACTTCAGGAAGCGTTTACCCTGCTGCCGGATTTGTTCATGAGGCAGCGAGCCACGGCGCTCATACAATCGAGATAAACCTTGAGCCAAGTGAGATTAGCAATCAATTTGCAGAAGTGAGGCAAGGCTCGGCAGGATTATTAGTGCCGGAGCTGATCGAGCAACTCCTGTCGCCCATCAAGGCATAATTTTTACGACTTTAGCGCTGAAATAAAGAAGTGACTCGATTGGAGGTCCTAAATTTCATCCGATTGCGTGGTCAGCAAATTAATTCACTAAATAACGCTATATTGGGTGTAAATGTCTTTCACATCTAGGGACGAACCTCTTAAAATGCACACTCATGCAAATAAAGTGGTTTGGTAATGAACGAGCAAGAACAAAAAACTCAGTTACAGATTGGTGGCAACCTCAAGCAGTCCCTAGAGCAAGGTTTTAGGCTTGATCTCGCCAATATTTTCTCTGAAGCATTTAAAATCACCCTAAAAAACCTCGCTACCTTAATGCTGGCGTGTTTAGCTTCGTTAGGGTTTATGATGTTGGTAGCGAGCGTATTGGTACATGGTGGCGAGCTATTAGGCTACATCAAAGAGGTGGTTGATGAACAAGGTAACCCTGTCATCATCACCAAGGAAATGATAGCGATAGGTTTAATGATGTCGGTATTTGTCATTCCTTCCATCATAGCTGGCTTTATCATGATGAGTTTAAATCATGTGGTTGGTTTGAAGACTAAACCATTAATGGTTTTTAACTTCTTCAAATTTTTTGGTCCGCTTGCTATCGCTTTTGCAGTGCCAAACCTACTTTCAATGGCATTTATGAATTTGGGCTTAGGTGTGTTTGCTTATTTGCCGACTATCTATATTAGCGCCATTTTTTCACTCGTTATCCCGTTGATGCTAGAGCGAAAAATGACCGTTTTCCAAGCGATACCTATGTCTATTCGCGTGGTACATAAAGGGCTAATTTCCCTATTTATTATTCATGCTCTGATTAACTTATTTATGCTATTCGGTATGGTCACTGTGGTCGGTTTAGCATTTGTCATCCCATTTGTTTTCACCTTGCAAGCGGTAATTTACCGAGAAGTCTGTGGCATCAGACTCAGTGTTGAAATCAATGGCGACGGCTCAAATCAAGACAATGATAAAGGTGAGTTCAGTGCATAAATTATTATTTTTATTAATTTTATTATATGCTCCTTGGGCAAGTGCCATTGAGACAAAATTTTCCTATAGTGATTTTTATAAACGATTAGCGGTAGTAAAAAAGGAAGGTTTGACTAGGGTGACACCAGCATTTTATTTGTTGGATCAAAATGCTCAGCAGCCATGTCAACTCGCTAAGGCTGTGCTGGAAACAGCAAACCGCCAAGTCGCAATCACACAAACCCCCTCGGGTGAACTTCTTGTACCTTACGATGTAAAGCTAAAACAAGAAAAGGCGGAACTCGTGTTAGTGTTTGCACATGAACAAACAGATTGCGCTATGTCGTTACAAACCAAGCTGTTGGTGCCAATTAGTGGTATTCAAGATGTCGATGGTTTGAGTAAAATCGCCGATGAATTAGAAAAGCTGATGTTAGGTCAAGCTGGCTTTTGGGGTAAGTTATTTTTACCTGACTTTAATGGTATTAGTCTCACCTTGGCTGGTGATTTCGCAACTGATCAACAGGCTGTTTTCAGTATTGCTAATACCGACTTTGCAGTAGAGCAGGGACATGTTTACTTATCAAAGCAATGGTTAGCGGAGCATCAAGGTAAAGCGGTGCAACTGGCTGATTCGGTAATCGATATAAAGCCTTGGTTGGTGCAATAATTCACTTTTTGACTGATGGCACTTGCCATCAGTCATGTTAGCTTAAGCTTAAAAATCAAGTGAGCTCTATAATTTGCAGCTCTGGCTCATCAGCCATTTGTTGCCCAGATGAAGTGGACGGAAAGTCTGGTTTGTCAAAGGCAATGTCTCCGCCATCAATCACACCGCTGTGTTGATCCACTGATTTAAAATCAAATAGTTCATGATCCATCAAATGTGAAGGCACAACATTTTGGATGCTGCGGAACATGCTTTCAATTCGGCCTGGATAGCGTTTTTCCCAACCTTGCAGCATTTCTTTGATCATTTTGCGTTGTAAGTTTTCTTGGCTGCCACACAGGTTACAAGGAATGATCGGGAATTCTTTTATCTGGGCGTATTTCTCCAGATCAGCTTCCTTACAATAAGCAAGAGGGCGAATAACCACGTGTTTACCATCATCACTGACTAGTTTAGGTGGCATAGACTTTAGTTTTCCGCCATGAAACATATTTAGCAATAAGGTCTCGAGAATATCATCACGATGGTGGCCTAAAGCAATTTTTGTTGCGCCAAGACGTGTCGCCGTTGAATACAAAATACCACGGCGCAGACGAGAGCATAGTGAACAGGTTGTTTTTCCTGCTGGGATCTTGTCCATCACTATGGAGTAGGTATCTTCTTCGACAATTTCAAAGTCCACGCCAATTTGGGTTAAGTATTGGGGTAAAACATGCTCGGGGAAGCCAGGCTGTTTTTGGTCAAGGTTAACCGCAACAATATCAAACTGGATAGGTGCATGGGCTTTCAAGTGCATCAGAATATCAAGTAGGGCATAACTGTCTTTACCGCCACTTAAGCAAACCATTACCTTGTCGCCTTCTTCAATCATATTAAAGTCGGCAATGGCTTTACCTGTTTCACGACGTAAACGTTTATGCAATTTATTCTGGTTGTATTGTGCTTTGGCCTCAGCCGTCGGTGTACCCATAGTTCTATCCACAGCAAAAAAAGTCTGCGTATTATAGCGTCAAGAATGTTCCAAGCAAGTAAGGCGGTGGGAGTGCGGCCAATTGCTTGGCCGCAATAATGCTTATTGTTGTAAGGGAGAAATGTAATCTATCGGTTTCAATGCAAGTAGGTCGCAATCCAGACTGTCAATCAAATGCTCGGCGGTATTGCCGATGAGTGCAGCGCTGATACCGGTTCGACCAACCGTACCAAGCACAACCAGCTCTGCATCAAGCTCTTTTGCGACTTGTGGTATTACGTCTTCCGCTAAGCCTTCAACCACGTGCTGCCGCTCTGCTGGAATCCCATGCTTGTTGCCATGTTCGGTAAGCATATCGACATGGCGTTTTTGTACTGCATCACTGTATTCAATAGGGTTAAAGTCGGGAAGCTCTAAGGCAATATTCACTGGTGTACTGGGGAAGGCATTGATCAAACTGACATTAGCATTGATCATTTTAGCCATGTCGAGGGCTTCATGGGTGATCTTATCGTTTAACGCCATGTGTTCATCATCTTCGGCTGTCGCATGAATAGCAGCCAAAATAGTGCCGTTTTCAGGCCAATCATGATTTTTAACCAACAACAATGGCTCCGGACATTTACGTAATAAATGCCAATCGGTGGGAGTGAAAATAACGGATTGAAGCTTAGGATGATGATGGGTGCCTTTGACGACGAGATCATGGCCAAAGTCTAAGGTTTCTTGAATAATGCTCTCAAATGGACGGTTATGCCAGAGCACTTTGGTATCAATAAACAAACCTTGGCTTCGATATGGGGCAGCCAGCTCTTCAAGCCATGCCGTCTGTTGTTGTATCACGCTGGCGCGCATTGCTTCACGCTCTTCAAGCGAAAGCATGGTGGTCATTTCAAAAGAAAAGTCATAGACAGAAAGAAACAGCTTTAATTTGGCATGCTCTTCGCGTTGACATATGTAGGCGGCGCGAGAAAGGGCCGTTTGTTCTTCTTTGGTAGGATCAATGACGACTAAGATGTTGCGATATTTAACCATACACCCCTCCGGGTTACTGATAATATTCCACGTTCCTAGTCTTAATTTAGCTCAAAATGATGTGATATTGCGCGATGGTGATCAATTATTTTATTTTTCAATTGATTAATTCCACCGCGCTGGTAGTTATTCGGCTTTAGTCGCGCCAGCAACTTCAGCTAATTGTTGATGATCGATAATGGTAATGTATTTACCTTTAACGGCGATCATTTCACTTTTTTGGAACCGACCGAGTAAACGACTGATGGTTTCTACGGTAAGGCCTAAGTAGTTACCGATATCGCCTCGAGTCATCGACAAACGAAACTCACGAGGTGAGAATCCACGTTCAGAGAAGCGTTGTGACAGGCTATAAATAAAGGCGCCTAAACGTTCTTCCGCATTTTTCTTAGACAATAATAAAATCATTTCTTGGTCGCCAACGATCTCATTACTCATCATGCGCATGATTTGCTGACGCAGCTTAGGCATCTTGCCCGATAAATCATCCAAGGTATCGTATGGGATTTCACAAATCATCGAGGTTTCGAGGGCCTGCGCGAAACTTGGATGACGGCCGGTGTTGATGGCATCAAAACCAACAAGATCGCCAGCTAGATGAAAACCGGTAATTTGTTCGTCGCCCTGTTCGGTAATGGTATAGGACTTAACGGTACCAGAACGAATGGCATACAATGCTCGCATATCTTCGCCAGCTTTATACAGCTCTTCACCCTTTTGAATTGGCTTTTTTCGCTCTATGATGTTGTCGAGCTGATCAAGCTCAGTTTCATTAAGGCTAACAGGAATACAAAGTTGGCTGATACTGCAATCTTGACAGTGTATTTCACAGCCACCTGACTGGATGCGTCTGGTATTTTTATTCTCGGACTTCATACTTACCCGAAATCTCCACTTGATATATATCAATATTGTAACATTTATTGCCTGAGTTTAAATAGCAGAATAACCGCAGAAGGTGAATTGAAAGCCAAAAAGTGATAACGCCTTAAAAATGCGAAAATAAACTTGCTTTAGCAATGAAATTAAGTCGAGTCAGAGTGAGAAAGGCTAGTTATATGTCTATTAAAAATAGATTTATAATTAATAAATCAGTTGTTTAATTGCGATGTAGCCAGTGTGAATGGCATAGAGTGCCAATAATGCACTGCCGCTATATCTAAACCAGTTAGATTGGATGACTCGCCCAATTGAATGGCTGAGTAAACCAATGGTGGCCATGGCGGGCAGGGTGCCTAAGGCAAATCCAGCCATGATTAACCCCCCATTTACGGCACTGCCGCTCACTGCAGCCCAAGAAAGGCTTGAATAGACCAAACCACACGGTAGCCAGCCCCATACCATGCCAAGAGGTAAAGCATAAAACGGATGCTTGAGGGGTAAAAAAAACTGCGCGATGGGCTGGATCCTGCGCCAAATATGTTGACCCGCTTTTTCGATGCTTTGCAAACCCAACCACAGGCGACTGATATATAGGGCTAATAGCAACATCATGATAGCGGCCAGCAAGCGAAGTAAGATGAGTGCTTGTTTTACATCAAATAGCTGACTGAGTGCCGCTGCTCCCCCTGCAATCAAAGCTCCAGCGAAAACATAGCTCAAGCAACGTCCTAGATTATAGAGCAGCAAGGTTAGCCACTGTTGAGACTTGCCGGCCTTGGGGTCGACAGAGAAGGTCATGGCACTGGCAACGCCACCGCACATACCTAAGCAATGACCTGCGCCTAGTAGACCAATGAAGAAAGCAGCATAGAAATCCGTCATTTGGGCGTATTAGGCTTATCGCAATGAACTTCTGATGCTGAGTTGGCTTGATTGCGAGCCTGCGAGTCATCTTCATCAAACAATATGTTAACGCCTTCGCGATCTAAATCTTCAAATTGATCGGAGCGTACTGCCCAAAAAAACAGACCAATCGCTATGGCTACAAACAAGATAGCGATAGGTATTAGCATGAAAATTATGCTCATTTCTTTAACAACCTCAATGAGTTGGTTACTACCACAACCGAGCTTAATGACATCCCCAGTGCGGCCATATAGGGAGGCACATGACCGGTGGCAGCCAAGGGTAGAATAAACAAATTATAACCCAAGGAAATGGCTAAGTTTTGCCTAATTACATCGCGTGTCTGTCTAGCAAGATGACGCGCCTTCGCCAATTTGCGTAACGAATCACCAATCAAAATCACGTCGGCTGAGTTCTTTGCCACATCGGTGCCGCTGCCGATGGCGACCGACACATGAGCTTGAGATAAAACGGGTGCATCGTTAATACCGTCACCGACCATTAAGGTAATACTACCTTCATGCTGGAATTGTTGCACCGCTTCGCGCTTTTGCTCAGGTGTAACGCCAGAAATTACGGTTTTGATGCCTAATTGGTCAGCAACGATTTGCGCTTGAGCCGAGCCATCCCCGGTCAACATTGCGGTATTAACCCCTTGTTGTTTAAAGTGGCTAAATGTTGCTTTGGCATCTTCCCGTAGTTCATCGGTGAGTTCAAACGCAGCCACCAATTCGTCATTGATAGTCATGACAATCAAGAGTAAGCGCGATTCAACTGGCACAGAAACGCCGCAATAGTCAGGATTACCTAACCGTACAGTTTGCCCTTGGAATTGGCCATATAAGCCTTCTCCAGGAACATTAGTGACCTGATCGACCTTAATATTTGCTTGCTTGTAGGGCGCAAATGCGCGGCTAATGGGATGTTCAGAGTGTTGCTCTAATGCGGCTGCCAGTGCGAGGGACTGAGCTTTATTTTGTGCTGAAAAAACATGAGTATTAGCGACCGAAAATTTGCCCTGAGTTAAGGTTCCTGTTTTATCAAACACAAACAAGTTGGCTTTCGCCAAGGTTTCCAAAACGTGGTTTTTTCGGATTAAAATCCCTAGTTTATTGAGTGTTGCCGTGGAGCAGGTCAGCGCCGTTGGGGTCGCTAAACTCAGAGCACAGGGGCAGGTTGCTACCAATACCGATAAGGTGACCCAAAATGCATGCTCGGGCGCAACATAAAGCCAAGCGGTGTAAGTAATGGCCGAAAAAATGAGTAGCGCACCGACAAAATAACGCGAGACATGATCTGCTACAACCTGAATTCGGGGTTTTTCGGCTTGAGCCAGATCTTGCATTCGGATGATATCGGCAATTAAGGTCGCTTGACCCGTCTGTTTGACGATCATCGTAATTGGGCTTTCAAGATTGATTGTTCCGGCGTAAACAGGCTCATCCAAAGCTTTAATAACGGGCATATGCTCGCCTGTTAACATCGACTCTTCAATGGAGGATTTACCATTGACGATAATGCCATCGGCTGGGATGGTTTCACCTGGTTTTACTAGCACGAGTTGTTCTTCGCGCAGTAGTTTAGCCGGTATATGCTCAACCGAATCGCCTACTTTTAGCCAAGCCATTTTGGGCATTAATTTTGCTAAATTGTTGCCGCTCTCGGATGCTTTACGCCTTGCTCTTAACTCGAGCATGCGTCCGATAAGCAAAAAGAAAGTGAACATGGAGATGGATTCAAAAAAGACTTCACCGGTACCCGTGATGGTGGCATAGGTAGATGCAATATAAGCGCCTAATAAAGCAATGGAGACTGGGATGTCCATGCCCAAGGTGCGGTTTCGAATGTTGCGAAGGGCGTTAAAATAAAAAGGCTGTGCGCTGTAAAGCAATACAGGCGTTGCCAAAATCATACTTACCCAGCGGAAATATTGACGAAACTCCTCTTCCATACCGGTGAAGAGATCCGCATACAAGGCGACTGCAAACATCATTACTTGCATGGTGGCAATACCTGCCAGCCCCACACGTTTCATGTAACTGCGTACTTGTTCGCGATATTGTTTTTCTTGCTCGTCAGCTTGAAAGGGAAGGGCGCGATAGCCCACTTGAGCAATGGCCTTTAAAATATCACTGAGTTTTATTTGCTCGGGATCCCAGCGAATAATTGCACGGTGCAAGGTGGTATTCACATTGATAAACGCCAGTCCAGGCAACACCCGCAATTGACGTTCAATCAACCAAGCGCAAGCTGCACAGGTGATGCCATCAATGGACACCATAACCTCTTGCAGCGATTTATTGTGCTGTACAAAATCATTTTGAATTTCTTCGAGATCATACAAATTAAGGGAATTTAGCTCAGCGGGCACCAGTCCTTCAACTTTTTGTGCAGGCTCGGTACGGTGGGTGTAATAAGAGGCTAACCCGCTATCAATAATGGTTTGTGCCACGGCTTCACAGCCGGGGCAACACATACGTTTGTTTTCACCATTAAAGGTAATAGAAAATTGGCTATTGGGCGGGATGGGCTCGCCACAATGAAAGCAGCCAGAAAAACTATTGTTTGCCATCGAGTATCACCTGCGTGATAGGGAAGGTTACATTTTCTTGTACGCGCCAACTGGCATCAAAAGGCTCAACTCTAACTGCCCATTTTCCTTCGATCTGGCTTGGGAAAGTAAATCGATAGTTCCCAGAAGCATCAGCCGAGAGCATGGTTGTAAAGTCGCGGCCAGATAAGGTGGCATGGTAAAAACTGATTTTAAGGGCTTTATTTGCCGGAACATCACCACTTGCAATGGCGACGGTGCCGTTATCACCATCCATATTTAATGAGACGGTAATGCCTAAATTAAGGGCATTATTTAATTTTGATAGGTCGGCATTTATGGCCTTACCTGTCTTGTAATAATCTTCGGCAACGAGGTCGACTTTATTGTCATGAGCAATCATAACGGTGCTGATACCAGCAATCACAGCCGCCATAGGTAAGAGGATAATGAGCCAAACCGAGCTTTGTTGATACCATTTATTTTTCACTGCATTACTCCTTAATGTGAACCTGCGAATTGTAACAAAAAGGCAAAAAAAAACCCCGAAAATTCGGGGTTTTGAGTAAGAATTAATATTTATTATTGTGGGTTAGACAGCGAGTAAACATAAGCTGCGATAATATGAACTTTATCTTCACCCAAAATGTCTTTCCAAGCAGGCATCACACCGTTACGACCGTGAAGTAAGGTATCTTCAACCGCTTTACGTGATCCACCGTATAACCAAATGTTATCAGTTAGGTTAGGTGCGCCAAGTGCTTGCATACCCGTACCATCGGCGCCATGACAGCCCATACAGGTACCAAACATTTCTTTACCTTTTTGCGCTTCTACCGCGTTTACTTTACGGCCGCTTAAGCTAAGTACATAAGAAACGATGTTTTGCAGACCTTCGCCTTCAAGTTGCTCAGGTGTTAATAAACCACCCACTGGCATCATACCTTTACGACCTTCCATTAAGGTAGTCTTGATGATGTCGCCAGTGCCGCCATATAACCAATCGTTATCGGTTAGGTTAGGGAAGCCAGTTGAGCCTTTGGCGTCTGAGCCATGACACTGAGCACAGTTTTGTAAGAACAGACGTTGACCTACTTTTACAGCTTCTGGGTTTTGCGCTACTTGCTCAACGGCAATGTACTGGCCTTGCTCATTATGGGTCAGTGCTTTAAACACTTCACCATAAAGCTCATTTGCCTTGTTCACTTCACGTTGATACTGCGAGTTTGATGTGGCAGCACGTTCAATCGAATCTTGTTTAGAAACGATATCTTGATCTGCACTGGTCCAGCCCAGCAGGCCGTTACCAAAACCACCAAAAGCAGGGAAGAGTAAAACGTAAATTACACATCCAACGATGGTAAATACAAATAATCCCACCCACCATTTAGGTAAGCCTGTGTTCAATTCTTCGATGCCGTCAAAGGAGTGTCCCATGGACTTACCTTCTTCAACACCCATTTTATCTTTTGCACACCAGTACAAAAGAACAGCACAACCTATGATGACCACTAGGGTGATCACGGTTATCCAAATACTCCAAAAAGTACTCATTATAAATTCGCTCCTGCGTTTTTATTGTCGGCACTTGGCTTACTTGCAATGGCTTCATCATCGGCAAAAACCAGATTGGCGGCTTTATCGAAAGACGATTTATTTTTACTACTGTAAGCCCAGGCGATGATGCCAATAAAGATTACAATTAAAAATCCGGTATATAAGCCACTGAATGTTCCGTAATCCATATTAACCACCCCAATTATTTAAGTGCATGACCAAGAGACTGAAGGTATGCAATTAATGCATCCATTTCTGTCTTACCTTTAACCGCATCAGATGCGCCAGCAATGTCCTCAGCTGAGTACAGTGGGATAGCATTGCCTTGCTCGTCAGTATGCCAACTACCTTTGGTTAGCATATTAAACGTTTCCATCTTCTTCGCTGTTAGCTCGCCACTGAGTTCATTCTCTTCAAGCCATGGGAAACCAGGCATATTCGATTCAGGAACCACAGAACGAGGATCGATTAAGTGCGCACGGTGCCATTCATCAGAATAACGCTCGCCTACACGTGCTAGATCAGGACCGGTACGTTTCGAACCCCAAAGGAATGGGTGCTCCCAAACGTGCTCACCTGCCACACTGTAGTGACCGTAACGCTCCGTTTCACTACGGAAAGGACGGATCATCTGGCTATGACATACACTACAACCTTCACGGATGTAAATGTCACGACCTTCAAGCTCAAGAGCAGAGTAAGGGCGTAAACCATCGATAGGCTGAGTCGTTTCTTTTTGGAATAACAGCGGCGTGATTTCCGCAAGGCCACCAAAACTGATTGCAATCACAATCAAGATAGCCATTAAACCAATGTTCTTTTCGACTAATTCATGTTTCATTCTAGGCTACTCCTTAAGCTGCTTGCGGTTCTGGCTGCAAAGAGCCTTTTGGTGCAACAATCGTTTTGTAAGCGTTGTAAGCCATGATTAGCATACCGCTTAGGAAGATTGCGCCGCCTAAGAAACGAACAAAGTAGAATGGGTAAGACGCTTGTAGTGATTCTACAAAGCTGTAAGTCAATGTACCGTCAGCGTTTACTGCGCGCCACATCAGACCTTGCATAACACCTGAAATCCACATTGCAACAATGTAAAGAACCGTACCGACCGTTGCTAACCAGAAATGCACGTTCACTAACTTAGTGCTGTACATGTTGCCTTGGCCAAATAAGTTCGGGATCAGATGGTAAACCGCACCAATAGACACCATGGCAACCCAACCGAGTGCACCTGAGTGTACGTGGCCGATAGTCCAGTCGGTGTAGTGTGATAATGCGTTAACCGTCTTAATTGCCATCATTGGGCCTTCAAAGGTAGACATACCATAGAAAGACAACGAAACAATCAAGAAACGTAAAATTGGGTCATAGCGAAGTTTATGCCAAGCACCTGATAACGTCATGATACCGTTGATCATACCACCCCAAGATGGAGCGAATAAGATAAGTGACATGATCATACCTAGGGATTGAGCCCAGTCAGGTAGCGCAGTGTAATGTAGGTGGTGAGGACCCGCCCAAATGTACACAGAAACCAGTGCCCAGAAGTGAACAATCGATAAACGGTATGAATAAACAGGGCGCCCCGCTTGTTTAGGAACGAAGTAATACATCATACCTAAGAAACCAGCGGTCAGTAGGAAACCTACCGCATTATGGCCATACCACCATTGCACCATAGCGTCTACTGCGCCTGAGTAGGCAGAGTAAGACTTCATCATAGACACAGGCACTGCTGCACTGTTTACTATGTGGAGTACCGCAACGGTAATGATGAACGCACCAAAGAACCAGTTAGCAACGTAAATATGCGATGTCTTACGCTTAACAATCGTGCCAAAGAACACGATAGCGTAAATCACCCAAATTACGGCAATCAAAATATCGATTGGCCATTCTAGCTCGGCGTATTCCTTACTTGTGGTGTAACCCAAAGGTAAAGTAATGGCTGCCAATAAGATCACCAACTGCCAACCCCAAAACACAACTTGTGCTAGCGGGCCACCAAACAATCTTGCTTGACAGGTACGTTGTACCACGTAAAAGGAAGTTGCCATCAAAGCACAGACACCGAAAGCAAAAATAACGGCGTTAGTGTGAAGAGGGCGTAAACGGCTATAAGTTAGCCAAGGGGTCTCGAAGTTTAATGCTGGCCAAATTAATTGGGCTGCAATTAACACACCGAGACTCATGCCAACTATACCCCAGATGATAGTCATCACGGTAAATTGGCGTACAACTGTATAGTTGTAGTCAGGTTGATTTTCTATATGGCTTGTCATTTTATTATGCTTCCGCTGCTGTCCATTGTTACCACGTAAATTAGCGTTATTCACGAAACAATTAGCAAATATGTGTCGAATTACAAAACTGGCTAACCCTACTTAGTTAAGCAAGGAGTTTTGTAAACACAATATTCGATGCGAATTCTACTGCAGAAAACGTTACAATGACAGCCGCAGTGCAGCTAAATTGTTAATGGCGAACAAATTTGTTAACTAAATCTGCTAACAAAAACAGCAATTGATTAAAACCTACACAAAATAGGGTTAATAGGAATTATTTGACATGAAGTTAGAGTTAAAACGCATCATCCAAATCTTAGTGGTTTTATCTGTGTTAATTGCGGCTTTTGTCTATCGAACCTTAACACCAAATTTAACGCCATCGGTTACCCAGACGGGCCAAGCTACGCAAGCGCAATCATCTAACTTGTGTGATTTTAGTCAAGGCTGTACAGCTCAAGTGTTTGCTACTGAGATACAGATTAAAGCGCCCGCGCAGACCAAGATCATTGCCGAAACCCCCATTGAACTTGAACTGGCGCTCGCTCCGGGCATGCAAATAAGTAAAGCCTATTTAAAGGGCAAGGACATGTTTATGGGCACCATACCGGTTATCTTTAATCAGCAAAAGCAAGCCGACCAATATCAAGGCGAGTTGCTTCTAGGTGCTTGTATAACCGAAAAAATGATTTGGCAGCTGACACTAGAGCTGACACAAAATGAACAAACGGGCAGCGCCGTGTTCGATTTTGAAATGCGTAATCACTAAGCATTTTTATACGATTGGCGTTTGCCGTGAGATCAGACTTCTTGCGCTGCTAAATACTCGGTGAGTAATGTCATCCCTTGTGCCATGCTGATTTGCGGCTGGTAATTAAAATCCCTTTTAGCGGCGCTAATATCAAACCAATGAGCCGTCGCTAATTGTTTGGCGACAAAGCGAGTCATGGCTGGCTCTTGGCGCAGGCGCAGCGCGCCATATATACACTCCAAGCTAGCACCAACAGCATAAGCTAATTGGCTGCTAACTCTTTTTTTCACTGGCGGCAAGCCCGCAGCGTGAAGAATGTCATTTAGCATCTTAGCCATGGTAACAGGCTGATCATTAGTGATAAAGTAAGCCTTACCAGCGCAGCGAGCTCCCTGAGTGAGTTCAATCGCTGCTTGATAATGGGCGAGTGCGGCATTGTCAACATAGACGGTGTCGACTAATTTATCTTGGTGGCCAACTAAGGCTAAGCGTTTGGCTTTTGCCTTGCTGATCACGCGCGGGATCAAATGCGGATCGGCTGGCCCCCAAATCAAATGTGGGCGTAAGCTTGTGGTATATAAAGTGGCCGAATTCGCTGCCAAGACCATTTTTTCAGCCGCAATTTTGGTGGCTGTATAGTGGTTTAGAGGTTTACAACTGTAGGGAGCGGACTCATCTACGCCGTCTTCATCTTTACCCGAAAAAATAACACTTGGGGTGCTGGTATAAATCAGTCTTGAAATGGCTAATTTTTCACAGACCTCGATAACATGTTTTGTGCCTGTGATGTTTGAGGCAATGTAATCGGCTTCGTCACCCCAAACACCCGCTTTAGACGCAACGTGAAAAACCGTGTCACAGCCAATCGCAGCGTCTTCAACGGCGGCGTAATCGGTTAAGTCTCCTTTGAAGATGGTTACACCCAGTTGACTAAGCTGGTCATTATCACGGCGGATCAATGCGTGAACGCTAATTCCTCTTGATATTAGCAACTTCACCAATGCTAAGCCAAGAAAACCACCTGCGCCGGTTACTAACACTTTTTTCATTAATCAACCTATTTTATTAGCCTAGTTTAGCCTGTGCCCAGACCGTCAATTTCTCGCGAAATATTTTTGCGTTGTGGCGTACATCGACCGGAAACTTAGGGTGAACTAAAAACCCTTCCACTTCGCTAGTGTGCTTATATTGCTCGCCTAATTGTTTCAATTGCATGAATAATTCATCTTGGTTCACTTGTGCAGCTGGATTTAACTCAACACAAAGATAAGCCTTTCTTATGCCAGCCACTTTAACTGTTACTAGGGCAGTACGATTGACATCCGGATGAAGATTAAAGATGCGCTCGCAACTTAAGGTATAAAGCTCGGTATTTTGCAAGGTAACGCGATGGCTTTTACGACCACACATCCACAGTCGTCCAGCATCATCTAGGTAACCAACATCGCCCATGCGATGATAAAAACCGCCTTTACCATCGGCTATTTTGGCTAACGCAGTGGCGCCAACGCGTTGATAGTATGACTCAGATACCACGGGACCTTGGACGCATATTTCACCAATTTGGCCGGTTGCCAATGGTTGCGCTTGGCTCATGGTTTGGATCACTTCGTCGGTAATGGCAATAATCCGAACTTTTAAATCGCCGACAAGATACCCCACGCAAATACCGCCACCTTGATCTGTGATCACCTGCGTATCTCGTAACAGCTCATGACTGCCTATTTTACTGACGGGCAATGATTCCGTCGCGCCATAAGAAGTCCACACTTGTGTTGAGTCATTAAGCAAGGTTTCAAAGCGTGCAATCGAGGCTGGCGTCGCCGGTGCGCCTGCTGAAATGACCCGCTTTAAACTCGTCAAACGCACATTTTGTTTTTGTCCGGCCTGACCTAACACTTCCATTAATGCCGGGTTGGCAAACAGATTGCTACAGTGATAACGCTCAATGGCGGCAAAAATATAATTTGGGTTTGCTTTAATCGGCTGGCTCGCATCCATATCAGGGATAATGGATGCCATGCCAAGGGCAGGGCCAAATAAAGCGAATAATGGAAAAGTAGCCAGATCGCGCTCGCCGGGACTAATGCCATAATCTTGTCGTAATGCGTCAATTTGCGCATTAAACATACAATGGCTATAAACAACGCCTTTTGGAATGCCGGTACTGCCGCTGGTAAATAAGATAGCTGCCATTTGTTTCGAGGCGGCAACAGCCGCGGGGAAGCAAGATGTGGCACTAACTTTGGCCTTTAACCTAGCGAGTTTTGCACAAAAACCCAATTGACCAACGGTAATATTGATGCGGATTGATGCGCGTCCCCAACCAAATAACAGTCTTGCAATATGCGCCTTATCAATACCAATAAATACATCGGGTGCAGCCTCAGCAAAACATTGTTTAAGGTTTTTTATTCCCATTCCCGGATCCACAAAAACCGGGATCGCGCCAAGGCGAAACAAGGCAAAGGTAAGGGCAAAAAAATCCACACTGGGGGTAACCATTAACACAACTTTATCACCGCTTTGCACCCCGTGTTGATGAAGTGCCCAAGCACACAAGTCAGCTTCTGCTTCAAGTTGAGCAAAATTTAACTCAGTGTAATGCGCTACCTTACCAAACAGTGAATGCTGTTGGATCGCAATGGCCAGCTTATCAGGATGTTGATTGGCCATGGTGGTGAGATGATTAGCAATATTAACTGCATTATTGCTTGCTTGAGTCATAATGTTACCGCGCTGAGTCACGCTAGGCCGGAGCCTAGCTTGATGAATGTTCTTGGCGAATAAAGTTACTGATCAGGGGAATAAGCTCTTGCGCCGCATCTTGTAACACATAATGGCCACAATCAGGGTAGGCATGAACCTCTGCATCTGGGAAAAAGCTTTGCCAGCGGTCAAGAAAATGCTTATCGAAAACAAAATCTTGTAAACCAAAACCCAGAAAAACGGGTAATTGCTTAAACTGGCTCAAACTGGCTTCAATATTGCTGACCGTCGCGTAAGCCTTATCGCCGGGTTGTAATGGAATATCTTGTACAAACCGCACTGTCGCGATGCGATTTTGCCAATTGTTATAGGGTGCAACAAACGCTTTGCGTACTTCGGCTGGCATAGGCTTGCGTTTGACTCCGATATAAGAGGCAAGGGAGCTAAACGCATTAACGCCGCGGATCAATACCTCGCCTAGCTTGGTATTGCGACCAAGATATAAACGTGTTGGTAATTTTTTACTTGTTGGCATGTGAAATGCTGCGGTATTTAAAGCAACAATCTTTTTGATTTGCTCAGGATAGCGCGCTGCGTATCCCATGCCTATCATGCCACCCCAGTCGTGCACCACTAAGGTAATGTTTTTGTTAACGCCAAGGTGTTTCAGTAGGGCTTCAAGATCATCAATGCGCGAGTCTAGCGTATAGTCGTAAACGTCATCATTTGGTTTATCCGACAGACCCATACCTATATGGTCAGGCACTATCGTTTGATAATTATCCTTGAGCGCGGCGACAAGATCACGGTAGTAATAACTCCAACTGGGGTTACCATGAACCATCACCACTGGATTGCCTTGGCCTTCATTAATGTAATGATACTTAAGGCCATTTCGATCGAGAAAATGAGCTTGATAAGGCGAGTATTGAGCTGCTGTTTTCATTACCAAGTTAACCCCAACATCATGCAGTTTAAGCCGCTGCCAATTCCTAAAAAGCCCACTTTGTCGCCCGACTGTAAAAAGCCTTGTTCATGAGCAATGGCCGCCGTGGCAGGTAATGAAACCGTGCCCATGTTGCCCAGCTTTTGGTAACTTGGAAATTCTTTAATGGGATTGATATTAAGTGCTTCAAGCACATTTTTACGATTGGCCGATCCTACTTGATGGCAAATAACTTTATTTACTTGCTCGGCTTGCCAACTCGCATTGGATAGAAATTCCTGCCAAGTTTGCTGAGCTAGCGCCACACCATGCTTAAGTAACGACACCGCATCGGTGCGCATGTTTTCTTTAAACACCCCTTTGGCAATTTCTTCCATGCCCCAGTAACATAAATCGAAATGTTCAGGCGCGGCGAGGGTGGTGGCAGATTCAAGTTTGTGCTGGCGAGTATTGGCTAAATTAAGGCTGCCATCGGTCAGCAGCACAGCAACCGCACCAGAGCCACCGGTTAAGGTGGCTAGACCCGCGGCAAAGTTTTGCATACTTGGGTTTGCTAGCATTTTGGCAATAGTGGTATCAACAATATCGCGCGCCGATTCACATGACACCACAAGACCGGCCTTGATCTGGCCAAGTTCAATGCGGTTAGCAATATCGAGCATGCCGCTTAACACGCCTAAGCAGGCATTGCTGATGTCATAAATACTGGCTTTATTGGCCACGCCTAACTGGCTTGCGATACGACATGCCGTGGCTGGCTCATGTTGGTCACGACAAACGCCGGTGTAAACCACAGCGCCGATATCTGAAATGTTAATCTCGGTTTCTTGTATGGCTTTTTGCGCGGCTTTAATGGCACCGTCACTCACCTTGGTATGCTCTGGCCACCAGCGACGCTCTTCAATGCCTGTTAACACGGCTAATTGCCCTTTCGGGATGCGAAATTTGTCATAAATCGGCGCCAGTTTAGTTTCTAAACTTTCACTGGAAACTGCAATCGGCGCAAGTTCGTAAGCAATGCTGTTAACGTAGACCTTGGAGTAATTCATCTGAGTGGAAAAAGCCTTATCTTATTACGGTCGATAAAAAAACGGCTCATTGGAACAAGAAAAAAAATAAGATGCAACGTTTTGTGCCGTTAAATGCAATGCAAATGGAGATTCTTTGATTTATTGCTGCATAAACAAGCAGCACTTGCAGTGGAGAAGGGGATTGTTTATAAAGCGTCAACTTATTTTTACTGGCCACGGTGTTGAACCTAGTTATGAAGCGAACCTTGCCTGAGCATATTCAGTTAAGCCAAATCTATCACTACCCGGTGCAAATTTATTATGAAGATACGGATTTTTCTGGCGTCGTCTATCATCCCAATTTTTTAAAATACTTTGAACGGGCGCGTGAGCACGTGATCGGGGCGCAAATGCTGGCGCAACTATGGCAACAACAAGGCATAGGCTTTGCCGTTTACAAAACCAATATGGGCTGTTTTGAAGGGGTTGAGTTTGCTGATGTGATAGATGTGCGAACCCAATTTTACTTTGACGGGCCCTACCGCTCTATCTGGTTACAAGAAATTTGGCGCCCCAATGGCACTAAGCCCGCAGTGACCGCTGAAATTGAAATGGTATGTATGAACCAAGCCAGAGCTTTGTGTCCGTTACCGTCAGAAGTATTGCAATTGCTGGAATCTAAATAAGCTCAGCTTTGTGGGAGCTGCAGTCATGCCGCTATTAGCTTAACCGAAGTTCAGGTTAAAAAAGCTCAAGGCGCAATGGAATTAAACTGCGCCCTTTGTTTAAAGCCTTAATCCCACTCGATATACTCCAGTGCAATGGGGTTGGCGTGATCTTGAGTAATGGCAAAGTGCACATTTGGTTTAATAATAAACCATTGGCTGTACATTTCTTTTACCATCACGCGTTTGCGTAATTTCATCCCGGTACTTTTATCAAACACTTCTTTTTTGTCAAAAATCCGCACAGGAACATGTCCATATTCGGTTAAAAGATCTTTCGGGTCGTGATCGACATTGATATTGGTTAACTTCATGCGTAAACCACTGCCAAGGGCTTTCGCGCTGGCTTCTTTAATCGTCCATAAATGATAAAAAAAGGTTTGCCTGTCTGATTTTGGCAATGAATCCATCAACGCGATTTCGCTGGGGGAATAAAAGTTTTCGGCAATACTGCGATAATCAAGCTCAGCATCATGCACTTCGATATCGAGTCCAATCGCTTCTCGATGAAATGCAACAGCAACATAAGGATAACTATAAGAAAAACTAAATCGAGGCAGTTTTAGGCTATTGAGCCGATCAAGGCGTCCTTGTAAAACCGCTTGTCCCATAGCATTGTTTTCGATATGCCAATGTAAATGATTAATCTTCGGATGCATCAGCTTTAGGGCATAGCGAAGTAGCATACGACTTAGTAACCGAGATTGATTTTTGCCTTGATTTTGCGATTGGTTGAGTTCGGTTATCTCTTCAGGTGTGCACCAAATTGCCGATAGCTCTTCTAATGATTGTGCGGAAATTTTGCTCAAATCAGAGTAAATAACTTCTACTCTGGCGAGATCTAGATCATATTTTGACATTATTTCTCCCTAGAAAAGCACCCAATCCGACGAATGTCGCTTAGGATTGTTCCGGCACATTGTTTCGTGCCGGTGTCTCAGGTAATCTGACGGCCAAATGTGGCATGATCAACTGATTCCAATAAAAAGCCACCGCTTAGCTAACTTTAGCAAAGAACGGCAAAACCAACGGATTTCGATAGCTAGAATGATGTATTTATTTTTCAAACAACAGGTAAAGCAGTCTGATGACAGATAAGCGCCATGCTAATGCGACCACCACGCCTGAAATGCGTGAGTTTATCCAAACCTCGGATTTACCTGTTGCAAAACTTGCTCGCTTGTTAAATATCAGTGAAGCAACGGTACGTAAATGGAAAAAACGCGAAAATGTTAAAGACGCATCGAATATTCCGTCAAAATTGAACACAACCCTCACTCCTGCCCAAGAATATGTGGTGGTACAGCTGAAGTTGATCTTAAAATTTAGCTTAAACAAACTGTTATCTGTCACACAGCGACACATCAATGCACAAGTGTCGCGCTCTGGGCTTGCTCGTTGCTTAAAACGCCATGGGGTATCGCAAGTAGATGATGCCCATCCGCCACAGATCCGTTCGGGCCAATTTGACCAGTTGCATATTGGTGAAGCCGCGCAAAACTGCCAGCATTTTTCCATTAACCATGAAACCTTAGCCCATGCCTTGGAGTTAACAGGCGATGCTAAACAGCCCGTGGTGCATGTGATGGCACAGCCGATCCCCGACCAATACACCAGCGGCGAGCGTTTGTATATGTTTGTGGCCAGTGATCCAGACAGTGATTGGGCGTATGTAGATATCTATCAAGGCAGCGCCAAAGCGGCCTCAACCCGATACATGGAATATGTGTTGCGTCATGCGCCATTTCATATGCGGCGCACCTTAGCCAAAAATTATCATGTATTTAAAGAAAAATTTGGCGATCAAACCATTTTTAATTAACGGTGCAGCCAGCTTAATTGCACCCATAAGAATAAGTTCGCACTGCGAACAAGAGAAAGAGAAACTGAATGTCGACAATTGAGCAAGACAACAAATCACCTATCGCGATTGTAGGTATGGCCTCTTTGTTTGCAGAATCTGCTAACTTAAATGCCTATTGGGATCTGATTCGAAACAAAATCGATGCCATTATTGATGTACCGGCAAGTCGTTGGCACATAGACGACTATTTTGATACCGATAAAACAGCAGCCGATAAGGTTTATTGTCGCCGTGGTGGCTTTCTTCCCGATATTGATTTTGACCCGATGGAATACGGCTTACCGCCTAACATCCTCGAGCTAACCGATACCTCACAACTGTTATCACTTGTGGTTGCTAAAGACGCGCTGGTCGATGCGGGCTTAAGTGACGCCAGTGCCGAGCAGCGTAACAAGATAGGCGTGGTGTTAGGTGTTGGCGGTGGTCAAAAAATAAATCACAGCTTAAACGCGCGCCTGCATTATCCGGTACTTAAGAAAGTCCTGCTTAATAGCGGCGTCAGTGAAGCCGATGCCACCATGGTGGTCGAGAAATTCAAAAGCCAATATGTGCATTGGGAAGAAAACTCGTTTCCGGGCTCATTGGGCAATGTGATCGCTGGACGGATCGCCAACCGCTTTGACTTAGGTGGCATGAACTGTGTGGTAGATGCCGCTTGTGCAGGCTCTTTGGCCGCGACCAAGATGGCGTTAAGTGAATTATGGGAAGGACGTGCCGATGTGATGATCACCGGTGGCGTATGTACCGATAACTCACCGCAAATGTATATGAGCTTTTCAAAAACGCCTGCCTTTACCGAAAACTCGGTGATCCAACCTTTTGATAAAGACTCCAAAGGCATGATGATAGGCGAAGGTATCGGCATGGTGGTGCTGAAACGCTTGGCCGACGCCGAGCGCGATGGTGACCGTATTTATGCCGTAGTAAAAGGCACTGGCACCTCATCGGATGGTAAATTCAAGAGTATTTATGCGCCGCGTCCCGAAGGTCAAGCCAAGGCCCTTAATCGTGCTTACGCCGATGCAGGCTTCGCGCCCAGCACGGTAGGCTTAATTGAAGCTCATGGCACCGGCACCGCCGCCGGTGATGTGGCTGAATTTGAAGGCCTGCGTCAGGTGTTTTCACAAGACAATCCGGTGAAGCAAGGCATCGCTTTAGGCAGCGTTAAATCGCAAATCGGTCATACTAAATCCACCGCAGGCACGGCTGGCTTTATCAAAGCTGCGTTGGCATTGCACCATAAAATTTTACCGCCCACCATCAATGTCAATGAGCCTAATCCAAAGCTTAACATTGCCGAGTCGCCATTTTATATTAATAGCGAAACCAGACCATGGATCAAAGGTGAACACCCAAGACGCGCTGGGATCAGCTCTTTTGGCTTTGGCGGCACTAACTACCATGTCGCCCTTGAAGAGTACACCAGCGAGCATGAGCAGGCGTATCGTTTACATCGTGCGGGATCCAGCGTGTTGTTTAGCGCCAGTGATCGCCAATCTCTGATTACCGAGCTAAGCCAAGTCGTCGCGCAATACCAGCAAGGTGAGCTACAACTGGGCCAGTTACTAGCGCAATATGCGGTTCAGCCGCTGGCGTCAGAGCAAGCAAGATTGGGCTTGTTTATTGATGTTAACCAAGATGTTACCGCGCAATTACAGCAAGCATTAACTGCGCTGCAAAGCCAGCAAGGTGAAACTTGGCAACAAGGTAATGTGTTTTATCGACAGCAGGGCACAGATGTAAGCGGTAAAGTGGCGGCGCTTTATAGCGGCCAAGGCTCACAATACGTCAACATGGGCCAAAGCATCGCGCAAAACTACCCTGAGTATCGCAATGTGTTAGCCGAGTTTGATGCGCTTTTAACAAGCCAAGGCCAAGCTAGCTTATCGAGCAAGGTGATGCCGATCCCGGTATTTAATGCCAGCGACAAAAAAGCCCAAGCGGCGGCGCTGCAAGACACGAGATATGCTCAGCCAGCCATTGGCGCATTTAGCTGGAGCTTACACAAGCTAATGCAGCAAGCGGGCTTTAATGCGGATTTTTGCGCCGGTCATAGCTTTGGAGAGCTCACAGCCTTAGCCGCCAGTGGCGTGATCAGCGAAGCCGATTATTTACAATTGTGTGTTGCACGTGGTAGTGCTATGGCGGCAACCCCAGCAGATCAAGATAGTGGCGCCATGATGGCGGTGGTGTTTAAAGGCCAAGCCGGTGAAGAGTTAGCCGCTAATCATCAAACTTTGACCGACATAGTTGATGCAAACGATAAGCTTTGGTTTGCCAATTACAATTCGCCAAGCCAAATTGTGGTGGCGGGGACAAGCCAAGCCATCGATGAGGGTTTGGCACAGTTAAAAGCCAAAGGCATTAAAGCGGTTAAATTACCGGTATCGGCAGCGTTTCATACCCCGCTGGTGGAATTTGCACAAGGCCCCTATGCCAAAGCCATTGAAGCGGTTAAGTTTAACCCAGCTAAAAATGTCCTTAGCGCTAATAGTACGGGGAACAACTACCCCAAATCGGCTGCTAAGATAAAGCAAAGCTATCAGCAACATATGCTTAGCTCGGTGCGCTTTACCGATCAAATAAAAGATCTTTATGGCCAAGGTGCACGCATTTTTGTCGAATTTGGCCCGAAAAATATACTCACCCGTTTAGTCCAAGAGATCTTACCCGAGTCGGATGTGATCTGTATTGCCTTAAATGGCAACAGTGAATGCAGTGATAAGCAATTACAGCTCGCGCATTTACAGCTGGCTGTACTGGGCGCCCCGTTAAACCCAATTGACACTTATGCCTTGGCACCAAAGGAGAAGTCAAGCAAGGCGAAATCGCCATTAACCATCAAGTTAGGCGGTCAAAACTATTTAAGTGAAGCAACTCAAACCAAAATGCAGCAGGCATTAGCCCAAGGCCAAATTAGCCAAAGCGAGCCTAAAACCATCGAAGTGGTGAAAGAAGTGGTAAAAGAAGTGATCAAAGAAGTGCCCGTAGCCGCGGCAAATCAGACTGCGTCAGCAAGCGTAACAACAGCTGCGCCAGTTAATGCGTCAGCGACTACGTCAATAACTACGTCAGCGATAAATCCAATTGCGGATGCCATCTTGGCTCAGCAGCAAGCGTTAAGCCAAAGTATGGCGCAATACCAGCAGCAAAGCATGGAATTGCAAAAGCAATTTTTAGAGCAACAAGCGCAGTTAAGTCACCGCTTGCTTGATACTTTATCAGGTCAAGCGCCGGTATCGACTCCGGCGATTGCACCTAGCCAGATTGCCCCTGCGATACAGCCACAAGAGACTTCATCGGCTGCTGCGTCAGTTTCAGCATCTGAGCCAGCTTTTATTGCGCCAGAGCCAAAAATGCCAACTGCGCACCCTGTGAATGTACCTGTTGCGCCAGTGAATAGCAGCGCTGCTGCAGTGACGTCATCAACGCCAGCCTTAACCTTGGCTGAGATTGAGCAAACCATGCTTAATGTGGTGGCCGATAAAACCGGTTATCCCGCCAATATGCTCGAGCTTGCCATGGACATGGAAGCCGATCTTGGCATTGACTCGATTAAACGCGTCGAGATCCTCGGTACGGTCCAAGACCAACTGCCAAGCTTGCCAGCGCTTAACCCGGAAGACTTGGCCGAGCTAAGAACCTTAGGTGAAATTGTTAGTTATATGCAGGCGCAGTCGGGTGACTTAGCTCCTGCTAGCGCGGTTGAAGCGCCAGTTAATGCTTCGCTCGATCTAGCGACCATACAACAAACCATGCTTTCAGTTGTCGCAGATAAGACAGGATATCCTGCCAATATGCTCGAGCTTGGCATGGACATGGAAGCCGATTTGGGTATCGACTCGATTAAGCGCGTTGAAATCCTAGGTACGGTACAAGACCAACTGCCAAGCTTGCCAGCACTTAACCCGGAAGATTTAGCTGAGCTGCGCACCTTAGGTGAAATCGTCAGTTATATGCAGGCGCAGTTGGGTGAGGTGGCCGCTGTATCCGCAACAGCCGATAATGGCCCAACACTGGATATCGCAACAATCGAGCAAACCATGTTAAGCGTAGTGGCCGATAAAACCGGTTATCCTGCCAATATGTTAGAGCTTGGCATGGACATGGAAGCCGACCTGGGTATTGATTCCATTAAGCGCGTCGAAATTCTAGGCACGGTACAAGATCAATTGCCAAGCCTACCTGCGTTAAACCCAGAAGATTTAGCCGAGCTTCGAACCCTAGGCGAAATCGTCAGCTATATGCAGGCGCAACTGGGCGAGGTAGCGATTGCATCTACCCCAAGTACCGCTAACGCTGGATTGGATATAGCGACAATCGAGCAAACCATGTTATCCGTCGTTGCGGATAAAACCGGCTATCCCGCCAATATGCTTGAGCTAAGCATGGACATGGAAGCAGACCTGGGTATTGACTCTATTAAGCGCGTTGAAATCCTTGGCACAGTGCAAGACCAACTGCCAAGCCTGCCAGCGCTAAACCCTGAAGATTTAGCCGAGCTGCGCACCTTAGGTGAAATTGTGAGCTATATGCAGGCAAAATTGCCAGCCACGCTGACCCAAGCAATCGCAGTAGCGCCAGCGTCTAGCAATGATTTGGATATCACCACCATAGAGCAAACCATGCTCAGTGTCGTGGCCGATAAAACCGGTTATCCAGCTAATATGTTAGAGCTAACTATGGACATGGAAGCCGACCTAGGTATCGACTCTATTAAGCGCGTTGAAATTCTGGGTTCGGTGCAAGACCAGCTGCCCAGTTTACCCGCGTTAAATCCAGAGGATTTAGCAGAGCTGCGCACCTTAGGTGACATAGTTCAGTATATGCAAAGCCAATTGTCAGCTGAGCCACAATCACAAGACATGGAAGAGGAGCAAAATATCCCTTTTCAATATGCCCTGATGAGCGAGATTTCAGCGCCAAAGCAAGCTGAGAGTGCGCATCAGGGCGAGGTGATTTTACTGACCGACGACGGCCATAATACCGGCCGCGTAGCAGAGAAGCTATTGAGTAAAGGGTTCACGCCCGTGGTGATTGCATTTCCGAAAGAAACCGTGAAAGCCCGCTCGGCGCTTAACAGTAAAATCGAGCGATTCACCTTAGCCGACAACAGTGAAAACAGCATTCGTGAGTTATGCCAGCAACTCACCAATCAATATGATCAGGTCAACGGCTTTGTTCACCTGCAGCCAAGTGATTTTGTCAGTGTTGATTTCGCTACGCCAAGTAAGCAAGTGCTGCAAGGAGTATTTTTATTTGCCAAGCACTTAAAAGTGCAGCTAGCGAAAGGCAAGGGGCGCTTTATTAGCGTGATCCGCGCCGACGGTGGCCTAGGCTATCACACCGGTATGGCCAATAAAGAGCGCATGCAAATGGGCCTTGCTGGCCTGTGTAAAACCCTTAAGCAAGAATGGCCGCAAAGCCTATGTCGCGTGGTGGACATTGACAGCGCCATCGAGGGCAGTGATTTTGCGCGCTTGCTGGTGGCAGAAATCTTGGATTTAGACACCCAATTATGTGAAGTGGCAGTTAACCGTCAAGGCCGTTTTCGCCTGATTCCAGTGTCCGCACTAGAGGCAACAAGCGATAATAGCCAAGCCCATCCGGTAAGCGCAGATGACGTATTTTTAGTCAGTGGCGGCGCAAAAGGGGTAACCAATGCGTGTGTGGCGGCGCTAGCTAAGCGCAGCGGCGCGAAATTTGTGTTACTGGGTCGCTCTGAGCCGATCAGCATCCCACAATGGGCACAAGGGTTAAGCCAAGCCAATGAACTACAACAAGCCGCGCTAGCTTATTGCCAACAGCAAGGCGAAAAAGCCACGCCAGCGAGCTTGAAAAAAATGATCCAGCCGGTGCTATCTCAACTAGAGATAAACGCGGGCATGGCCGCCATTGAACAAGCGGGCGGTGTGGTTGACTATGTGGCAGCCGATGTCACCGACGCCGAGGCAATGGCGCGCGTGGTTGAGCAAACCAAAATGACCTTTGGGGCGATCACTGGGGTGATCCACGGCGCTGGCGTACTGGCCGATGGCTTAATTGAAAACAAAAAGCTCGGTGACTATGAGCGGGTGTTTAACACCAAGATTGAGGGCTTAAGTGCCATCTTAGCGGCGCTTGATCTTAGCCAACTTAAGCACATTGCATTATTTTCATCGGCGGCAGGTTTTTATGGCAATAAAGGCCAATCTGATTATGCCATCGCCAATGAAATCTTAAATAAAACCGCGTTAAGCCTAGCGGAAACCTATCCAACAACACGAGTGCTTAGCTTCAACTGGGGCCCGTGGGATGGCGGTATGGTAACGCCTGAGCTTAAGCGTATGTTTGAGCAACGCGGCGTGTATGTGATCCCGATTGATGGCGGCGCAAATCTGTTTGCCAGCCAGATGGTGCAAGGCGATTTACACCAAGTGCAAGTGATTGTTGGATCGGACATGAACGCCAGCGCTGGCGAAGAGATCGCAGTAAAAAAGCCACAGGTGCAGCAAGCAAATCACACTAGTGGCTTGTTGCACGTTAAACCTGCGCTTGGCAATGTACATACAGAGCACAAGGCGATCAGTGTGCTACGCCATGCTTTTGTCAACGACCATCAAGTAGCTGGCCATGCGGTGCTACCCACCGTGTTTGCCACTGGCTGGATGGCGCAGGCGGCACAGCTTTGGTTAAGGGATCATCGCGTAATTGAAATCAGCGACTATCAGCTATTTCAAGGCGTGATCCTAAAAAATCAAGATGACATGACTCTGCAATTGGAATTGACCGTGTTAGCCACCTCGCCGCAACTGAAATTGCAAGCAAGGATTTCAAGTCAAGGCCAGCGCACAGGGCAACAGCAAATGCGCACCGTGTTTCACTACGGTGCAACGCTAACTCTAGCGAGCAAAGCAGAATCAACAGCGGCCCCGCGCACTGAGTTTGTTGGCCAATGGCAAATACAGGCTGATCAAGCAAGCGATGATGTTGCTAATACTTGGTATCAAGATGGCACCTTGTTTCATCAACATGACTTTTGTGGCTTAAAACGCTGTTTGCACTTGGATCAACGCCAAGGTGTGTTTGTCGCTAAAATAGCGCCAAGTCGAGATGGCTACTTTGGTGATTTTAGCCAAGCGGACGCTGAAGTGACAGGCAGTGCCTTACTGGCAGACGATTTGTTATATCAGGCGATGTTAGTTTGGGCTAAATACCAATTAGGTAAAGCCAGTCTGCCGGTGGCGGCGGCCAAGGTGCATTATTACCAAAGGCCAGCAGCCGATCAGACACTGTTTGTTTATCTGCATGAACCGCAAGTGCAACGCAGTGAACTTGTCGCCGATGTGGCCATTTATGATCAGCAGGGACAATTGTTGGTTAAAATGGAGCAGGGCAAGGTAGTGTTAACCGATGCACTAGGAAACCAAGGAAATCAAGCTAAGCAACTGGCCACACAAGGTAGCCAGACGTCTTGATAGCCAGTCCAAGCAACAGCCGCAGCCGGATCAAATGGGCCATTACCCGCATGCAACTCGTGTGCGGCGATGGCCAATCGGGCGCTAAATTTAACTCTTTACGGGTCATGGATTTAAGCCAAGAGTTTTGCTTGGCTTTAGCCCAATTGCCAGCTCGCGCCAAGGCGTGGCAGCGTATTGAGCCGGTTTCAGCTGCGGATGTTGGCGGCCCTGTGATTGACAGCGCAGCGCAGTGGTTTACTTTTTGTTCTCAGTTATTGGGCTCGGCATTTGATTTGGCCAAGTGGAATAGTCAAGCGCTGCTTGCTAAAGATAATGACACCCGATCATCTATATTTATCTCTCTTGAACCCGCCCAGTTACCGGCTTGGTTGTTAGGCCAACTTAAGACAGACGTGGTTAATTCGCAGACGCTGCAACTAACGTTAGCCCTTGATTTTGCGCCGATGCCAGTGGCGTTAAAGCTAGGGTTACCCGTTGTGGCGCGTCTATGCTTAGCCACTACGCAAACACAGATGAATGACTCGGCAGACAAATTAGCCAATCAAGATGTGCATACGCAAAGGCTGCATCAGCCAGCTATTCATCAATTGGCCGAGGCTATTTTTCATTTATTACAATGTTTAAAACAGCGCCAACACAGTGATGGCCGCTATTGGTACGCAAAAAACGCATCTAACCAGCCAATGAGCCGCATTGTGAGATTAGAAATAGTGGATACAGGCCTTGGCGGCGCCGTCGAAATAGAATTTGAACAAGGCCAAAAAGCGCCAACGCCTTGGCCATGGCTGGCAAGCGCTGATCACCTCGCTCAAGCTGAACCCGCAGGCTCGATTGGCTGGCAAGGTTTTTTACCTGTCATAGCCAGCAGTAAGGCCCAGTTGATCGCGAAATTAACTGCTTTGCTGACTCAATTGCAACAAGCTCAATGGCAAGACTCAGCCCCCCATCAGCTGATGGCGCAGCTGAAATCGGCCGCTCTTCATTTTAGCCAGGCCTCTAAGCCCATTTTTGCCGCTGCGTTTAATCAAGCAGATAGTGATAAGGCAGTGCCGCGAGCTTGTGTGGCCGTGCTTGTCGCTAAGCAAGTTGAACATTTGAGCGATGAAATATCTCATTTACTCGCGCGCCTGATCCAGCAAGATAAAGCACAACAGGAGCCACAAAAGTCACAAAACCAAGGCTGCGATGGCTATGTTGCACCAATCACCTTTGACCCAATCACTACGCCCAATGGCAGTGTTTGTCGCAGCTTAGCTCAGAGTCTAGCAAACGGCTTAACGCCAGCTAATTTGTGTTTTGTCTATCCCGGCGTGGGCACTTGTTATGCAGGCCAATTTGATGGTTTATCACGCTATTTTCCCGTCTTGTATCAGCGCTTAGACAGTCAAGGTGACTTGTCCGAATTACTCGCGGATAAACACTTTGGCCGCGATGGCCAAGGTACAGACCAGTTAACCACCTTAGCTCAAGCGGGCGTGGGCAGTGCTTGGCTACTTAGCCAATGGTTACAAGACGAGTGGCAAATCAGTCCGCGCTTTGCATTTGGTTACAGTTTAGGTGAGGTCAGTATGTGGGCGGGCCTAGGTCTGTGGCAGTCACCGCAAATACTGGGCGAGCGATTGCGCAGCTCAGCGGCGTTTACCCAAGGTATTACCGGGGCATTGCAAGGGGTGGCGCGATTATGGGGCCAAGCTCTAGATAGAAAAATCAATTGGGCCAGCTATTCGGTGCGCAGCCCAGCAAAACTTGCCCCTTGGCTAGCACCAAATGATAAAGCTTGGTTGGCCATCAATCACGGCGACAGCGGTATTTTGCAAGGTGATAGCGCTCGGTGCGCGCAAATACTTAGCCAAAGTGGTTGTCGCGCGGTTAAAGTCGGCTTTGTCACGGCCATGCACACCCCAGCGGCACAGTTTTATCACGATGAAATTAAAACAATTTTTACCTTAGATCTGGCCGATAAAGGCCACGCCATGGCAAGCAGTAGCAAGCCGATACAACTGTTTTCAAGCGGCCAATATCAAAGGGTGGCCATCAACACATCGGCCATCAGTCAAAGCATTAGCGACTGTTTTTGTCAGCCGCTGGATTTTGAAAAATTGGCCAAACAAGTGCACGCAGCGGGGGCGCGGGTGTTTATTGAAGTGGGCGCGGGCAGGGCGTGTACCACCTATTTAGATAAAATCTATGCCGATTTACCCCACTTATGCCTTGCCACTAATAGCAAAGGGCAAACAATGTCGCGCAGCCTACTTGGGCTTCTAGCGCAACTTATTAGTCTAGGTTTTGCGATAAACTTAGCCCCCTTGTTTGGCCCCTATGATTATCAATCCATTTCTCAGTCACAGGACAGCGTAATTTAATGACCAGTATTGCCATTGTAGGCGTCGCCCATGTATTTCCTAATAGCCAAGACAGTGATGGATTTTGGCAAAACCTGATCCAGCAACAGGACTCACGCACTGAGGTAAAACCTGCACGTCAAACCGCTGAACCGCAATTGTTTGCTGGGCAAAAAGGACAAAACGACAAGCATTATTGCCATCGCGGTGGCTACATTAATGACTTTGTGTTTGATAGCCAAGGCTATCAGCTTTCGCCTGAGCAACTTGCTGGCCTTGATTGTCACCAGCACTGGATATTACAGGTATGCAAACAGGCGCTGAATGATGCGGGTATCAAGCCAGATGCAAGCTTGCTGCAACAAACCGGCTTAGTGCTAGGGGCGCTGTCATTCCCAACCAGTCAGTCAAATCGGGTGTTTTTGCCGCTTTATCATCAAGCCCTAGAGCGCGGCCTACAAGATGTGCTTGGCGCTGATTTTAAACTCGAGCCCTTTGATGCCGGCTTTGAGTCACAATACGTCAGTGCGCCCGAAGCAAAGCTAGCTCTCGGCGCGGGGGTTAGTGCTTCCATAGTGGCGCAGGCGCTGGGACTTGGCGGCGGTCATTATGCCTTGGATGCGGCCTGTGCTTCTTCTTTATACAGCGTAAAACTGGCTTGTGATGCGCTGTTGGCGGGTCGTAACGATGTGATGCTAGCCAGTGCCGTGTCGGGCTCAGATCCATTTTTTATCAACATGGGTTTTTCGATTTTCCAAGCCTATCCGGCCAATGGCGTGTCTGCGCCCTTTGATCAGCAAAGCCAAGGCTTGTTTGCCGGTGAAGGCGCAGGGGTGTTAGTGCTCAAACGCCTTGAAGATGCCATACGCGATCAAGACAAGATCTATGCCACCATCGAAGGGGTGGGCTTGTCGAACGATGGCCGCGGCCAATTTGTACTTAGTCCCAACAGCAAAGGCCAAGTACTGGCGTACCAGCGCGCTTACCAACAAGCTAATTTACAGCCAGCGGATGTGGATTACGTTGAATGCCATGCCACGGGCACACCGCTGGGTGACAAAGTTGAGCTTAATTCCATGTCGCAATTTTTTGGTAATGGCGACGATGTGCCGCGCATTGGCTCGGTCAAGGGTAATATAGGGCACTTGCTAACCGCAGCTGGCATGCCAAGTATTATCAAAGCCTTATGTGCGATGGAGCATGAGACGATCCCGGCCAGTATCGGGATTAAACAGGCCATTAGCTCGGCCAATCAAGGGTGGGGCGAGCCACAATTAGTGACTCATACCCAGCCTTGGCCAGCTCGTACTGAGCAAGTTAAAACCGCGGGGGTGTCAGCGTTTGGTTTTGGTGGTTGTAATGCTCATTTGGTGTTACAGAGCTATGATGCTAATCGACCCGTTGACGCAAATGCGTCTACCACTCGGTATGAAAACCAAGCAGAATTAGCGATCACCGGCATGGCGTGTCACGTAGGCAAAGCGGCTAATATCAAGGTGTTTGCCGATATGATTACGGCGCAGCAAGATGTCTTTGTGCCCTTGCCAGCAAAGCGTTGGAAGGGCATGGAGCAAACCTTACTGAGCAGCGCAGCTAACATCAATGGCGGCTTTATTGGCGAGTTTGAGCTCGATTTTATGCATTTTAAAGTGCCGCCCAATGACGATGATGCCTTGATCCCACAGCAGTTATTGATGATGAAGGTGGCCGATCAAGCGCTGCGTGATGCCCAAATTCAAGTCGGTGATAATGTCGCCGTGCTGGTGGCCATGACGGCCGAGCCAGAAACCCATCAGTTTCGTGGCCGGGTAAATTTATCTACTCAGCTGCCCGCCAGTCTAGCCAAAGCTGGGATTGAGCTAAGCCCAGCACAACAAGCGCAGCTGCAACAAATTGCCATGGACAGCGTATTAGGGGCGGCCAAGCTAAACCAATACACCAGCTTTATTGGCAATATCATGGCGTCGCGTATTGCCTCGCTATGGGACTTTAACGGCCCGGCGTTTACGATTTCCAACGAAGAAAACTCGGTCTATCACAGCTTACAAGTGGCGCAGGACATGCTGGTCAACGGCGAAGTTGATGCCGTGGTGATTGCGGCGGTTGATTTAGCGGGCAGCGCTGAAAACTTTGCGCTGCGCCAGCAAATCAGCGCAGATTTTGTCGGCCATGTCAGTGACGGCGCAGGGGCGATTGTGCTGCGGTTGGCAAATGATCACGGCGGTGATCTCATGAGCCAAGCTGATGAGTACGGCCGCATCACAGGGTTAAACTACAGCGCAGCGGCGTTACTCAGTGAACAAACGCGCAAAGATCTTGATGACGATGTCCGTTTCGTTGACGTCTGTGGCAGTGACAGCGCGGCTGGGATCAAGCAACTTACGCAAAACGTGCAGGCGCGTCACCCTCACGCCAATATAATGCAAAGTGCTAAGCAGACGGGCCATCTCTACGCGGCATCGGGCATGTTTAGCCTATTGAGCCAATTAGTGAAGCTAAATCAAACAGCGCAAGGTGAGCTCGCGCTGAGCTACGTGCAAGCCATTGATCACAGCGTCAGCCAAGTTTACATTCAAGGGGCTGTACAGCCCAAAGTCATTACTGAGCCAAGGGTAGATAAAGTCGGCTTAGTCAAAGCCGTTACCTTGGGCGGGCCATCGATTATTCAAACCATCATAGAGCAGGGAAACACCTTGTCACAGCAACTTAAATCATCCGCAGCTTTTGGTGTCGCTGACGTTAGCGAGGCTGCCAAGCAGTTACAACAAACCCGCAGCCAAGGCTTACAAGCGTTTGCAAAATTAGCGCAGCGCACGCCTAATTTTGGCCGAGGCGGCCAGCTGCAAAAAGCGCACAAAGCTAGCGCTGAGTATCAACCCAAAGCCGGGGAAATCTGGAATTATCAAGACTTGGTGGAATATTCAGAAGGCAGTATCGCTAAGGTATTTGGCCCTGATTACGCCATTATTGACACTTACCCCAGACGCGTGCGCCTGCCCACCACGGATTACTTATTGGTGTCGCGGGTCACCAAGCTTAACGCGCAGCTTAATCAATACAAACCCAGCACCATGACCACGGAATACGATATTCCCGTGGATGCGCCGTATTTGGTCGACGGCCAGATCCCATGGGCGGTGGCGGTGGAATCGGGCCAATGCGACTTAATGCTGATCAGCTACTTGGGTATCGATCTTGAAAACAAAGGCGAGCGGGTGTATCGCTTGCTTGATTGTACCTTAACGTTTTTAGATGACTTGCCCAAAGGCGGTGATACGCTGCGCTATGACATCAGCATTAACCACTTTGCGCGCAACGGTGAGACCTTATTGTTTTTCTTCTCTTACGAGTGTTTTGTCGGCGAGAAAATGGTGCTGAAAATGGATGGCGGTTGCGCTGGCTTTTTCACCGACCAAGAGTTGGCCGATGGCAAAGGCGTGATCAAAACCCAAGATGAATTAAACGCCCTTGCCAAGGTACAAAAGCAAAGCTTTACGCCGCTGTTAACTCATAGCGCCAAGGCGTTTGATCGCAAAGCAATCAGTCATCTGATCCAAGGCGATGTCGCGGCCTGTTTTGGCCCAGATTACGCCACCGACAAAGACTCATCACTTTGTTTTTCGTCTGAAAAATTCTTAATGATCGAACAAGTTTCCAACATCGACATTCATGGTGGTCCTTGGGGGCTAGGGGAATTACAAGGCGAGAAAGCGCTTGCCCCCGATCACTGGTATTTCCCCTGTCACTTTAAAGATGATCAAGTGATGGCGGGCTCCTTAATGGCAGAAGGCTGTGGCCAATTACTGCAATTTTATATGATGTATTTAGGCCTGCACACCTTAGTCGAGCAAGGACGCTTTCAGCCAATGGCCAATGAGCCGCAAAAAGTGCGCTGTCGAGGGCAAGTGTTACCGCAACATGGCACCTTGGTCTATCGCATGCAGGTGACCGAAATTGGCCTAACGCCCATGCCTTATGCCAAAGCCAACATAGATATTTTGCTAAACGGCAAGGTGGTAGTGGACTTTAAAAACTTGGGCGTGATGATCAAGGGCGTGGCCAAACGCACTTTAACTGCGCCGTTAACCAGTGCGCCATTAATGGCACAGGTCCCCGATTTAACAGCAGCAAAAATCAAAGGCGTGGTGCCATTAAAGCACGTACCAGCACCTTTCGTCGCAGGTGAAAACCGCACGCCCGATACCTTGCCATTTACGCCGTATCATCTATTCGAGTTTGCGACCGGCGATATTTGTCAGTGTTTTGGCGAAGATTACCGCATCTACGATGGCCTCATCCCACCGCGCACCCCGTGTGGCGACCTGCAATTGACCACTCGCGTCATTGATGTGCAAGGCCAGCGTGGTGATTTGAAAAATCCGGCATCTTGTGTCGCCGAGTACGACGTGCCCGCCGATGCGTGGTATTTTAAAGCCAACACCCATGCCAGCTATATGCCGTATTCCATCTTGATGGAAATCTCATTGCAGCCTAATGGCTTTATTTCGGGCTACATGGGCACAACACTCGGCTTTCCCGGCACCGAGCTATTTTTTAGAAACTTGGACGGTCAAGGCAAGTTGCTGCGCGAGGTTGACCTGCGCGGCAAAACCATAGTTAACGAATCCTTGCTTAAATCCACCGTGATTGCGGGCACCAACATCATTCAAAGCTTTGATTTTGTGCTATCCACCGACGGTGAGCCTTTCTATCAAGGCAGCGCGGTATTTGGCTACTTTAAAGCCGAAGCATTAACCCATCAGCTTGGTTTAGATAACGGCAAGGTGCGCCAAGCTTGGTATTTAGAGCAAGATGCGCAAACCCTAGGCACCAGCCAAATGCCTGAGCGCATTGATTTAACCGATCCACAGCATGCCTTGTTTGCCATCGATCCTGCGCGTCCTCATTATCGCTTAGCGGGTGGGCGCTTAAATTTTGTTGATACCGTGTATTTATTGGCAAACAGTGGCAGCCACCAATTAGGCTATTGCTACGCCGAGCGCACCATAGATCCAAGTGATTGGTTCTTCCAATTTCACTTCCATCAAGATCCGGTGATGCCGGGCTCGCTCGGCGTCGAAGCCATCATTGAAGTGATGCAAGTATTTGCATTGAAAAAAGATTTAGGAGCCGATCTGGCATCGCCTAAGTTTACGGCGCTACTCAGTGAAGTGAAGTGGAAATACCGTGGTCAAATCAATCCACTGAATACACTGATGAACATCAATGTGCATATCACCAAGATCATTCGCGAGCCAAATCAGGTCACGCTGGTGGCCAATGCCGACTTATCCAAAGACGGCCTTCGCATTTATGAAGTCACAGACATTGCGCTTTGCCTTAAAGCAAGCGAGCTAGACGCAGCAGACGCTGTCGCAGTTAAGGGTTAATAAACAATGACAACCAATACCATCGAATTTAACGAAGCTAACCAAACGGCACTGCGCCAGTTAGCGCAAAACTGTTTTATTTTTAACGATGCCAATGGCATTAGCTTGCGCCCTGATGCCAATGGCTGTGAGGCGGCGACCTTATTAGCGTTTGCGCCAGCGGGCGACGCGTCCGAATTAGGCAGCAGTGATTTTAAAGCCTGTCACGGCGTCAATTATGCGTATTACGCCGGTGCCATGGCCAACGGTATTGCCTCAGAAGAGATGGTGATTGCCTTAGGTAAGGCCGGATTTTTGGCCTCATTTGGCGCAGCCGGTTTAGTGCCCGCTCGGGTTGAGCAAGCCATTAACACCATTCAAGCCGCATTGCCTAATGGCCCTTATGCGTTTAACTTGATCCACAGCCCAAGTGAGCCCGCATTGGAGCGAGGCTGTGTTGATCTTTACCTTCGCCATGGCGTGCACACCGTAGAAGCCTCGGCGTTTTTAGGCCTAACCGAGCACATAGTGCGTTATCGCGCGGCCGGTTTAAGCCTAGATGGGCAGGGCAAGGTAGTGATCGCCAATAAAGTAATTGCCAAGGTATCACGAACCGAAGTTGCCGAAAAATTTATCAAGCCAGCACCGGTTAAAATGCTGCAAAGCTTATTGGCTCAAGGCCTGATTAACCAAGTGCAGTTTGAATTAGCGCAGCAGGTGCCGATGGCCGATGACATCACCGCCGAAGCAGACTCGGGTGGCCATACCGATAATCGTCCTTTAGTGACTTTATTGCCCACATTGATAAGCCTTCGCGATCAGCTCCAAGCGCAATATCAATTTGCTCAGCCTGTGCGCGTGGGCGCGGGGGGCGGTATTGGCACGCCAAGTGCGGCATTAGCCGCTTTTGCTATGGGCGCCGACTTTATCGTGACCGGCTCGGTTAACCAAGCCTGTATTGAGGCGGGCGCCAGTGAGCATACTAAAAAGTTATTAGCCACCACCGAAATGGCCGATGTAACCATGGCACCGGCGGCCGATATGTTTGAAATGGGCGTGCAGCTACAAGTGGTTAAACGCGGTACCTTGTTCCCAATGCGCGCACAAAAGCTTTACGATCTGTATCAGCAATATGACAGCATCGACGCTATCCCAGCCGCTGAGCGTGAAAAGTTAGAAACGCAAGTGTTTAGAAAGCCCCTAGAGCAAATTTGGCAAGACACGGTGGCGCACTTTAATAGCCGCGACCCGAAACAAATCGAACGGGCTCAAGACAATCCAAAGCGTAAAATGGCGCTGATTTTTCGCTGGTATTTAGGCCTTTCGAGCCGCTGGTCAAATCAAGGCGAAGTAGGGCGTGAAATGGACTATCAAATATGGGCAGGGCCCGCACTGGGCGCGTTTAATGCGTGGACCAAGGGAACGTATCTCGCAGAATACCAAAACCGCAAGGTCGTGGATGTGGTCAGTCATTTGATGACAGGCGCTGCCTATTTACAGCGTATTCAATTACTGAAAAGCCAAGGCCTGATGCTAGCGCCTGAGTTGGGGCAGTATCGCCTCTAACTGCCTTAAAAAGAAAAAGCGTGAGGGTTTCGGTTTGAAACGCTCACGCCACATCTATACGACAGCCACCCTTTTTTGTTGTAACCAGTAGCAAATCATCCCCAGCAATAACCCCCAAAATGCACTGGCAATCCCCAATAAGTTAATGCCAGACGCCGTTAATAAAAACGCCATTAATGCAGGCTCTTTATCAGTGGAATCCACCAGCGCATTCATTAAACAGCGGCACAAAATTGGCATTAAAGCTAAACCTGCTAAGGTTATGACCACTGCACTCGGAACAAGCGTAAACAGCGATACAAAGCTGGCTGCAAATACCCCAGCTAACAAATAAAATACGCCCATTGCGATAGCAGCTAAATAGCGTAATTTGGGGTCTTTATCTGTATTGTCACTCATACAAATCGCCCCTGTGAGTGCTGCTAGATTAAATGCAAACCCACCTAAAGGAGCCAGTATTAAACCAGTTAGTCCGGTTACAGTGATAATACGCGATGCATTAACCTGATATCCATTGGCCTTTAATACCGCAAACCCTGGCAAATTTTGCGATGCCATAGTAACAATGAATAAAGGGATGCCGACACTGACTAGAGTAAGCCACTGAAAGTCAGGGATGATAAAGGTTGGCGTTGATAGGCCTATTTCCATCATTGAAGTATCTAATTTACCCGTTAGCGCACTGAGCAAAATTGCAATGGCCATGATCCCAGGGATCAAATAATGCCCCCAGCAAAGCTTAGCGATGATATAAACCGCGAGCATGACCACCACTATCAGCCATTCATCGAGTAACGCTGTGAATATCCCCAGCCCAAATTGCAACAACACCCCAGCTAACATGGCCGATGCGATGGCGGTTGGGATCTGCGATAAAAGTTTATCAAACCAGCCTAACACGCCTACCAAAGTGATCAATGCCGAGCAAAGCATAAAAGCCGCCACCGCTTGCCCAACTGTCACATCTTGTAATGAGGTCACTAATAGCGCAGCCCCGGGCGTTGACCAAGCAGTAACAATTGGCTGTTTAAAATGCCATGACAAACTAATAGTCGATACGCCCATACCGATGCCTAAGGCCCAAAACCATGAAGTGATCTGCTCCTGGGAGGCGCCAGCACTGGTTGCTGCTTGAAAAATAATGGCTGCGGCACTGGCATAACCAATAAAAACGGCAATAAATCCGGTACTAATGTGTGAAAATTTAATCTTCATCCTTTCTCCATTACTGTTTGTGCGTTATAACATACAAACAACATAACACTTGTGCGTTATAACGCACAAGAAAAGATTAAGGAATAATATGCAACCGGATAAATCAGTTGGGGAAAACCTACGACAATTACGAAAAGAAAAAGGCTGGAGTCTAGACGTTGCAGCGAAAGCGACAGGCGTCAGTAAAGCGATGTTAGGTCAAATTGAACGGGGAGAATCGAGCCCCACTGTGGCTAAGCTTTGGCAAATCGCATCAGGTTTTAATACGTCTTTTTCTCGCTTTATTGCCCCGCCAGGCACAGAAATACTTGAGAGTATGTTTAGAGATGCCGCCGAGTTGCGCCAAGAAAGCTTAAATAAGGGATTCTTTGTCAGCCTATTATTCCCTTTTGAACAAACCCTTGGCTTTGAAATTTTTGAAATTAGTTTGGCACCTCATTATCAGCACCAATCTGAACCTCATAATTTAGGCGTAACAGAACACATACTTTGCATTAGTGGTGAGATGGCTGTTTTCTTTGCAGGTGAGTGGCACAGATTAACGGCGGGTCAAGCCGTTCGATTTAACGCCAACCAACCTCATGGCTATAAAAATTTGGGAACAGAAAAGGCCGTTTTTCATAATGTGATTCATTACCAAATCATAGGGCGAGCGCATGAGTGTACAAAATGCAATCAACCAAGCGAACAAAGTGGAATTTTCTTATACGAAACGTCGTGAAATCATCCCTCAATAATTGGTGATGACTTAACTGCCGCATCCTTGCGACAGATTTTCGTCTAAGAAAACACCACTAAACGCTCAAAAAACATTCATGCGTTTGCCCTGACCAAATCAGCGATAAAAATACAAACAATTAATAACCTGATTTTACAAATCGACAAGATGTTAGGTAGCACACCAAAAGTAGTGGTAGGGATCACTAATCATCAGCATCCCAGTTTTCACCATCGATATAGATATCGAAGTTGATGGTGTGGTCAGTTATCTCATCATGGTGAATTTGCCCTTTGTAATTACCGCCTTTGATACGGCAATTGAGTTCATAGGGGGCTTGCTCGCTATACGTGTATTTATTATCTTCTTTGGTACAAAACCACTGTTCATCAGCCATATACCCATGCTTCTTTTTATTAATCGGTATATCACGACCAAAAAACTGTAACCGAGTGCCTGGTGAATGGGCTTCTCTGTTATAAAAAGTTAAATAGACTTGCTTTAATTTATCGTCGCAGCGGTTGATGTGCCAGTTAGTGGTCTGTGGCAGGGTGATAATATAACGTTCGCCTAAGTCGATACCATAAAAAGTTGAATTATAACGAGTGGGGATGTATACCGGATTTTCGGCCCAACTTGAACGTGTAGTGCATTTTCGGCCAGATGAAGACCATTTTAGTTCAGCTTTAACCTGCCAGCCTTTGGGCTTTACACCTTGAAAAGTAAGGGTGTTGCTGACTAGGTCAACGCCTTTGAGTTCGGTGGATACGTCGGACAGGTAGGCATTGCCTACTTTTATATAATGCTCTGGTATGCCTTTAGTCCACCAAAAAGCAATGTCGTCGGCAAACACCTTATAAGATAAGTAAATGGTAGTTAAAGCAACGCCAAGGACAATTTTGCCCTGCTTGGTTTTTAACTTCTCGGTTAAATAGGGTTGTAGTTTGTAGAAGAGCACTCGGATTGATTGAATCATCCCCGTTTTGCGATGCTTAAGAAGGCGTTTCATTGATTGACTTGCTCTTGCCCTAGGTAGTGAATACATCGATGTATTCGCAAAATTATTTATTCATAGATTCAATAAATTAGTCGCCATAGTAAGTAATAGAGATATAACTATCAATTAAAATGAGTTAGAATTTTATGTTTTTGTGATATTGGAAGGTGAGGTAAGTCGAGCCTCAAGGCCCGCCATTTTACGAGAGCAATCATGACAGATAAACAAGAAATGCCTTTTAAAGCGGGGCGCAGCGAAGTACAAGGCAGAGGTCAACGCATCACCTTAAGCCCCTTGCCGGTCGCCACTAACATACCTAAGGCCAATGCCTGTGATTTGTTAGCAAAGAAGTGTGAGCATTATATTGATATTGGCGGGGCGAAGGGCAGTATTTTTCAGGCGCAATATGTACTTATCTTAGCTATTGTATTCGGCTGGGCAAGTTACAGTGCTACTTTTGGTATCAGCTTCTACAACTGGTTTGAATGGAAGGAGGGTGCTGACTCCTATTTTTTCCGAGACGTGTCTTGGGATGCTATTATCTGGGGAGAGGTCTTTACTTCTTTTGCTTATGCTAGCCCCGTTATTATTTTAGGGCTAGTACTCACCTTTGGAATAATTATCAGCAGTAATAAAGATATAGCTCGCGCCGCCCCCCTTCGCTTTCACCGCCAGCGCCGCGAGGTGATGTTTTCTCGCTGGAATGAAAAGCTAAAGCAAACCGAATACAAAGTGGTGCCTTGGGAAAAGGTGGTGGCCTTAGTGGGTCAAGGCAGTGGTTTTACCGGCCATGCCATGGTGCACAGTGCTACCTTGTTTATTGGTGCTAACGATGAAGACGATCACGGTCATTTTTGGTCAGCAGCGCAAGTGGGGACGGGCAATATGTTAGTAGCGGCGGCGCAATGGGAAATGATCCGACATTTTATGGAATACGGCCCCGATGACATCCCCGAGCCCAGCCCCGAAAGCTTCGCCGCTATTCGCCGTGAATATTGTGAAAGCCATAACTGCGAAGAAAAAGACATTCCCCTTTGGATCAAGATTTGGTGGTATGTGAACGGCACCCCCTTTGGTATTTTGTTAACCAACTACCGCCTTAAATATGTTATCCACCGCGGCGTCACCCCAGCCATGCAAGCTTGGAGCGAGCCGCTCCCGCGCGACCAATGGGCCAAACCTTCGGAAGAACTGCAACAAGCTAACAAACTGGTTAACAGCGAGTATCGCTACTATGGCAAAAACCTATTAAACATTGGTGATATTGAGCTGCTGGCTAAAGCCAATAACGACGCTGAAAAAAACCAAGATGTGAAGGTTTATTAAGGTAAGCCCTTAATGAAGGTGGTTATGGGGCGGGTCTTTATATCTATGCTGATGCTTTGTATTTTGTTGGGTGACTGCCTCGGATGGTTGTTTATCTCTTTATTATTCCGTGACCGGTGCGAACTCGGTGTTTTCCTTGTTAACGGATTTAAACAGCCTGTTCGCTTTAAGGTTTTTTGCCTTGCCAAGGTATTCCACATAAAACGCCTCGGCGTTGATCTTGGTTGATTCGCCATGTTGAATAATAAATAGATCCGGCTGACCATCGGCGAGGTTTTGTGTGGTGTAAACGGCTTGCACTTCAAAGCCATTGCCTTGTGAAACGGGAATGATCACCTTGCCTTTGCTGTTAACTTGCGCCGCAATGTTCGGGTCGGTAGCGAGTGTGGGCAGTGTATGGGCAAAGTCATCACGATGTTGCTCAAATAGCTTAGGTGAGATGGTTTCGTTTAAGCCACAGCGAAACTTTCTCACCGGTACGTTAATTTGGGTGTGTAAACTGGCGTAAACGCAGTCGATACGTTTAGGGTTTGTTCGGCTGAAGGTGAAGTAAAGCTCGTCCATTCGGCTGCTGTAATAAACCGCGTCTTGGCCATTAAACTCGGTCAAAACGCTGAATTCGGCGCCGGTTTCTTGTGCTGAGAAGATATTGGTTATCACTGTGTCGCCGGTTGCCAAGGTGATGATAAGTTCATCGTTATGGCCTTGTTGATAGCGCGATTTTGCCGTGGATTGAGCCAGCATAGGGGTGCTAAACAAGGTGATAAATAGGGTGAGCAGCAGGCGTTTTTGCATTTGCGATCCTTATCGGAGAGTTTGGGCGGCGCGGGCTCACTGCCTGTGTATTGCGAACGGGGTGATTAGCCAACCCGAAAAGGTGACCTGCGATTAATTCAATGCGTTAGCTCGCGATAATAGGTTTTTATGGATTTCATTGTCAATAACGTTGGATTACAATCCTTTATCTTTTTGTGACTATTGCCATTTACACTTCGTTGTTAAAGCAGGGGAGTCAAGTGAGTTAGTTAATTAAGTTTAATAGCCGCGACCCGAAACAAATCGAACGGGCTCAAGACAATCCAAAGCGTAAAATGGCGCTGATCTTTCGCTGGTATTTAGGCCTATCGAGCCGCTGGTCAAATCAAGGCAAAGTAGGGCGTGAAATGGACTATCAAATATGGGCAGGGCCCGCACTGGGCGCTTTTAATGCGTGGACCAAGGGAACGTATCTCGCAGAATACTAAAACCGCAAGGTCGTGGATGTGGTCAGTCATTTGATGACAGGCGCTGCCTATTTACAGCGTATTCAATTCTTGAAAACCAAGGCCTGATGCTCGCGCCTGAATTAGGGCAGTATCGGGTGTAATGAATACTTGATGATATGTCAGCTCCATTTTGTTGGTGCTTAGCAATATCCTTTATCTGTTTAATCATTTGAAGATTATTGAGTACCAGCACGATGAGTTGCCGATTGATTTGATTATTCGTGAATAAGGGAAACGATGAAACTGAATAAATCATTAGTCATGACGTTACTAATCAGTAGTGGCGCCAACGCTGATAAATTGGCAACCGAGCAATGGTTACTTTCATTTGAACCTGTCTTAAGTAGCCATTTGTGTAGTGTTAGGGATCAGTCCTACCTTTATAGTAAAGCGCTAACAACGAAGAAGTGTAAAGAGTTAATCAACAAGCTGTATCAAAATTGTTTGGCAGAGCCTAACAAACTAAATTTACCCACTGAGCTGACCCAAGATGAACAACAAGTTTATGGTGGAAAGATCGTGTCTTGTATTCATCAAGCAGGGAGCAAGATTGTCGAATAATAAGAATGACACTCAATAAATAAGGTTAGCAGCCTCAGATCGTCAGAAGCTAAAATCAAACCTTTGCTAATACCTGTATCCAATCGGCAGCTTAAGCCGGCTGCCTTCATTTAGGTAGCCTTTAGCAATAGGCAGTTGGATGTCACTAAGAAGTCGGTATCCATTTTCATCGTACACTTCACTGTAGTGATAGGCCGCAATTACCTCGCTAAACTCTGCCTTATCGTTGTAAACCACTTTGAGGCCAAATCCGGCTTTGGATTTATCGCCAAACAAACTTGTTGCATGCTCGTTTAACCATAGCTTGAAAGGCGTGGGCAGCTCGGTGCATATGTCTTGATTGTTTTGTAAATAGGCACAGCCCGATTTTTCAATTTGAACATAAGGTAGGGTGGCAACCTTGCCCTGAAAAATGTCGCCAACGAGATGTAAAAAGCCCAGCGCTTCGGGCTGGTAGGTGATTGGCTGATCAACAATACGCCATTTAGGTGCTTCAAACACATTTAACATGGCTTGATATTTGTCTTCAAAGTACAGCGCAATAATGACTTCATCGTCCGTAAGGTGATGGGTGTTTTCAACTATGGTGACATCGGTGCCTGGGCCGACAAAGCTATAAATCATATTGAACTGGCGACCTGAATGAGTCCAAGACCAAAGCAGGCCAGTGCCGTCGTAAAATTTGTAGCTACGCACAAACTTAAAATCATTATCAGGCGCAAATTCAAACAGAGAGGCATTTTTTAGGGCTGTGCTATGAAAGTCTGCGACATACCAATCAAGATCCGCATCGCGCTCTGCAACGGTTAAGCCTTTGCCTACAAAGTTGCCTACCGTGTCTTTATAGCGTCTCAGTTCGGCCAAGTAGTCGGGACTGGCGTCGCAGCTAATCAAGAAAAAGCTGAAAAAACAAAAAATAAACGTTTTAAAGGGCATACAGCTCTCCAACAATGGGCAAGTAATGAGGGGTAAGGGATAAACTATGCGTAAGCCGCCGAATGATAAATCAAATTAACCTAAAATTGCAGTTGCTTTACTCACAAAAACTGACTACCATGCCGTGCAATTAATGAGCACTTATCAACAATGCTCGATATCAACTCGATTTATCAACTAACTGTAAAGGAGTAAATAACATGACATTGACATTAGCATCCTTTGCAGGTCTTATCCGTTAAGAAACGAGCCGCTTAAATTCGTATTTATACATCTTGTATATCTCGCCAAATACTGCGTAATCTCGTTCCTTTCCTTTGATTTCAAAATAGATCCAGACCTGCCAATTCGATTTTCGTTTTAATCCTGTTTTTCTAATCAAGAAAAAGGAATTGGTATTATGGGCAAATCCGTCCAACACATTTCTGAAAATGTTAGCCTGATTGCGTCTAAAAATACGTGGATTGAAGGGCTGGCAATACAACAACTGACCAAAACAGCACAGCTAGAGGGCATGCTGCGCGTTGCCGGTATGCCGGATTTACATCCTGGCCGAGGCTATCCCATCGGGGCGGCCTTTTTTACCACCGGTAAAATTTACCCTGCGCTGGTGGGAAACGACATAGGTTGTGGCATGACGCTGTGGCAAACCTCTGCCAAGGTTGCCAAAGTCAATCTAGATAAGTTAGTTAAAAAATTTACCCATGTTGAACAGCCTCTCGATGAGCGTTGGCGCTTGGTCATTGACACTCGAAAAGCCGAAAAAAACATCCATATCCAAGGGTATGATCACGCCTTGGGCACGATCGGAGGGGGTAACCATTTTGCTGAGTTTCAGGCCATTGATGAGATTTACAATCAAGCAGTCTTAGATGAGTTAGGGCTGAATAAAAAGCAGCTGCAGCTTTTGGTGCACTCGGGCTCACGCGGATTAGGGCAATCTATTTTAGCGGCGCATATCGCAAAATACTGTCACGATGGCTTATCTGAAAGTGATGCCGACTTCGTAAAATACATGCACCAGCATGATGAAGCCGTGCGTTTTGCCGAGCTAAACCGAGAATTAATTGCCATGCGATTTTTAGAAGCAATCCGCGCTAATGGCCATTGTGCGTTAGACATTAACCATAACCTTGTCTCGCCCAAAAACCTCGAAGGCAGTGATGGCTGGCTACACAGAAAAGGCGCCACTCCCAGTGACAAAGGCTATGTGGTTATTCCGGGTTCACGGGGGGATCACAGTTATCTGGTTACCCCCCTTTTTGTTAACTCAAATGGGGATGACTTAAGCCAAGTTGAAAAGGGCCGCATTAGCTTATTTTCACTCGCACACGGCGCGGGGCGTAAGTGGAAGCGCGGTGAATGTCATGGTCGTCTTGGTCATAAATACAAGCGTGAAGACTTATACCGTACGCCATTAGGCAGTCGCGTGGTGTGTGGTAATAAAGAGCTGTTATTTGACGAAGCCCCGCAAGCCTATAAAAAATGTGAAACTGTGATCAGCGATATGGTCGACGCGGGTCTCATTGAGGTGGTGGCAAGACTGCGCCCCGTTTTAACCTTTAAAACCAACGGGGAGTGCGCGGGATGATTTTATTGCAACTATCTGCTGGGCAAGGGCCAATGGAATGCTGTCAAGCCGTGGGCTTGGCGCTGAAAATGATCGCTAAACAAAGTACCGAAAAAGGTATCAGGCTGGATGTGGTTGAAGCTATCGCTGCAACAGAGCGTGATTGCTATAAATCAGTCTTGTTGCAACTTGATTCAACGCCAGAGCAGAGCGCGAAACAACTGGCACTGTCATGGCAGGGCGCCATGTTATGGGTATGTCAAAGTCAGTATCGGCCTAAGCATAAACGAAAAAACTGGTTTTTTAACGGCCAAGTGTACGACATTGATGATAGCCAACTGGATAACAGCGTGACCTTTCAAACATGTCGCGCGTCGGGCGCGGGCGGACAACACGTCAATACCACTGATTCAGCAGTGCGAGCAACGCATTTGGCAACGGGCATTTCGGTGCGGGTTGAGTGTGAGCGCAGCCAACATGCCAATAAACGCTTGGCAAGGGCCATGTTACTGCAAAAGGTTGAAGCCAGCCAAATGGCGACAATAACGCAACAAGAAAAGGCCCGTTGGCAACAGCATTGGCAAGTTGAACGTGGCGATCCGCTAAAAACCTTTAAAGGCGCCAAGTTTCGTATAAGCCATGAGCGCGGCGAACTAGGAGGCGCTAATTAATGAAGGAGCATCAAGTTACCCATGTACTGTTTATTTGCAGTCGTAACCAATGGCGAAGCCCAACGGGTGAGCAGGTATGGAAAAATCATCCTGCGCTAGCCGTTAAATCAGCGGGCACCAGCCCTAAAGCCAACAAAGTGGTGAACGCCAAAATAATTCAATGGGCAGATGTTATTTTTGTTATGGAGCAAAAACACCAAGAGAGGTTACAGGCGAACTTCAATAAGTTATTAATCTATAAGGACATTCAAGTATTAGATATCACCGACGATTATCAATACATGGATGACGAGTTAGTAAGCATGATAAAACAAAGTGTTAGCCATTATTTAGGCTTAACCTAAGTTGTATTAGTTGTATGAGTTCAGATCAGTAGAGGACAGAGCCATGTAATTCCATCTCCACACCGCATGTTTTTTCGCCATTTCAGTATGGGGGGCGGCTATGCGGTGCTTAAAACGATCAAAGCATTGAACGTTGCGTTCAATCACAACAATAAGCAATGGAGTTACATGATGAGAGTAAAATACCCTCGCACCCCGCATTTACCTTGGTCACCGGGGGCGACCTATGATGACATACGCCAAGGTAATTTAAGTGGTTTGGCAAATCGCCAAGTTGTTGTTACGGAAAAAATGGATGGCGAAAATACCACTATTTACCACGACTTTATCCATGCCCGCTCGCTAGATAGTCGGTTTCACCCATCAAGAGCTTGGGTTAAAGGGTTACAAGCTGAGATTGGTTACCGCATACCAAAGGGGTGGCGTATTTGCGGCGAAAATCTATACGCAAGGCATTCGATTAGTTATGACGCATTAGCAAGCTACTTTATGGCTTTTTCCTTATGGAATGAGCACAACGAATGCTTAAGTTGGCAAGACAGTAAGGCATTTTTTGCAGAGCTTGGCCTGATCACACCAACAGAGTTGTACCTTGGCCCATGGTGTGAAACCACCATAAAAAACCTAGTGCTGGATACCCAGCATCAAGAAGGTTACGTAGTGAGGGTGGCAGATGCGTTTCATTTCTCACAATTTAACCAAAGTGTTGCAAAATGGGTGAGGCCAAATCATGTGATCTGTGATAAGCACTGGATGCATGCAGACGTTGTGCCCAATGGCTTAAGCCATAAAACTGGGAGGTTAAAATGAGCAAACTTGCTAATTGGCTCAACAGCTTAGCCATATCGCATACGCCTACTTTTGCTGAATGTGTTGGGTATTTAGGGGATACATTTCCGTTACTGCACCAATTTAGCGACACCGAGCAAGACAACATTTGGCATGCCGAAGGAAATGTGGCCATTCATACCGATATGGTACTGAGCCAACTGTATAACATACTCAGCACGGACGCTAAGCATATCACCGGCGTCAATCGGCAAATTTTGATATTAGCTGCTTTGCTACATGACATCGCCAAACCGATAACCACCAAGCGTAAGCTAATGTCAGGGATTGAGCGTGTTGTCGCGCCAAAACACGAGGAGATAGGGGCGAGCTATTTAGCCCTTAAACTGCCCGAGTTGCCCCTTGAGCACCAAGCCATCAGGGGCATTATTGGGCTGGTGGGGTTTCATCAGATGAACAAGAGGCTGGTAATCAAAAATATGGGTTATAGCCACTATTTACACTTGGCTTTGAACCTAGATTTAGCGCTTCTCTATTGGCTTGAACTTGCGGATATGCAAGGGCGAACTTGCAGTGATCAGTCGCTACAAATCGATTTGCTTGATCAGTTTAAAATGTTTGCCCAAGAGTACCAACTATGGGGTGAGGATGACGTCGTTGAGGCGATTTTAAAGCCGATTCAGATCAAGGCCTCTCGTGCCGAGCAGGTCTATTTGAATGGTTATGCCCTGCGCCAGCTTGCCACTGAACAGATCAATATGGTCGAGCAAGGGGTGGCGAAGAATTATCAAGGCGGACAGGATTATAGCCATCTTTACGTTATGTGTGGTGTCAGCGGTAGTGGTAAATCCACTTGGATTGAGCAAAACCTAAACGGGTTTGAGGTGATTTCGTTAGACACGATCCGTGAAACGCTCAATGGCAAACGAAGCTGCCAAAAACATCGCGGCCAAGTGTTACAACTGGCTAAATCCAGACTAAAAACTGCCTTAGCAAAAAAGCAAAATGTTGTGTGGGATGCCACTAATATCCGTAAAGACTTCAGGCAAATTATTTGCGATCTGGGCCTGAGTTACGGGGCGCTGATCACCCTAGTTGCTTTTCAGGTAAAGGAAAGTACGCTTCGCCGGGATAACAAGAGTCGGCGCCATGTGGTTGGCGATGACATCATCACAAGCCAACTCGCTAAGTTAGAGTGGCCTTCATTCACCGAAGGCCACCGCATGCTGATTATCGGCGAAAAAGGCAAGGAGCTGTTTAGACAAGGGACGTTTGAGTAAATAGTAAAGTACGCTGTTTTGCTGTTTGTAAGCCTTGAGTTTGCCAGAAACCCGCTGCGACTTGAGGCTTGTTTGGCAAGCGCTTAGAGCGCCTCTTGGCGTCATTATGCAAAATCACAAAATTGAAAATTGGTAACAAAATAATGATTTCTCATTAAATGGTTATTGAGGTTTTTGTGATATAAATGAGCTGTTGTGCTTTTTTAAGACCCCTCTATCCCCGAGCTATCTGATTGACTCTAATCGGGGTCAAAGTGACAAGCTAGGGTTAGCCCTTCATTTCGTCCTAAGGTGTGCTTCTAAGCGAGGCACCTAATACAATGTTTTTCTGCTGCAGAGGTAAATATGTCGACCACGGATTTAATTGCGTCAGGTTTAAGGGAATTTGCCCTTAACGGCGAAACCCAGAATATTAAAAGCCTGCAACTGGCCTACGCCCTTGGCGACATTGAAGCGCAGTTTTCTCTTGGCTGGGCATATAACAACGGCGATGGCGTAGAGCAAGATTTTGCCATGGCTGAAAGCTATTTACTGCCCTTAGCTCAATATGGTCACACTTGGGCGGCCTTTGCGATGGGCTGGATGGCAGAGCATGGCTTAAAAGCCAAATACAGCCCTAAAGATGTCTTTATGTGGTATTCCATCGCTGCGGCTGACCATCATACTTGGGCCATCAATAACCTGGGTTCCATGTATCAAAATGGGCAATACGTAGACAAAAACCTAGAGGCTGCCATCTATTATTACGAAATCTCGGCCAAGCAAGGTAATGCGCTTTCGCACAAAAATTTAGCCCATATTTTTTACTATGGTGAAGACGAGATTGAGATTGATGCAAAACGCGCCTGTTATCATGCATTGCAAGGTGCAAAAGGTGGCAATGCCACCGCGACTTTTTTATTAGCCCAATGCTATCGTGATGGCAAAGGGGTCGAGCAAGATAATGTGTATGCCCTTGAATTGTTACATCACGCTTACGAGCATGGCCATCAACAGGGCAGTATTTTATTTCAGCTTGGCTATCACAGTGTAAATCATTGCCAAGATGATGATCACTACCAACAAGCTATTCGTTGGTATGAAATGTCTATCGAGCAAGATCAAGATGAGGCAAGTTGTTACAACCTCGCGCGGATCTACATGCTGGGGTTAGGTGTTGAAAAAGATCCGCAAAAGGCGATCACCTTATATCACCAAGCCTTAGGCTATTTTGACGATGTAGAATGGCTGCTGGGTAAACTCTACCTTGGACTCACCCCTGCCAATGTTGAGCTTGGGGTTAAATACCTGACATTAGCCATTGCAAAAAACGATGCGAATGCCATGTACACCTTAGGATCTGCATATTATGAAGGCCGCGGTGTCGCAAAAAATGACGCCTTAGCCTTTAAGTATTATTTACGAGCAGGGACGGCAGGAGACGAAGATGCTGCCCATAACCTTTATTGTATGTACCGAGATGGCACGGGAACCGAGCTTGATCTTGAGCAAAGTGACTTCTGGTTAAAACGCGCCGCCGAGTTAGGTCATCACGTTTGTCAAAATATATACGCGATGGCGCTCACCAACAGCGATGATGAACAAGAGAAACAACAGGCATTGGTTTGGTTTCATAAAGCCGCCGATGAAGCCGATTGTTTGAGCTCGTGCTTAGAGCTTGGTTTTTGCTATTACCATGGCCGCGGCTGTGAAAAGCAACTTAATAAAGCGCAAATATACCTGACTAAAGCTTTAACGCACACATCCGGCGAGGCCCATTACTTACTTGCACGGTTGTACTGTGACCTTGACCATCCTCAAGGCAAGCTTCATACGTGGCAACTGTTTAATCAAGCCTATGAATTAGGCTGGACTCAAGCGGCAGCGAACATAGGCCATTGTTTGCTATACGGCATTGGCGTGATTGCCAATCATCAACAAGCGGCTCACTGGCTGATGTTAGCCGCCGAGCAGGGCGATAAGCTTAGCCATTATCATTTAGGGGTGTTACATTTCGAGCAGGGAAAAAATGAGCCCGCCGTGCATCATTTGGAACAAGCCAAAGCGCAAGTCAGTGCAGCCAAGGAATACTTAGGCGCCATTTACCTGCACCGATATCAAGATCCTGAGCGCGCTTATGATTACTTGCAAGGTTACATTCAATCCGATGACCCCCAAGACACATGGGCTTTGTATAACTTGGCCTTACTGCATAATCAGCCTGAGTTTTCAAAATACAATCAAAAGCTAAGCTCAGAATTAATGCTTAAAGCGGCCGATTTTGGCGATGCATATGCCTGTGAAGTGGTGGGCACACGCTACTATTTAGGCGAGATTTTACCTTTAGATAAACACGCCGCTAAGCCGTACTTAACCCTAGCTGCAGAGCATGATCTGGTCGCGGCGCAATATACGCTAGCCTTGTATTATCAAGAGGACAGCGATGATCCAGATCGCGTCCAGCAGGTGATACATTGGTATGAACAAGCCGGAAAAAACCATGCTTTGAAGGCATATTTTAACCTAGCGTGCTTTTTACTGGAAAATGCAGTGGAAGAATCAGGAGTCAGTCATGGCATCGGCTATTTGTTTGCTGGCGCCGATCAGGATTGCAAGTTCTGTCATTATTTACTCGCCAGCATGTATTATTTGGGCGAAGGGCTCACTAAAGATCTCACCCAATCGCGACAACATTTAGAAAAGTCCGCCGCGCTGGGTTATGAGCGCGCCATTAATGAGCTCGCAGCGCAAAACCAAGGCTATAGCGTTGGATTTGAGGAGGAAAAAGCCCCACATCTAAGGTGTTTAAGTTTTGACTAAGTTGGCGGGCGTTTTGCTAGAGTGATGTAAGAACTTCACTCGCGTTGATAGTAGCTGAGTTTAAAATGCTCATCGATATTGCCGTGCACATGAGACAAGCGGGCGAGGGGGTCGTAATGGTATTGCCTGTCGCCTTTTAAACTGTCGGTGACTTGAGTGAGGTTACCGGCCACATAATATTGATATTGGCGCTGCTGTTTGACGCTGGCTCGGGTGCCTTGATGGAACTTATGCTGTGACTGTTGTTGCAGCTGTGCATGTTGGGTTAAGCGGCCTTGCTCATCGTATTGGTATTCACTGGTGAGGGCACCTTGGCTACGTTTGATTTCTTGACCATGATGAAACAGGTGTTGGGTGAGCACTTCACCGTTAAGGTTAATACCAGCTAGTTGGCCTTGTTGAAATTCATAGTCAACCTGCTGGCCATCCGGTAATTGCCAGCGCTTAACGCGACCAAGGGGGTCGTAGTCATAATACTGGCTGGCCCAGCTTTGGTGCTCTTAGGTGGCTGTCCGATATTTCGTGCCCAGTTCCCGTCAGAGTCTTCATCAGTTAGGCGTACGTGTTTGGCGGGTGGGCTTAATATGTCTTCTTTTAAACGGCCG